>DXDZ01000001.1 GCA_019115185.1 Candidatus Agathobaculum merdipullorum
GATTCACAGGCGATGGGGCGCGTGGGAGAGGTGATCACACGCACTTGGCAGGCGGCGGATAAGATGAAAAAGCAGCGCGGCCCGCTCGAGGGCGACAGTGAACGCAGCGACAACGCGCGCGTCAAGCGCTACATTTCCAAATACACCATCAATCCTGCCATCACGCACGGCATTTCCGATTATGTTGGCTCGGTCGAGGTGGGTAAGCTGGCCGACCTTGTACTCTGGCAGCCTGGCATGTTCGGCGCAAAGCCGGAAATAGTGCTCAAATCGGGCGTAATTGCGGCTGCTCGAATGGGCGATGCCAACGCCTCCATCCCGACGCCCGAACCCGTGGTCTATACCGATATGTTCGGCGCGCACGGCAAGATGCTGTCGGCGTCCTGCGTCACATTTGTGTCGCGCTATGCCTATGAGCATGACATCGCAGGGAAGCTCGGTCTCAAGCGCGCGGTGCTGCCCGTGTCACATTGCCGAAATATCGGCAAGCGCGATATGCGGCACAACGACGTGATTGCGGATGTGCGGGTTGATCCGGAAACCTATACGGTAACAGTGGACGGTAAGCCGGTCACCTGCGAGCCGTTTTCCAAGCTGGCACTCGCCCAGCGATATTTTCTGTTTTAAGGAGGAAAAGACCTGTGATAGCAGATAAAATATTAGGAAATCTGAACGGTCAGCACCCGACTGGTGAGGTCGTCCCCGTAGTGTTCGCGTGGTTTGAAACCGAAAAAAAGCGTATCGCCAAAACGGCGGCGGACGGCACGGAACTGGGCATCTGCGTTGGTGTGCCGCTGCACGCGGGCGATGTACTGGCCGAACAAAACGGCAAAATCTATGTGGTGGAGGTCGCGCCCGCACCGCTCATTCAAACGCAGGTTTCTACTATGCAGGAAATGGGTCGGCTGTGCTTTGAGTTGGGCAACCGCCATCTGCCGCTCCAGATCGAGGAGCATACAGTCAGCGTCCCCTATGATGAGCCGACGCTGCTGTATTTGCAGCGGTTGGGGTTTGATGCCAAACAGGTTCTTGCGGACTTCTCCGATCATGTAGCTTGCCGTGCACACGGCACAGGCGAACATCACCATGCGCACGACCACACCCATAGCCACGCCCATGGATGAGCTGCGGCGGCTGTACATGCTGCAAATCTGCGACAGCCTGTTCCCAATCGGCGCGTTTACGCTGTCGAACGGGCTGGAAACCTTTGTGCAGCGCGGCTTGATCGACTCGGCGGAGCAATTAGGGAAGTACCTGACCGATTATCTGGCTGTGGCACCTTATCAGGAACTGGGCGCGATGGCGCTTGCGATGCAAAATGCGGATGACAAGGCGGCGTGGATATCACTCGATCAGCTGTATACCGCGTTGCGCGCGCCGAAGGAAGTGCGGCAAGGCAGTGCAAAGCTGTGCATGCGGCTACTCAAGGCGGCCGGACAGATTGCACCGCTGCCAGTGCTGGAAGCGTATTATGCGCATATTCGGCAGGGTGACTGCACTGGCCAGCATCCGATTGCAGTTGGTCTGTTTGCCGCTGGGCATGGTGTGAATGCACAGGAAGCGCTGACAATCTACGGCTATTCTCTGCTGAGTGCCATGACCACGCACGCGGCAAAATGTGTGCCGCTGCGTCAGCTGGAGGCCCAGCGCGTGCTGCGCGAACACCTGCCAGCGCTTCTGCCAGCGGTGCAATCTGCGCTGACAATCACGCAGGAGGATTTGGGCGCCAGCGGCCCGGCATTTGATATTCTGGCTATGCAGCACGAAACCCTGTATAGCAGACTTTACATGAGCTAAGGAGAGAGAACAATGGGTTATATCAAAATTGGGATCGGCGGTCCGGTCGGTGCAGGAAAGACCGCGCTGATCGAGCGCCTGACGCGGCGCATGAGCGGACAATACAGCATCTGCGTCATCACAAACGATATTTACACCAAAGAGGATGCCGAATTTCTGACGCGCAACTCCTGCCTGCCGCCCGAGCGTATCATGGGCGTGGAGACCGGCGGCTGTCCGCACACGGCCATCCGTGAGGATTGCTCGATGAATCTGGAGGCAGTCGATGAGATGGTCGAGCGCTTTCCGGATGTGCAGATTATCTTCATCGAGTCGGGCGGCGATAACCTGTCCGCTACCTTCAGCCCGGATCTGGCCGACGCATCTATTTATGTCATCGACGTGGCGCAGGGCGAAAAGATCCCGCGCAAGGGCGGACCGGGTGTGACGCGCAGCGATTTGCTGGTTATCAACAAAACCGATCTTGCCCCGCTGGTTGGCGCAAGTCTGGAAGTGATGGCACGCGACAGCGAACGGATGCGCGAAGGGCGCAAATTTTTGTTTACCAATCTGGTCAGCGGAGAGGGATTGGATGAGGTAGTACGCTGGATTCAGACAGACGTGCTGTTCGAGGACAGATGATGGACAGCCGTCTGTATCTGCAAACGGCCGCGCGGAATGGCTGCACACGTGTGGAGGATGTGTTTTGCACCGCACCCTATAAGATTATGCGCCCGTTCATACGTGGCGACCGTGCTGATATCATGGTTATGGCAGCGTCGGCAGGGTTGCTCGCGGGCGATACGCTGGAGGCAGAATATCGGTTTGAATCCGGTTCGAACGCCGCAGTCTACACGCAGGGATATGAAAAGGTGTTCAACACCGGCGAAGGTCATGTTTCACGGCATATCCGCTTACAGGTAGATCAAGGCGCGTACGTACGTTTTCTGCCACAGCCAATCATCCCATTTGCGGGCAGCGATCTCCGCAGCCAAACGCAGGTGTCTTTGGCGCAAGACTGTCGGTTTGCTTACGCAGAAATTGTGGCATGTGGTCGCGCTGGACGGGGTGAAAAATTCCAGATGCGGCGCTTGGATAGCCACCTTCAGGTGACGATAGACGGCCGATTGGCCTTTGCCGATCATACGCGGCTCCAGCCTGCGTATATCGATCATACCGGTCTGGGGCAATGGCAGAGCATGACTCATCAGGGGCTGCTGTATGCCTATGGGCCAGCATGGGAGGAGCGTGTGCTGAAAGCAGCGCGTCGGGCAGACGCATTGCCGGGCGGACTCGTCGGCGCGAGCCGGACTGTGCGGGGTGTGTGCGTCCGCGCGCTGGCAACAAGTGGCGACGCACTCTACCGACTATTCTGCACGATAGCGGAACAAATGGAGGAATAAGCAAAGAACGCGGCTATGTCGTCACTCTCTCCTGACTGCCTGATATGTATTTCAAACGGATGGCGTACCAGATAACAATAATCCGAACGTATTCTTCTTGGAAGACACGTTCGGATTATTGTTTTATTTGAGACAAGCGGGGATGAGGGCGTTTTTTAGGCAAATGGCTGTGCGCACGTGTGCAGGAAATCCCGAATCTGAAAGGCGGTGAGTAGCTGAAAACAGGCCGCCGGGTCGTCTAAGCGATAGCCTAGTTTGTCGCGCAGAATGGCAATGCGGTGGCTGATCGTGTTGCGGTGGAAAAACGACTGCGCCGCAATAGACTGGATGCTGCCCTGATACACCAGATACAGATATAAGGTCTGCGCAAAGTCACTGCCATGCTGGGTGTCGTAGTCCAGCACAGCGCCCAACTGCTCGCGCACATAGTTCTCCAAAAAGGCATGGCTCGGTACCTCGAGCAGCAGGCGGAAAAAGCCCATGTCGTCGTAACTGGCCCGGTTCAGCGCCTGACTTTTGCCCCAGCGCAGGGCGGCCCGCGCCTGTTTCAGGCTGTTTGCCAGCCGTTTCAGCTCCGGGACCTGTCCACCAATCCCGGCCGCGACCGTGCGGTTGGGAAACCGCGTTTGCAACCCGGTTTGCAGATTTTCGACCAGTTCCTGCACCTCATCCGCATCGTCGGCCCGGCAGACCAGCCACGGATTTGGGGTATCCAGCATCGCAAAGGCCGAA
>DXDZ01000027.1 GCA_019115185.1 Candidatus Agathobaculum merdipullorum
CCCTCCCGCTCGATTTTATGATCCCACAGATGGTAAAGCGGCGCCAGCGGTGTGCGCAGGCCACGCACTGCACGCTCTACCCGATAGGTCTTTCCTACGTCAATATTCGCCGTATAACTCAGTGCGTGCAGCGCAGCACGCATGGCTTTGCTGATTGCCATTTTCCATTCTCCATTTCCTCGATTCACTAACAGTATATCACGCTTTGTGCGCCCGCGCAAAGCCTCTATCCTTTACAGTTATTTAACACCTGCAAAACTTTTTTCTCTTGACGAAACCGCCGTACACTCCGCATAATAGAAGTAGTGTATCATAAGCGAAAGGAGAACCGAAATGAGCGAAACACTGGAATTGCTTCGTGAGAAAAAAGGTTTTATTTGCGATATGGACGGTGTCATCTATCACGGCAACCGTCTGCTGGAAGGCGTAACCGAATTTGTTGACTGGCTGCAAAAGGAAAACAAGAGCTTTTTGTTTTTGACCAACTCGTCCGAGCGCTCGCCGCTCGAATTGCAGCAAAAGCTCGCCCGCATGGGACTGGAGATCGGCGAGGAACACTTCTACACCTCCGCGCTGGCAACCGCCAAGTTTGTCGCCAGCCAGAAGCCCGGCGCTTCCGCCTATGTCATCGGCGCCCCCGGTCTGGTCGGCGCGCTGTACGAAGCGGGCATTGTGATGAACGACGTTGACCCGGACTATGTCATTGCGGGCGAAACCAACACCTATAACTATCAGACCATCCTCAAGGCGGTCGATCTGGTCAACAAGGGCGCGCGCCTGATTGCGACCAACTCCGACCTGACCGGCCCGTCCGAGCAGGGCATCATCCCGGCCTGCCGCGCGCTGGTTGCGCCGATCGAGCTTGCGACCGGCAAGACGGCATATTATGTTGGCAAGCCCAATCCGCTGATGATGCGCACCGGTCTGCGCCTGCTGGGCGTGCACTCGCATGAAGCCGTCATGGTGGGCGACCGCATGGATACCGATATTGTCGCGGGCATCGAAACCGGTCTGGACACTGTGCTGGTGCTGTCCGGCTGCACCACACGCGCCGATGTGGAAAACTACGCTTACCGGCCGCATTATATCTTAAACGGTGTGGGTGAGATTCCCCCTGCCAAATAACGCCATCCCAAACGCAAACAGCCTGCCATCCGGCAGGCTGTTTTTTTTGATGCGCGGATAAAATTCGGACAATTCCATGCTATACTGAAAGCAAGAAAAGGAGGGGATGAACATGGCGGGACACATTCTTCTGGCGGAGGACGACAGGGCACTCTCTGCGCTCATGCAGGACTTTTTCCGCGCGGCGGGCGTGCGCGTCACCCCAGCCTATGACGGCGAGCAGGCGCTCACACTCGCGCAGGAACGCAGTTTCGACCTGCTGGTACTGGACGTGATGATGCCGCAGCTGAACGGACTGGAGGTTTGTCAGGCGGTGCGGCGCGAAAGCGATGTGCCAGTGATCTTTGTCACTGCGCTCGGACAGGAGGCGACACACTCGCGGGCTTCCGCGCGGGCGCGGATGATTATGTCACAAAGCCGTTTTCCTTTCCCGTGCTGGTCGCCAAGGCGCAGGCGCTCATGCGCCGGGCGCGCGGCCTGCGGCTGGGCGAAACCGAGCTGGGCTACGCCAGCATTCTGCTGGACACCGCGACACACGCGGTCACGGTGGACGGCGCGCCGGTGTCTTTGCGCCCCAAGGAGGCGCAAATTCTCGAGCTACTGCTGCGCGAGCAGGGGCGCACGGTATCGCGCGATCTGCTGATCGAGCGCGTGTGGGGCGTGGATTTTGACGGCGACGAGCGCATGGTGGACCGCCATGTGGCGAGCCTGCGCAAAGCCCTCGGCACGGCCGCGCAGCACATCAAGGCGGTCTACGGCAAGGGGTACCGATTGGGGGGATCGTGATGAAAATGCTCAAAGCATTCTGGCTGCGGCGCAGCATTGCAACAAGGCTGACCGCGCTCGCGGTATTGCTGCTGACAGTGACAACCGCGTTCCCGCTGCATCATGTCTGGCGTGTGACACGGGATTCCTATATCTCCAATCAATTTAACCTGTGTGTGTATCAGTGTCTGAATGCGGGAGATTGGCTGCGGCAAGCAGGCTATACCTCCCTCGAAGATATGCCCACCGCTGGCTCGGACGAATACTGGCTGATGCGCGAACGCTTGTACAAAGCGGGCTATTCCGATCCAAATCTTCCGGTTGCACTGTCTATCTATGACCCACAAAGTACCGTCTATTATTATATGCCGCCGTTTTTCACCCTGATTGCAGAGGATGCCTCGAAAATCTCTTTTGCAATCGATATTGGGCATTTTTCTGAAGAGAACATCCGCACGTTGAGAGAACTGGCCGAAAGCGAAGCATTGACCGCCTACGGTGTCCGCTCACAAAGCGGCATCTTTTTCCCGAATCGGATCATCACCCGCGGCGGTCGCGTTTACCGCTCCCCCGTTCCAATCGAAGAACGTGACCAATGTTCCATCATTGGCAGCTATGCCTATGAGGATGATATTTTGGAAAACCAGCTCTTTTCCCGCACATTTCTGCAGCACATCGATCCGACCAGCACAGGCGGCATCCTGCTTACGCCCAATACTGTAGGGCATTACCGTGACTACGGCGCGTTTTATGTGCTCAGCGCTACCACCAGCAACTGTACTGTCGCTATTCTCAGCCGCATAGGCGGCACGATTGCGTTAACACTCGCGTTGCTAGCACTGTCTCTGTGGCTGCTACACCGGCAAATCCGGCACACGGTCACGCACCCCCTGTGGGAAACCACTCGGCAGGCACAGCACGTTGCGCACCTTGAATTCGACGCCTTTCATCCCGACACCGTCCGCGGTGACGAGATCGGCGACCTAAACCGTGCGCTCGCAGACATGGCGGGCGACCTACACCAGCGCTGGGACAGCGAGCGCGACCTCGAGGACAAGCGGCAGCAGTTCGTCGCCGCGGCGAGCCACGACCTCAAGACCCCGCTCGCGCTGATCGGCGGCTACGCCGAGGCCATCGCGCAGGACATTTCGCCCGCGGAAAACGCGCGCTACCTCGCCGCGATCGAGCAGGAGACCGGCCGTATGAACAGTCTGGTGCGCGAAATGCTCGACTACACCCGCCTTGACCGCACAGCTGAGCTGGAACACCGCACCACGATCGACCTTTCCGCCCTCGTCCACAGCCTTGTGGACGAATACGCACCGCTGTTTGAGCACCGCCGCCTGACCGTGGATATCGCGTCCGGTGTGCGCATCCGCGGCGACGAAACGCTGCTGCGCCGCGCATTCGGCTGCCTACTCGAAAACGCCGCAAAATACTCGCCCGAAGGCGGGCGCGTCACTGTCACGCTGCGCAAAAGCGGCGGGCCGCCCTTCTCCGTCGAAAACGACTGCGCCCCCATCCCGGAAAGCGAGCTGCCACGCCTGTTTGAAATGTTCTACCGCGGCGACAAGGCAAGAGACCGCGCGGGCGGGCATGGCTTAGGTCTTGCGATCACGCAGAAGATCCTTACGCTGCATGGGCTGACCTGCCATGCAGAAAACACAAAAACCGGCGTGCGCTTTTATGTCACAAGCCGGTAAATACGGCGAAGGCCGTCCCCTCAGGGACGGCCTTCCTCCGCTCTCTCTTCTTTTCTGCGTACCGTGAATCCATACACTTCCGCACGGACATCCTCTTCAATGTCCTTTTTTCTTCTCTTGCGGCGATCCAAATGCGAAATATACAAATACTTTCGAATAACAAACAATACGCCAACAGACAATACTGCCAACAGATTTTCCAAAGGCGTCGTATGCTCCACAACCATCTGACGGGCGATCGCAAGCAGCATCACATCAACCACCGAGTCGATCGTATAGCTGGTGATCATCTTAATCAGCTCAATGCCGATGATAATCAGGCACGCGTCACTCAAACGCTCCTGAAAATACTCCGGCACATGCAGCATCTGATCCATTTCCGTCGTACATACCAAGCCTATACTGCCGATGACACAGGCCAGCAGGATGATCAGACCCAAAACAATCTCAACGGCAGTTGCCGCAGTAGATATCTTATCGCGCAGATCCGAATTCATCTTTTTCTCCTTCATTCCTCATGTTCCGTTCCATTTGTTTCATTAGTATAACATGAATTGCCCGCCGTCTGCAACAGGCGGCGGGCAATTCCCGTGGGAAGGGGAGCGATTATTTTTTTCCAGTTACGGGATCAGCCGATGCCGCCCCAAGCGATGCCGAGCACAAAACACAGCACGCACAGCGGGACAAATACATATCGTCCGAACGGATAGAACCACTTCATCAGAGGTTTGTCGGACCCCAGCTGCGCGGCGGCCAGTGCCGTATCTTTCTTCATGACCCAGAAGTACATGATGCCGGCAGTAAACGCGCCGATCGGGAGCACATAAATCGAAACCATATCCATCCACTGGGAAGTCCACGGCTGGATGAGCAGCGCGACAACCAGAGCGACCGCATGAATGATAACGGTAGGAATCCAGCGCTTCATCTTGAACTGATCCTGCAGGAAGTTGATCGGTACCTCAAGCAGGTTGATAACCGAGGAAACGCCCGCAAACAGAATCGCCACATAGAAGAAGATAACAATCAGTCTCGCAATGCCGCCCATGTTGTTGAACACGGGGAGCACGTAGATGAACATCAGACCAGGGCCGCCGCTACCGAGCTCGGCGCCGACGGTAGCCATTGCGGGAATGATAATCAGCATCGCCAGCAGCGCTGCGGAGGTATCCAGTATCGCGCAGATAATCGCGGACTGACGGATCTTAACGTCCTTGCCAAGGTAAGAGCCGTAAACAACCGAGCCGGAACCCGCAACAGACAGCGAGAAGAAGCATTGTCCGAATGCGTAGACCCAAACCTCAGGATTGAGTAGGCCTGCGGGATTCAGGGAGAAAATGTAGCTGTAGCCTGCGCCGGTGTCCGGGGTAAAAATCATCAGAACTGCCAGTCCGATGAACAGCACGTACAGCGCTGGAATCATAATCTTACAGGATTTTTCAATGCCGCCCGCAACGCCCAAAACCATGATGACGAGCGAAACGACAACGCCGATAATGATCCAGAAGTTGTTGGCGCCGCCGGTCGCAAAGGTCTGCTGAATCGCTTCGATCAGGTTATCTGCTGCTGGAGCGACCTTATCGAACGTACCGCCAATGACATTCATATTCTGACCCATGGCGGTCAGTTCGCCGGTAAATGCCATCTTGGTATAATAGAACACCCAGCCCATGATGACCGAGTAACCGATCGCAAGGCACAGCGCGCCAATGATCGGGATGCCGCCCAGCCACTCACCGAGCTTCTTGGACTTGCCGCCGTTTTCCATGGCCTTTCCGAACGCGCCGGACGGACCTGCGCCGGCCCAACGGCCGAGCGAGAACTCTTCCATCATGCCGGACTGACAGATGATAAATGCGAAAATGAAATAGGGAATCAGGAAGGTCAAGCCGCCATACTTGGAAACCAGCATCGGGAAGCGCCATACGTTCGCCATGCCGACGCACGAGCCAACCGCGGCCATGATAAAGCCCCACTGGGACTTAAAGCCGTCTGTCTTTACGGTGCTCTGATTATTACTCATACTTTACACCCCTTTTTATACCGATATCCTGTAAATAAAAAACGCCTGCGGAACTCTTTACTTTTCCGCAGGCGCCTTTGCCTAGTCGTTCCTGTACTCTTTCCACGCGGCACAGGTTACGCCCATATTGTATTCCTCAGATTACTTCTCTTCGTTCGGGTACGGCTCGAGGAACGCATGGAAGTGACGCATCGGCAGCTTGTGGCCCCAGACAATACGCATGTTCGGGATGGACTCGCGATCCTCATACAGCGCCTTGACTGCTGCGATAACATAGTCCAGATGCTCCTGGGTCAGACGGCTGCGGTCGATCGCGAAGCGAACAACGTTTGCCAGCTCTGCCTGCTGCTCCGGGGTCTTGAGGTCATACTCCATCGAGTAGTCGCCCAGCTCGGATACACGGATACCATAGCGGCGAATCAGCTCAAGGCTGAAGCCCTCGCCCGCGAAGGTATCGTGGCCGCGCTTGCCGTCGAAGAATTCGTCCATATTGATGTAAACTGCATGGCCGCCGGCCGGAAGTACGACGCCCTTGACGCCGGCCTTGTAGAAGCCTTCTGCCAGATAGTTGCACTGTGCAACGCGCTCGTTCATGTAGTTGAAGTCGCAGCTCTCGTACAGGCCAACTGCCAGAGCCATGATGTCACGGCCGGACATGCCGCCGTAGGAATCGTTGCCGTAGCAGGAAATCTGCTTTACCTTGAGGGTTACACCTACGTCGGTGATGATGTTGCCGTTCTCGTCGAAATCGGAGAACTTCTGCCAGAACAGGCCCTTGTCGCGGAATGCCAGCATGCCGCCCATATTCGCATGGCCGTCCTTCTTGGCGGACATGGTGAATACGTCGCAGTACTGGAACATCTCGGTTGCGATCTCAGCGATGGACTTATCGGCATAGCCTTCCTCGTTCATCTTGATGAAGTATGCGTTCTCAGCCCAGCGAGCGGAGTCAAATACCACCGGGATCTCATACTTATGCGCAACGCGGTTGATTTCCTTCAGGTTTGCCATGGAAACCGCCTGGCCGCATACCGGGTTGTTGGTGATGCAGGTGAAGATCAGCGGAACGTTTTCGGGGCCGACGCCCTGAATCAGCTGCTCCAGCTTCTCGATGTCCATGTTGCCCTTGAAGGGGTTCTTCTCATACTTGCCGCCTTCCGGTACTTCATACAGCAGTTCCTTGTTGTACAGGTTACGCGGAATGGAGCCCATCTGCTTGATGTTGCCTTCGGTGGTATCAAAGTGGCCGTTGGACGGGATGGTGAACTTTTTGCCGGGGTAACGGCGATTGAGGATGTTGCGGACAATTTCCATCAGGACGGACTCAGCTGCACGGCCCTGCTGGATGATGAAGGTGTTCGGGCGCTCCATCTGCTTTGCGCCGCCATTGAAGAAGCCGCCCTCATATTCGCAGAGGTAAACTTCGTTCATCATCTTCTCTACGTCGCGGCAATCGGTACGGACGAGGTCGATGATCTTCTTCCAATTCTTCTCACCGCCGCGCTCAAAGATGTCGCGGAAGGTGTCGAGCAGTACGTAATAACCGGTGTTGCGGCCATAAGCCTCGTCGCCGAGGAACAGCGCCGCCCACTGCTGATTGGTCATAGCGGTAGTGCCGGAGTCGGAGAGCATATCAACGGTCAGCATGCCGGCCGGGAACGCAAATTCGTTCCAGTGGGTCGCGTTCAGGGCACGCTCGCGCTGCTCGATCGTCACTTCTGGAATATCACGAACAGCAAACGTAAAATGGTGCGGAGCGGGTACATCCAGCGGATAGTGAGCCATGTTCTTGTCCATATAAATTACCTCCATTTTTCTTGGCGCGGTGCGCCGTTATTTTTAGAGGATACCCCGGTCATCGATTACCGGCTTCCCACTTCCGGCAATTCCGACTGGCGGACAGTATCTTTCACTAATGTGAACCAACTTAAAAAATGTTTACAGGGCCGCGATAACCTCGATCTCGACCAGCGCATCCTTGGGCAGGCGCGCGACTTCCACAGCAGAACGTGCCGGATAACCACCCTCGCCAAAGAATGTGGCATACACTTCGTTCATTGCACCGAAGTTGTTCATGTCGCTGAGGAACACAGTCGTCTTGACAATGCGGTCCATACCGGTGCCGGCTTCCGCCAAGATTGCCTTGACGTTTTCCAAGGACTGCTTGGTCTGCTCTGCAATCCCCTCCGGAAATGCGCCTGTCGTCGGGTTGATGGGCAACTGCCCGGATGTAATAACCAGTCCGTCTATTGCAACGGCCTGTGCGTACGGCCCGATCGCTGCGGGAGCCAAGTCCGTACTGATGACTTTTTTCATCCTGTCCACGCCTCCTTTTCTGAGATAAATTTATCACCAGAATAATATTTTGTCAAGCATCTTTTGTTCACTTTGTATGATAGCACACTTTTATTTCATGAATTTGTGGGAATTTTATATAGGTTTTGTCAAAACTATATAATAATTATTTCTTTTAATTGTGATAAATTATTTTCATCTGCTTTGACAAACCTCTTTTCTTTACGGTATAATAAATTTAAGGTCAAAAACCTGTTCGATTTTGGAAAATGAGGTGAGCGTATGGCCAATCCGTTGCTGCAACATTATATAAAACTGACCGAATTTCTTGGTCAGGCGCTGGGCCCCGATTACGAGGTCGCGCTGCACGATCTGACCGATAAAAACCGGTCTATCATCGCCATCGCCAACAACCATGTCAGCGGACGCGAGGTCGGCGCGCCTCTGACCAACGTAGCGCTCAAGATCCTGATGGACAAAAGCTACGAGTCACAGGACTACCGGCTGCATTACTGCGGTGTCTCTGCCACAGGCAAAACGCTGCGTTCCTCCACGCTGTTCATCAAGCAAAACGGAAGGCTGATCGGCATGCTGTGCATCAACTTTGACGACAGCCGGTATCAGGAAGCCAGCGAAAACATCCTGCGCCTGTGCCATCCGGATGCATTTGTAGAAGATCACTGTCAGCCCGGCAGACCGCAAGGCGGCGGAGACGCCGTGCGCGCCGTCCCCGCGACGACCGAGAGTTTCCACAACTCGATTGACGCTGTCGCAGGCGATGCAGTGGGCCGCGAACTGGCACGGCTGGGCGTAACTGCCGACCGGCTGACGCCGGACGAGCGCATCCAGATCATCGCCTCGCTCGAAACGGGCGGCATTTTCCTGCTCAAGGGCGCGGTCAAGGATGTCGCCGATGCGCTGCATTGCTCACAGGCCAGCGTTTACCGCTACCTGTCGCAGATCAAAAAAGACGATACCTGATTTTTTTCGATGAACCAATGAAAAATGAGCGCAATGCGCTCATTTTTCACTACCCGGAGCGACAACACCACATCCTGTCCCCCGCGACTATCCTACAACCGATCACATAAGCTGTATTTGAAAAAAGGGAGGAAGCCTCATGCGTTACATTGATTTACGAAGCGACACGGTCACCCAACCGACGCAAGCCATGCGGGATGCGATGGCTGCCGCGGTGGTGGGCGACGATGTATTTGACGACGACCCCACCCTGCACGAACTGGAGGCGTATGCAGCCAAGCGGCTGGGCAAAGAGGCCGCAGTGTTTGTCACCTCAGGCATGCAGGGCAACGCCTGCGCGCTGCTGGCGCATACCCGCCGCGGCGACTGCGTCATCATTGACCCGCATTCGCACATTGCCGACCACGAAGCCGGTTCTTATGCCCAGCTTTCCGGGGTTTCGCTGCGTTTTCCGCAGAGTGTCAACGGCACCATGGACCCGGACTCCGTGCGCGCCTGCCTGACCGACGATAGCGATGTACAGGTCGCGCCCGCGACGCTGGTTGTGGTGGAGAACGCGCATTCCACAGGCGCGGTCGTCTCGCTCGACAACATGCGCGCCATCTATCAAATCGCGCATGAAAAGGGCGTAGCCGTGCATCTGGACGGCGCCCGGCTGTTTAACGCCGCGACGGCGCTCGGTGTTTCCGATGTGCGCGAGCTGACACAGTACTGCGATACCGTGATGTGCTGCCTGTCCAAGGGCCTGTGCGCACCGGTCGGCTCGATTCTCGCCGGACCGAAGGACCTGATCTGGCGAGCGCGCCGCGCGCGCCGTATCCTCGGCGGCGGCATGCGGCAGGCAGGCTTTTTGGCGGCTGCCGGTCTGGTCGCACTGCGCGATATGACCGAACGAGTCAAGGAAGATCACGAAAACGCGGCCCATTTGGGCGCGCTGCTGGACGCAATCGACGGCGTGCAGGTATTGCGCGACCGTTTGGATATCGACATGGTGTTCTTCACCGCCGACTGGGACGCGGACAAAGCAGCCCGTTTCCCCGCGTGGATGCTGGAGCACGGCGTCAAGGTCACCGGCTGCACGGGCGGCGAGTACCGCATGGTTTGCCATCACGATATCTCCCGCGCGGACTGCGATCAGACGGCACAGCTGGTGCGCACTTTTGCCGCGGAGGGGTGACCCATGCCCAATCATTATATCCGCCGCCTGCTTTGGCTGGTTGCGGGCATGTTGGTCAGCGCGGTCGGCATCACTATGATGCTGCAAGCCAATATCGGGCTGGAACCGTGGAGTGTATTGCAGCAAGGTCTGGCACAGACCCTTGGCATCACCTACGGCACCGCCTCCATGATTGTCGGCGCGGCGGCTATTGGCGCGGCCATGCTGTGTGGGGAGAGCTTCGGTTTTGGCACGATCATCAACATCATTCTGTGCGCGGTATTCATTGACGGTTTGCTCTGGCTGGGCTGGATTCCGCAGATGCATACGCTGCTCACTGGTCTGCCGCTGCTGCTGGTCGGGCTGGAGCTGCTCGCACTGGGCACCTGGATGTATATGAAAAGTGCGTTAGGCGCCGGCCCGCGCGATGCGCTCATGGTGGCGCTTGCGCGCAAAACAGGCCGATCGGTCGGCCTGTGCCGCGCAACCGTCGAAATTTTTGTCATCATCGCCGGTTTTCTGCTCGGCGGGCAGGTCGGCATCGGCACCGTGATCTGCGCCGTTGGTCTCGGCTCGCTGTTCAACATCAATTTTCACCTGCTGCATTTCCACGCGGCTGATCTTCATCAGGAAAATGTTGCAGAAACCCTGCAAAACCTGCGCAGAACCAAACAGCAATAAAAAAGGAAGCCTTTCGGCTTCCTTTTTTTGCATTTATCCTTGTTGCAGGCTGTTCAGCGCCACAAACATATCCGCACCAAAAATCCCGGTGTTATCCACATCCTGCAAGGTGACCAGACCGGTATCGCGGTCAACATAGGCGATCAGCCACAGGTCAGCGTTCTCCAATCGAACATCATACCGACCATCAGGCTGTGTAATGCCTCCATAACTCGTTTCCTCCATGGTCAAACAAAGCGCCAGTGAGTCATATTGTTCGGGCGGATAATTATCATCATAATACATCTGCTCTTCCGGGTAATTATACATGCACCAATAGTAACCCTTTTCCTCGTAAGTACCCGCTTCACCAGTCAGGCTCAGCCCGTAGCCGTCGCCACCGTCTGCATCGACCCACAGGTTGAGCGTCGTGCCGTCGGACAGCGTTGCCGTCGCGTTATCGCCAATCAAATCGTACAGGCGGACATAAACCGAGGTGTAATTGTCCGGGTCATATTCGTAAGTCGCGCCCGGTGTGTAATACAGCGCGCCGTCATCATAGCTGACCCAATCTTCCGCTTCCTGTTCGGACGACCCCCAATTACCGAGGTCGATCTCGAATGCAGTGACACTATCGCCTATATTTCGGAAAAAATTCTCCGCTATCGGTATCAGCGAAGGCAGCAGATTGAGCAGCACCACCGCCACCGCAACGACCGCCGCAATCTTTCCCTTGCCTTTTTGCGTTTCACGAATTGGTTTCACGCTGGGTTTAGCTTTTTTCGCGCGTATGGGTGTTTTCCGCGTGCGTGTTTTCTGATAAGTCGGCTCATCTCCAAACTGCTTTTCCCGCCAAGCAGCAGCTTTCTTTTCCAGCTCCCCGACGCGGCCGCGGGTACCCGCGCGCGCGCCGCAGATCGGACACTCCCGATCCTCATCGTTATAATTGATCCCACAATGCTGACACTTCATACGAACGCCCCCCTTCTCTGTTTTCATCATAGCAGAGAAGCAGGGCGCGCGCAAGTTTATTTCGGCAAATTATGTAACAGCGTTTCAATCCGGGCCGGTTCGATCACCTGCATGCCGCTTTGCTCAGGTGCGCGAATCACAACGCCCTGCCCGGTATTGGGATGCAGTGTGGAAACGCAAAAATCCAGTGCAAACAACCCAATCAGCAGCGCGCACAGCAGACCGAACGCCTCGTGCGGCAGCCGTCGAAACATCCGCAGCAGCAGAGGTGCCGCCAGATACACCGCCGCACAGCAGCCCAGCCCGAATACCAGCGCGGTCGGCAGACTAACCAGACCGTCCACGTTCAGCGGATACCCGCTGTAATCCCACCAGCGCAGGCCGTAAACCGCCAGCAGATACTTCCCGGTTGCAAACTCGATCGCTGTGGAAACCATCGCGCCCAGCGCAAAAACCAAAATCGGCTGTGCGGCAAATCGCTCCAGCAGCAGGACGGACAGCAGCCCGCCCACGCCGTAGATCGGCAGCCACGGGCCGAGCAGCGTGCCGCGATTGACCAGTTCCCCGTCGAGCAGCATATGCAGCCCGACTTCCCACAGCCAGCCCGCCGCCGAAAACGCCAGAAACAGCCCGGCCAGCTCGCGGATTGTATACCGTCCCACCGTATAAGGCCGCACCCTATGTACCGACCGAGATACCGCTGTCATATCCATCCCTCCCCTGTTACCCTTTTATTGTAGACGATCATTCTTTGTAATTTCGCCGCAAAATTCTTAAGATTTTATGAGCATCCCCTATTTTAGGGTGCAAAAAGGGACGCGCGGAAGCGCGTCCCCCGTGTATGTGTTGCTTATTCCAGATTCAGCTTATGCTGAAGGATATAATGTGTGCCTGCATAGCAGATCGCACCCGGAATCGCGGTTACGACACAGAAGAATAACAGCACACCGTGCAGCACAGCTTCCTGCGGCATACCTGCCACCATGTTGTAAACAGCGTGCATCAGCGTCTCCATCGGGCCGTTGACTACGCCAACCAGTACAAAGCTCAACAGGAACTGTGCCACAGTTGACAGCACAAAGTACCACACCACCGACATCAGTACGCGGTGTTTTTTCGCCAGATGGCCGAGCGCCATGCACAAGTAGATATACAGCACCGCACTGGCTGTGCTCAGCACCAGCAGCAGGATTCCTTCCAGCATATAGCCGATCGCATTGGGTTCCTTGGCAATCGCATGGCCCAGCCCGCCAAGCATCATTCCAATATCATAAATCACGTTGGTGTTAGCGCTGAGAATCATCATACTGAGCAGTGCAACGATGCCGCTCAGGAAGCAGATCGCCACCGCGACAATCACCTTGCTCCAGATGTGCTGCGCAACCGTGACCGGCAGCGTAAACATCAAATAGCCCTCGTCACCCAGCAGGTTTTTGTAAAACCGCTGGATCAGGATAACCGCGGTCACGACGAACACCGCAACGAGCAGCGCAAAGTATAACATTGCAAGGATGGCGGTCGGGATACCGTTCATAATATTCTGTGCGCGTTCGGTTGTCATCACTGCGCTGACCACGCTCATCAGCAGCATTGCACCGTAAAGCGGCAGGCAGATGCGCGCGCACGCCTTCCATTCATATTTCATCAGCTTCAGCATGCGAACACCTCCCGGAACAACATATCAACCGATTTTCCGTGCTCCTCCCGAATGGTGTCCACGCTCTCGTGCAGCGTCATCACACCGTTTTTCAGGAAGATCACCTCGTCCAGCACCCGCTCAATGTCCGCAATCAGGTGGGTGGACAGCAGCACCGACGCATCCTCGCTGTAATTTGACAGGATCGTGTTGAGGATATAGTCGCGCGCGGCCGGATCGACGCCCGCGATCGGCTCGTCGAGCAGGAACAGCTTGGCCTTGCGGCTCATGGTCAGGATGAGCTGCACCTTTTCCTTCGTGCCCTTGGACAGCGTCTTGAGTCGGTTCAGCGGCTGAATATTCAATGTAGACAGCATTTCATTTGCTTTTACACGGTCGAAATCCGCATAAAAGTCCGCGTAGAAATCAATCAGGTCGCATACGCGCATCCAGTCGTTTAAATACGCCCGGTCAGGCAGGTAGCTGACCACGCTGTGCGTGTGCACGCCGGGCGCTTGCCCATCCACCAGCACGCTGCCACTCGTCGGCTGAATCAGGCCGTTTATCAACTTGATGAGCGTCGTTTTTCCCGAACCGTTCGGACCGAGCAGGCCGACAAACCGGCCACCGCTCAGCGACAGGTTCAAATTGTCGAGCGCTTTGACGCTGCCGTATGTCTTAGTCAGCCCTGCGCAGACAATCAGTTCATTTTTTTGTTCCATTCTGATTTCCCTCCCCTTGGCGCTTTTCGAGCAGACGGTAAACCTCCTGCTCGGAGAAACCGAGCTGGCTCATGCCAGCCAAAAATTCTGCAATACGGTCGCTTGCAATCTGTTCCCGAATCTTCTCAATCATCTCTTTATCCTCCGTCACATAGCGTCCGCTGGTCCGGTTGGTATACATCAGTCCTTCGCGCTCCATATCCGTCAGCGCGCGCTGCATGGTGTTGGGGTTGACCCCCGCCTGCGCCGCCAGCTCGCGTACTGCCGGTACTTTATCGCCTGCCGCCAGTTGTCCGCTGACGATCTGTTCGGTCAGGATTTCCACCAGCTGCTGGTAAATCGGCCGATCGCCCCGCAGTTGCCATTGCATAGGCTCTCTCCTCTCTTGTTATATTGTACTATGATAATAATACAATAGTACATCTTTGTCAACCCCTGACAAAAAATATTTTTCATCGGGCTTGGGCTATGCTATAATAAGCCATATTGGAGGAACGGAATCTATGAAAATTTACCCCCATCTGCGCGTGTTGTGGGGCGCGCTTGCGGTGTCCGCGGCGATCAATCTGGCTGCACTGAGCGACTCGATGGCCGTACTGCTGGCCGCCAACATCGTCAATCTGCTGTGTTATGGCGTGATCGCCTATATGCTGTATCGCTTGTCGGACGAATCCGCACTGCTGGGCCGCGCCTTCCCGGCGCAGTTGCTTGCCATTGCGCTGATCGGCTTGGCACTGGTGGTGACCCAGCTGGCAGGCGACAATCTGGTGCTGCAAAACTTTATGTCTCTGCTGTCGATGGCAGGCAGTGTCGCAGGACTGCTGAGCGAATACTACCTGTACTGGGGTCTGGATGAGCGTATCATCCCCCACGCCTACAACTATCCCGCGCGCCGCATCCGCTGGTGCCTGTACGCGCCGCTGCTGGGCGCGTTCGCAGCGAGCGCACTCATTCTGGCTGAACTTCTGCTGCCCGCAGTATTTGTGCAATTGGCGGGGCAAATCGTACCGCTTGTGCTGTTGTGGCAGTATATGCGTGCGGTACAAATGCGCGAGGATGACCCACTTTCCTTCTGAATAGGCAAAAGGCACCCCGAAAACCCATGGTTTTCGGGGTGCCTTGCTCTTTTGTATGCTTTTTATGCGTTTTCGGAGAACTCCGCCAGTCGCAGACCCTCGTTGTGGTCGAGCGCATAGGTGATGTTCCACGGCGAGGAGAACAGCAGCAGACTGTTACCCTTGAGGTCCTCGACGATCTTGGTATCGCTGGTCAGCTGCAACGCCTTGATATCAAAGCCTTCTTCGTCGTTTTCCACCCAGCGCACATGCTCATAGGGCAGGTTTTCGCGGATGATCTCGACGTTATACTCGTTTTTCAGGCGGTATTCCAGCACTTCAAACTGCAGTACGCCGACCACGCCCACGATGACCGACTCCATACCGGCGCCCGGCTCTCGGAAAATCTGAATAGCGCCCTCCTGCGCGATCTGCTCAACACCCTTGACGAACTGCTTGCGCTTGAGCGTGTCCTTCTGCCGCACGGTAGCAAACAGCTCGGGCGCAAAGGTCGGGATGCCGGAGAATACGCACTTGCGCTTGGGGTCGCAGACGGTATCGCCGATCGAGAACACGCCCGGATCGAAAATGCCAATGATATCGCCCGCATAGGCCTCATCCACGATCGAGCGGTCCTGCGCCATCAGCTGCTGCGGCGCAGCCAGCACCATTTTCTTACCGCTCTGCACATGCAGCACATCCTGTCCGCGCACGAACTTGCACG
>DXDZ01000028.1 GCA_019115185.1 Candidatus Agathobaculum merdipullorum
GAGTTCTTTATAACAGACGATGATCTGATTTTGTAACACCAAGATTGCCTCTGAATAGACTGGTAATGAAGTCTCTTCAATCAATATTTGGAGGTAATCTACATGGCTGAAAAAGTATGCTGCCCCGGCCCGATCTGCGGCGGCAATAACAATAACGGTACTGCCGGCGGTTTCCGCGAGGCGGTCTGCGTCCACACCAAAAAGGTTTATGACTCCTGCCGCAGCAAGGAGTGCCTGCGCGACATCCGCGTGTATCTGTGCCGCGATGCGCAGGAGCTGCTCAACGCCGGCGGCATCGCTTCGGTCAAGCCGCGTGCAGCAGAATTGCTGTGCGTGAAGATCGACGTGGAACACGTTCAGTTTAAACGCGGCTTGCGAGGTTACCACGTTGCGGCGGGCAAAGACGGCAGCAGCGGATAGATTTGCAGGTGTAGGTTGCCGGGGTGATTTGCGGTGACACGTTCTGTTTTGGTGTAGACGATTTTTTCGATGACGGTTTTCAGCAGGCGGTTTTGCTCGCGGGCGTTGGCCGCCTGTTCATAGGCGTCAAGGACATGTTGCAGCCGGGGCGCAAAGGCACGACGGCATGCGGCAGCGTTTTCCAGCTGTTCCAGCTCCGTTTGCATTTCGTTTTGCTGGCGGAGGAGCGAGGCGCGCTCGGCATCGAGCGCGTTTTTGCGTTCGAGGTACAGCGCGGGGGTATAGACCCCGGTTTCGACCAGTTCAAAAGCGCGGCTCATGCGTGTGTCCAGTTCGGACAAGCGTTTTTCCAGCAGCCGGAGCGAGGCGCGCAGCGGCGCAGCCTCATCCTGACAGGGGAGGTGGCTGCCGTCGGAAGAATAGCCGGCCAGCCAGATGCGCAGCGTGTCGAGCACCATGCGCTCGATTTCGTCATAGCGGTGCGAAATGGTCGGACAGGCCGAGCGGGAGATGCAGAAGATAAGCGGCTCGCGCGGGACGGTCTGCCGGGTGGAAACGCAGTTGCGCTGCATTTTGCGCCCGCATGCGCCGCAGACGATCAGGCCGGTGAAGGCGTTTTTCTGTCCCTTTCCGGCAGGCACCGGGGGCGCGGGATGGCTTGCAAGGATTTCCTGTGCGCGGTGCCAGTCCTCGCGGGAAACAAGCGCTTCGTGCCGCCCTTCATATAACTGCACATCTTTGGCGGTCAGGCGAACGACCTTGAGCTGGCCGTCCACTACCTCCTTACGGGTCGGGCGACGGGTGCTGGTGGTGTAGCCTGCATAGTGTGGGTTGTGCAGCAGAAGAGACACGCGGCGGTCGGTCCACTGGTTGCGTGCGCCCGGCGGCGGGGGCAGCAGTCGGTTGAGCCGTTTTTTGATCTGCGAGATGCACACATCTTCGTGCACGAACCAATGAAATACATTTTGCACGATCGGAGCGGTTTGCGGGTCGGGCTCGAGCGAGCCGCCTTTTTCGCCTTTGAGTTTGATTTTGCGGTAGCCGAAGGGCGGTTGTCCGGCGGTGTATTTGCCCTCGCGCCGTGCGGCCTGTACACCGGCGTTCAGACGGCGACGGATGGTTTTATATTCGCGGCGGGACATAAAAAGCCCGAATTCAAAATACTCCTCGTCGTATTCGTTGTTGGGGTCAAAGGTTTTAAACGGCGTGATGATGCGGGTTTCCGAGTATTTGAAGGCGCGTGCGACAATGCCCTGATCGATGCTGTCGCCGCGCGCCAGACGCTCGATCTCCATCACGATCACGCCACGCCATTGTCCTGCCTCCACCTCTTGCAGCAGCCGCTGCATCTGCGGACGCGCGGCAATGGTGTCGCCCGAGACGACCTCTTCATAGATGGCACCGACCGGCAGACTGCGCGCTTCGGCCAGTTCGGTGAGCGTGCGGCGGTGGCGGGCAAGCGTGTCGCCTTCGCCACGCGCTTCCGCTTCGAGGTCCTGACGGGATTTGCGCAGATAGATGCAGTATTGCGTGGGCATACAATCAGCTCCTTCTGGAGATTCACATTAACATCCTATCTGCAGCGCGTGCAAAAAATGACATGCCGGGGAAGGGCGGGTGCATAGGATACGGCGAAGGAGGCGGTCTGCATGGCTGTTGCAGCGACCTATCACTATGCGCACGGTACGGTTTCCGTTTGCGACGACGCTTACCGCGATCTATCGACGGAAGAGCGCAAGCGCCGCGAGGAGCACATGTGGCGCGCAGCATATGAAATTGCGCTGGGTGCGCAAAGCAAGCGGCAGGAAACGGAAAAATAAAACAAGAGCTGGAAATGTATTTCGCCGCGCCAAAATCCGTCAAATTTCGGTTGTTCTTTTTGTTCAGTATTTTCTCTTTTCACACTACATGTGGTGTGTTATAATGAAAACCTACACCAAATAGCATGAGTGAGGAAATGATAATGGTTCGAGTAATCAAGAAAGATAATACAAAAGAAGCGTTTAACATTCAAAAAGTGGTGATTGCGGTCAATAAGTCCGCAAACCGTGTGCTGTATACGTTTACCGAGGAAGAACTGCGGGCGATCTGCGACCATGTGGAGGGCTACATCCGTGACCATGGCATGACCGAGGTACAAATCTGGCAGATGCACAACATCGTCGAGGCCGCGCTGGAAGCAGTGCGTCCCGAGGTGGCCAAGAGCTACCGCGATTACCGCAACTACAAGCAGGACTTTGTCGGCATGCTGGACAGCGTGTACAAAAAGAGCCAGTCGATCATGTACATTGGCGATAAGGAGAACTCCAACACGGACTCTGCGCTGGTGTCCACCAAGCGCAGCCTGATTTTCAACCAGCTCAACAAGGAGCTGTATCAGAAGTTCTTTATGAACACCGAGGAGTTGCAGGCCTGCCGCGACGGCTATATTTATGTGCACGATATGTCTGCGCGCCGCGATACCATGAACTGCTGCCTGTTCGATGTGGAGCATGTGCTCAAGGGTGGCTTTGAGATGGGCAACCTGTGGTATAATGAACCTAAGACACTCAATGTTGCCTTTGATGTCATCGGCGACATTGTGCTGTCTGCGGCCAGCCAGCAGTACGGCGGCTTCACCGTGCCGTCGGTCGATCTGCTGCTCGAGCCGTATGCCGAGCGCAGCTACAAGATGCTGACCGAAAAGTACAGCCGTCTGGGGCTGGATGCCGAGACCGTGGAAAAAGAGGTCATGGCGGATATTCTCAACGACTTTGAGCAGGGTTTCCAGGGCTGGGAGTACAAGTTCAATACGGTTGCGTCCAGCCGCGGCGACTATCCGTTCATCACCATGACCATGGGCACCGGTACGGGTCGCTTTGCAAAGCTGGCATCCATTACGATGCTGAACGTCCGTCGCAAGGGGCAGGGCAAGAAGGGCCAGAAAAAGCCCGTGCTGTTCCCGAAAATCGTGTTCCTGTACGACGAAAACCTGCACGGCCCGGGCAAGGAGCTGGAGGACGTGTTCGAGGCGGGCATTGAGTGCTCGTCCAAGGCGATGTATCCGGACTGGCTCAGCTTGACCGGCGAGGGCTATGTGCCGTCGATGTACAAGAAATATGGCGCGATCATCAGCCCGATGGGTTGCCGCGCGTTCCTGTCCCCGTGGTACGAGCGCGGCGGCATGAAGCCTGCGGATGACGAGGACAAGCCGGTCTTTATCGGCCGGTGGAACATCGGTGCAGTGTCGCTGCACCTGCCGATGATCTACGCCAAGGCGCAGCAGGAAAACCGCGATTTCCACGAGGTGCTGGATTACTACCTCGAGCTGATTCGTCGCCTGCATATCCGCACCTACGCGTACCTCGGTGAGATGCGCGCGTCCACCAACCCGCTGGCGTATTGCGAGGGCGGCTTCTACGGCGGTCATCTCAAGCCGTCGGACAAGATTAAGCCGATCATGAAAACCGCGACCGCGTCGTTCGGTATCACGGCCCTCAACGAATTGCAGGAGCTGTATAACGGCAAGTCGCTTGTTGAGGACGGACAGTTTGCGCTCGATACGCTCGAATACATCAACCAGAAGGTCAATGAGTTCAAGGAAGAGGACGGCAACCTGTATGCCATTTACGGCACGCCGGCCGAGAGCCTGTGCGGCTTGCAGGTCGAGCAGTTCCGCCGCAAGTACGGCATCATTGAGGGCGTGTCTGATCGTCCGTATGTCTCCAACAGCTTCCATTGCCACGTTACCGAGGACCTGACCCCGATCGAAAAACAGGACTTGGAGGGCCGGTTCTGGAACCTGTGCAACGGCGGCAAGATTCAGTATGTCAAATACCCGATCGACTACAATCTGGAAGCCATCCGCTCGCTCGTGCGCCGCGCAATGCGTCTGGGATTTTACGAAGGCGTTAATCTGTCGCTGGCATACTGCGACGACTGCGGTCATGAAGAGCTGTCGATGGACGTTTGCCCCAAGTGCGGCAGCCGTAACTTGACCAAGATCGACCGCATGAACGGCTATCTGTCCTATTCGCGTGTCAAGGGCGACACGCGCCTGAACGATGCCAAAATGGCAGAAATCGCAGAAAGGAAAAGTATGTGATGCGCTATCACAACATAACAAAAGATGATATGCTCAACGGAGAGGGCTTGCGCGTCGTGCTGTGGGTGGCCGGCTGCGGACATGCCTGTCCGGGCTGCCATAATCCGGTCACGTGGGACGCAGACGGCGGTCTGCCGTTCGATCAGGACGCGGAGGACGAGCTGTTTGCGGAACTCGGCAAGGATTATGTGTCGGGCGTGACGCTTTCGGGCGGCGACCCGCTGTTTCCGGCCAACCGCGCGGATGTGGGTGCGTTATGCGCCCGCATCCGCCAGCGCTTTCCGGACAAGACCATCTGGCTGTATACCGGCTACACTTGGGAGGAAATTCAGGACCTGCCGCTGCTGGAAAACGTGGATGTGGTCGTGGACGGACGATTTGTGCAGGCACAGGCGGATTCTCAGCTGCATTGGCGCGGCAGCGCCAACCAGCGCGTGATCGACGTTGGGCGTACCCGCGCATCACAGGAAGTTGTTTTACTATAAAAAGTATGGATAAGGAAGGCGGATATATCATGCAAAGGGTTGCAAAATTTCACAAGGTATCAGAACAGCAGTTTCTCACGGATTGGTGCAGCGCAACCGGCAGCAGCGCAAGCGAGGCCAAAGCGGTCTATGAGAAGATTCGTTTGCCGCAACGGGCGACGGTTGGCTCCGCGGGTTATGACTTTTTTGCACCGGAGGCATTTTCTCTTGTGCCGCACGAAACCATCCTGATTCCGACTGGTATCCGTGTGGAAATGAAGGATGGTTGGGTGCTGCAGCTTTATCCGCGTTCCGGGCTTGGCTTTAAGTATTGCCTGCAAATGGACAATACGGTCGGTATCATTGACAGTGATTACTTCAATGCCAAAAATGAAGGGCATATCTTCATCAAGATGACCAACCAGAATCGGCAGGGCAGAAACCTTTCGGTTGCTGCGGGTGAAGGCTTTGCACAAGGCATCTTCCTGCCGTTTGGTATCACGCAGGATGACGATGCGGACGGATGCCGTGAGGGCGGTTTTGGCAGCACGACAAAGTAAGGGAAAATGAAAATATGACGAACTCCCGGCGGGCTTAGGTCCGCCGGGAGTTTTTTTTCGTATCAAAATGCGAATTGGTTTTTTGTGCAGTATGGAGCAAAAAGAAGAAAGGACTTTCGGATTTCGGGCTGTTTCGGGAAGAAATTTCCGAAAATAGAAACCGCTTTCTAAATGCATCAAATCGCTTGCTTTTCTGGTGTTTTACGATAGAATATAGGCAAATACTTCACAAAACCGGTCGGTTGGAGAAAAATATCAAACCGGGCCGTGCGGCGTGCAGGAAATGGGAAGGCGCTGATAATCAAGGCAGCGTCGGGTAAAAAACAACGATTTGAGAAAGGGTTGCTGACATGGTTTTTTTCAAGAAGAAGAAAAAAGGAACACACTTGCTTGCTTTTTCCACGGGTGAGGTGATCGCGCTTGGGGATGTGAAGGACCAGATGTTTTCCGCCGGACTGATGGGACCGGGCATTGCGATTGAGTCGGATGACGGGAAGATCTGCAGTCCGGTAGACGGCACGGTGACGATGCTGTTTCCGACCAAGCATGCGCTGGGACTGAAAAGCGAAGATGGACAGGAATTGCTGCTGCACATCGGCATTGATACGGTGGGGCTCAAGGGCGAGGGCTTTACCGCTTTTGTGCAGGACGGGCAGAAGGTTTCCGCGGGCGACGCGCTGATTGAGGCCGATCTCGCATTCATTCGCAGCAAAGGGCTGGAAACGGCTGCGATTTTGTGTGTAACTGAGCCGAAGGACCCGGAGATCACGTTCACCACGGAAAAGCGTGTAACTGCCGGAAAGGATGAAATCGCCGCTATCAAGCTGTGAGCAAGGAGGGGAAGAGTATGGTACTGGATCAACTAAAAGGGAAACTGATCGTTTCCTGT
This sequence comes from Candidatus Agathobaculum merdipullorum, assembly GCA_019115185.1. Taxonomy (GTDB): domain Bacteria; phylum Bacillota; class Clostridia; order Oscillospirales; family Butyricicoccaceae; genus Agathobaculum; species Agathobaculum merdipullorum. Next base: position 6,418 of record DXDZ01000028.1, read on the forward strand.
CAGGCGCTGCCGGATGAGCCGCTGCATTCAAGCTACATCATGTCCCGCATGGCGGTAGCTGCCAAGCAGGGTGGCGCTGCCGGCATCCGCGCGCAGTCGGTGGAGGACATCAATGCGATCATGGACGTGTGCGACCTGCCCATGATCGGCATCATAAAGCGCAATTACCCGGACAGCGACATCTACATCACGGCGACCAAAAAGGAAGTTGCGGAGCTGCTGACCACAAAGTGCCAGATCATCGCGCTCGACGCGACCGACCGGCCGCGTCCGAATGGGGAAAAGACCGAGGACCTGGTGGCGCAGATCCACGAGGCGGGCCGTCTGGCGATGGCGGACTGCTCGACCTATGAGGAATGCGTCAAGGCGCAGGAAATCGGCTTCGACATGGTTTCCACCACGCTTTGCGGCTACACGCCGTATTCCAAAAAGCTGGACGGACCGAATTTCGAGCTGCTGAAAAAGTGCGCGGATACGCTGACCGTGCCGGTCATTGCCGAAGGCAAGATTAACTCGCCGGAGGACTTGCGGCGTGTTTATCAAGAATGCGGTGTATTCACTGCGGTGGTTGGAGGCGCAATCACAAGGCCGCAGCAGATCACAGCACGTTTTGTGGGGGTTTTGAAGAGAGAGGGGTAAAAGTACATGTTCAAATATCTGCAAAAAATCGGTAAATCCTTTATGCTGCCGATCGCTATTCTGCCGGCAGCGGGCCTTCTGCTTGGTATCGGCGGCGCGTTCTCCAGTCAGGCGACGATTGCAGCCTATCCGATGCTGAATGTATATTTCCTGCAGGTCATTTTCCAGATCATGTCGGCGGCGGGCAACGTCATCTTCGGCAATCTGCCGCTGCTGCTGTGCATCGGTTTGTGTGTGGGTTTGGCCAAGAAGGATAAGGGAACGGCGGCGCTGGCCGGCGTTGTCGGTTTCCTTGTCATGACCGGTACGATTTCGGCCATGCTGAACATTTTCAATCCGGAAGGCAATGCGATTGACACCGGCGTAATCGGTGCGTTGGTTATGGGCATCATCGCGGTAACGCTGCATAACAAGTATCAGAATATTCAGCTTCCGCAGACGCTCGGCTTTTTCGGCGGTTCGCGCTTTGTACCGATCGTAACGTCGGTTGCTGCAATCTTTGTGGGCGCGGCATTCTACCTGATCTGGCCGCCGATCCAGAACCTGCTGGTGATGACCGGTGACCTGATCGCGTCCGCCGGTGCAGTCGGCACCTTCTTCTATGGCTTCCTGATGCGTCTGTGCGGTGCGGTTGGTCTGCACCATATGATCTATCCCATGTTCTGGTATACCGAGCTGGGCGGCGTGGAAATGGTCAACGGCGTGCAGGTTGTCGGTGCGCAGACCATCTTCTTTGCGCAGCTTGCAGACCCGAACCATGTCGGTCTGTTCACGGAGGGCACCCGTTTCTTCGCCGGCCGCTTTGCGACCATGATGTTCGGCCTGCCGGCCGCATGTCTTGCCATGTACCATTGCGTGACCAATCCGGACAAGAAAAAGTACAAGGGCATTTTCCTGGGCGTTGCGCTGACCTCGTTCATCACCGGTATCACCGAGCCCTGCGAATTCATGTTCCTGTTTGTCTGCCCGCCGCTGTATGTGGTGCACTCGCTGCTGGATGGTCTGTCTTTCTTCGTGGCGGATGTGCTCAATATTTCGATCGGCAACACGTTCTCGGGCGGCGTAATCGACTTCCTGCTGTTTGGTGTGTTACAGGGCAATGCCAAGACCAACTGGATTCGTGAAATTCCGGTTGGCATCATCTGGGCAGTCATTTATTACTTTGTGTTCCGCTTTGCCATCACCAAGTTCAATATTGCCACTCCGGGCCGTGGCGATGATGCGGACGAGGAAGGCGAAGTCAAGCTCGATACCAAGTCCTCTATGCATGAAGACGCGCTGGTTATTCTGGAAGCGCTGGGCGGCCGCGAGAATATCGAGGACGTCGATGCGTGCATCACCCGTCTGCGCGTTGCGGTCAAGGACAGCGCCAAGGTGGATAAGGAGCTGCTCAAGAAGGTCGGCGCGACGGCTGTGCTCGATGTGCAGGGCGGTATTCAGGCAATCTACGGCGCGAAAGCAATCTTGTATAAAAACGAAATCAATGATATCCTTGGTGTAGCGGATTGACGTTTGACGGCGGCATCCACTGACACAGCAAAATAATCGGATGGTGGGAGGAACAACACGCATGAAGCTGCTGCTGAAAAAACTGGTGTCCTATGTCATTGACTATCTGCTGGTGGCAGGACTGGGCACACTATATGCCTTTTGCGCAAGCGTCTTTTATCTGGACCCGGCCACACAGAATCAGGCGCTCCTGATGCTGGTCTGTGCGCTGATTACCACGCTGCTGCTGACTTGCTATGTGCCCACCAAGACGGGCGGGCAAACCGTAGGGCAAAAGCTGATGTACTTGCGCGTGGAGAACAAAAGCGGACGCCCGCGCACCTACTGGCAGAGCTTCCTGCGGGAATGCATCATCAAGATATCCTTTGCACCGTTGTTTGTCCCGTTTTCCATCATTTATTATGTGGTATATCTGCTCATCATGCAGCGAAACCCCAAGGGAGAGCTGGCGCACGACCTGTTGCTCAAGACTAACGTGGTGTGTGCATGATTTCGGCCCTAAAGCACCGCGAGGAACATCCTCGCGGTGCTTTTTTGTGGCTGATGTCAAAAATACAGAGAATGTTTTTTCAAAATAGCACAAATATAATGAAAGTACTTTCAAACAAAATGGCGTTTTTTACAAATTTTTATCTGATTTTCAGAGGATACACACAAATCGACAAAAGCGGTAAAACCACTTTCCAAATGACTGAAAGTGTTGAAAAGCATCCATAAACTGTTATACTGAATATAGATGGAGTGGATAAACGCGCCTCTCCGGTTCAGAGACAGACGGCGTTGTCAACGGTCAGACGTATGCGGCAAGCTGGAAAAGGGGAACGATGATGAAAATGCGGGAACAAGCGGCAGGAAAGTGCGGTGGGATACGGTACGAAGGAAATATCATTCCCCGCATCGAGGCCAATTACGAAAATCTGACGCCACTGGAAAAGAATATTGCGGATTTCTTTATCCGAAAGCCGTCTTGCAGTGACTTGTCGGCAAAGTCGGTCGCCAAGCAGCTGTATGTGTCCGAAGCCTCGCTGTCTCGCTTTGCGCAGAAATGCGGCTATACCGGCTATCGTGAGTTCTTGATCTATTACAAAAACGGCGATGTGGCGGCGCAGCATTCTCCCAGCAGCGGCCACATGAATAACGTGCTGCACACCTATCAGGAATTGCTGAACAAAAGCTATTCGCTCATTGATGAGGAGCAGATTCAGCGCATTGCGCGCACGCTGGCGGAGAAAAAGCATATTTATGTGTATGGCCGCGGCAGTTCGGGACTGGTGGCAATGGAAATGCGTATCCGCTTTATGCGCATCGGCCTGAATATTGAAGCGATCACGGATTCCCATATCATGCAGATGAATTCGGTGCTGCTCAACCCGGATTGCGCGGTGATCGGCATCAGCGTCAGCGGCAAGACCGAAGAGGTGATGCAATCGCTGGCGGCGGCTGAGCGGTGCGGTGCATTTACGCTTTTGATGACCGCGCATGTAAAACCGGAATTTCGCAAATACTGCAATGAGATTCTGTTATTTTCGGTCAAGGAGTATCTGGAAAACAGCAAGGTGATCTCGCCGCAGTTCCCTATTCTGGTGATGGTGGATGTGTTGTTTTCCGAGCTGATGTCGCTGGACGGACTGCGGCGCGAATCGCTGCATGAGTATACCCTTAAAATGCTGCATAAGGACATTCAGCCATAGAAACCGTACCTATCCCAAAATCCGGACACCTGTGAGTTAAGGTGCTCGGATTTTTTATCACGGCATAAGGTTTTGCATGGGTGTCACCTTTTGGGGGCACATCGCTTATAATGATGACAGGAGCGTGATGCGCAATGTTTTGTCGTGGTCAGGTCATCGGTCTGGTTTGCCTTTGTCTGGGCGTGGGCCTGCTGCTGGGCGGGCTGCTCTCACTGTGCCTGCCAGTCTGGCTGCTTGCGCTGGCGCTGATCGCAGCAGGGTGGTTCCTGCTTCAGTGTTGACGGGAGGTGGACAGTATGATGAAGGTTGTTGTGTGGAAAAGTCCGAAATATTTGCGAGGCATCCTGAGCAAGCTGTTTCATATCACCTGAGCGCAAACGGCTGCAAAATGGGTATGCGCCGGAGGCGGGCGGTATGGCAAAAGGCTGTGCCGTCCGTTTTCCTGTCCGATAGAATCCGAATTTGCAAATTGTTCACAATTGAACGATTGACAGTGTTGACTATGTTGCGTATGATGATGGTAACAGGAATGCATGGAAAGGAAAGGTGACAGCATGATATGGTGGGAAGAACGATTTTTGCTGGATGCGGCAAAAATGGAAAAGCTGTATTGGAGCTGTGTCAGAGAGGCAGCCAGAGGCTACCGTCTGACGCTCAACGAGATTTCCGTGCTGCTGTTTTTGCGGCGCTACGCACCTGAATGGGATACTGCGACTGATATCGTGCAGCAACTTGGCATATCCAAGGCGTTGGTTGCGCGGAGCGTGGACTGTCTGTATCGGCGCGGCTTTGTGCAGGGCGAGCGCGATGCCAACGACCGGCGCATCGTGCATCTGCATTTGTGCGGCGAAGGCGTCACGATTGCACAGCAGTTGTACCAGAGCGGCTGCCGGGTATCGGAACAGCTTCGTCGGGACGTGACCGAGGAAGAGATGCAATGCGTGCATGAGATCATGGAAAAAATGCAGCGCAATCTGGATGAAATACTGAACAAGATGGAAGGACAGGTGAAATAATATGGTTGAACCGGGCAAAAATTCCAAAACACCAAAGCGGCCACTGATTTTTTATTATGCGGTGACGCTGCTGGTGTTGATGCTGCTCAACTGGCTGCTGGTGCCGATGCTGGCGAAGCGGCAGGTCGTTGAGGTAGGCTATAATGAGTTTGTGTCCATGCTGGATGACGGCAAGGTGCAGACCGTGGCCTATGAGCCGTCGGAGAGCCAGATCGTGTTTGAAGCCACCAATGAGAACGGCAAGACCGCTATCTATAAGACCGGTATTTTCCCGGATTCGGATTTGTACAATCGATTGGATGAGGCAGGTGTGAAATTTGCGGCTGAGATCCCGACGCAGACTTCACCGCTGCTCAGCATTCTGATCAGCTATGCGCTGCCGATCATACTGATCGTGGTGGTAGGCCAGTGGCTGAGCAAAAAGATGATGAAGAGCATGGGCGGCAACGCCATGAGCTTTGGCAAGTCGGGGGCAAAAATCTATGCGGAGACCGAAACCGGCAAAACTTTTGCAGATGTAGCTGGACAGGATGAGGCCAAGGAGGCGCTGACCGAGATCGTAGATTTCCTGCATAATCCGAGCAAATATGCCTCAATCGGCGCGAAGCTGCCCAAGGGCGCACTTTTGGTCGGCCCTCCGGGCACCGGTAAGACGTTGCTGGCAAAGGCCGTAGCCGGCGAAGCGCATGTTCCGTTTTTCTCAATTTCCGGTTCGGAATTTGTTGAGATGTTCGTCGGTATGGGTGCTGCCAAGGTGCGCGACCTGTTCAAGCAGGCAAGCGAGAAAGCGCCTTGCATCGTGTTCATCGACGAGATC
>DXDZ01000029.1 GCA_019115185.1 Candidatus Agathobaculum merdipullorum
CGCCGCCCCGCTGGAAATGATATGCACGGTGAATTTCCGGCGCTGCGCCATTCTGCTGCAACAGGGCAATACCGTATGCGAGCTGGCGCTCGATCAAGGCACACTACGGCACGGAGACAAAACGGCGCCGCTGTGCGAAATCGAACTGGAATATGTCGCCGGCAGCGAGGAGGCGTTCCACGCGCTTGCAACCGAACTTGCCGAGCATCTTTCGCTCGTTCCGGAACCGGAAAGCAAGCTGGCACGGGCTATGAAATTATAAATGGAAATTGCTGCAAAGAGGCTGCACATGTGCAGCCTCTTTTCTTCTGCCTTGCACCCTGCGCGCAGACGTTTCTGATAACTGCCGCAAAATAAATGTGCATAAAATTGTGCAAAGCGTATATTTTTATCCAGCCACGCAATTCTCTCCCCGTGTTCTTGCAAAAAAAGCAGTTTCCATGTATAATAAACATGAATTTTGGGAGGGTAAATACACATGAACTTCGACAGCATCATTACGATTGCCGCTTTCGGCGTATACCTGATCTTCATGATCTGTATCGGCATGTACTTCATGGGCAAAAGCCGAACGACGACCGATTATTTCCTCGGCGGGCGCAAGCTCGGCTCCTGGGTCACCTCGATGAGCGCTCAGGCATCGGATATGTCCGGCTGGCTGCTGATGGGCCTGCCCGGCGCCGCGTATCTGTCCGGCATTTCCGCCGGCTGGATCGCCATCGGCCTTGCCGTGGGTACTTATCTGAACTGGCTGCTGGTCGCCAAGCCGCTGCGCCAGTATACCAAGGTTGCAAACGACGCAATCACACTTCCGCAGTTTTTCAAAAACCGTTTTCAGGATGAAAGCGGCATGATCTCGGTCATCGCGGCCGTGTTCATTCTGGTATTTTTCCTGTTCTATACTGCTTCCGGCTTTGTTTCCTGCGCCAAGCTGTTCTCCTCCGTGTTCGGCATCCCGTATCTGGTATCGCTGCTGGTGGGCGCAGTGGTTGTCATTTCCTACACCTTTGCAGGCGGCTTCTTCGCCGTATGCTGGACCGACTTTTTCCAGGGTCTGCTGATGTTCTTCTGCGTCATCGCCGTACCCTCCATTGCGATCGGCTCGCTCGGCGGTCCGTCCGACTTTCTTGCGCAGGTGGAAGCCTTTAACCCCAACTTCCTGAACATGTTTGTGGACGGCGAAACCAACACCCCCTACACGGTGCTCGGCATTGTGTCGCTGCTCGCTTGGGGCCTCGGCTACTTCGGTCAGCCGCACATTCTGGTGCGCTTTATGGGCATTTCCTCGCCCAGCGCGATCAAAAAGTCCCGCCGCATCGCTTCCATTTGGGTGCTGATTTCTCTGACTGCCGCCGTGCTGATCGGCGTTTCCGGCCGCATGCTCCTCGGCGACGGCCTGCTGGTCACTGCCGGCAACGAAGAAACCATTTATATCAACATGGTCAGCCGCATCTTCCCGGTGTTTATCGCGGGCATTTTCCTGTCTGCGATTTTGGCAGCCATCATGTCCACAGCGGACAGCCAGCTGCTGGTTACCGCCTCTGCCATCACTGAGGACTTTTACCATAACAAGATCCGTCCGAACGCTTCGCCGTCCGAACTAATGTGGGTTTCCCGCATCTGCGTGATCGCGGTCGCACTGATTGCCGTTTTCATCGCCACCAATCAGAACAGCACTGTACTCGGTCTGGTCGAATACGCATGGGCCGGTTTCGGCTCTGCCTTCGGTCCGCTCGTCCTCTGCTCACTGTTCTGGCGCCGCACCAACAAATACGGTGCGTATGCCGGCATCATTGTCGGCGGCGTGGTCGATCTGGTTTGGGCGCAGCTGTCCGGCGGTATCTTTGAACTGTATGAGATCGTCCCCGGTTTTGTCTGCGGCCTGATCGCCATTTTCGTGGTCAGCCTGCTGACTCCCGCTCCGTCCAAGGCGGTCACCGACCAGTTCGACTCCTACCGCACCTGCGAGGAATAAATGAAACGCAGACTTCGGCTGATCCTCTGGTGCGCGGCCGCTGTTGCATTTGTCTTAGGCGGCGTTCTGCAAGCCGCCGAGCATTTGCTTCCGCAGGAGGAATTGACCAGCGAAACGGCTGTGCATTTCATCGACGTCGGTCAGGGCGACGCGGCGCTGCTGCTTTCCGGTGGGCAGGCCGTGCTGATCGATGCAGGTACTGTGGAAAGCGGCGCGGCAGTTGTCCGCTATCTGCAGGATCTGGGCGTGTCCCGCCTGTACGCGGCGGTTGCCACCCATCCGCATGCCGACCACATTGGCGGCATGGCGCAGGTCATCGAGTCGTTTCCGGTTGAGCATTTCTACATGGGGCCGGAAACACAGAATACCACTTCTTTTTCCGATCTGCTGGACGCGCTGCAAGCGCAGGGCGTTTCCCCTACCATTCCCACACCGGGCGATACGCTGGCGTTTGATTCCGGCGCTTCGCTCACCTTTCTCGGCCCCGCAGAGGATGTGCCGGACGGCAACCTGAACGACCGTTCGCTCATCACGCTGTTTCAGGCCGACGAGCAGAAAGTACTGTTGATGGGCGACGCGGAAGCTGCCGCCGAGCAGTCGCTCCTTGCGCATGAGCCAGACTTACGCTGCGATGTGCTCAAGGTCGGACACCACGGCGGGGCGACTTCGTCCTCCCTGACCTTTCTGCAAACCGTTCAACCATCCGTTGCCGTGATCTCCTGCGGCGTAGACAACGACTACGGCCACCCCGACCCGCAAACGCTGCAAAATCTGTCCCTTGCGGGAGTAACCGACGTCCGCATTACAGCGGAATGCGGCACCGTGATCCTCCCGCTTCACCCACCGTCATCAAGCAAGGAGAATGCTGCATGAAACAAACCGGTATTGTCGATCGCTTTGAAGGCGATGATGTGGTTGTTGAAATCGGCGGAAAAATGGTCAATTTTCCCCGCGCCGACGCTCCCGCTATGCTGGGTGAAGGCATGGTCGTCATCATACGCGACGGCCGCATCGCGGAGATCGACCAAATTGAAACCCAACGTCTCGAGGACGATATGCGCCGCCGTTTCGAGCGCATCCTCGGCAAACAAACCGATGAATAAATCCTAAAAGGAAAGGCGAACAAAACCAATGGAAAAGAAACCCTTTTTGACACTCGAACAGGTACAGGAGATCACAAAGACCTATCCCACCCCGTTCCACATCTATGACGAGAAAGCAATCCGCGAAAACGCGCGCAAGGTGAAGGCCGCATTTGCATGGAATCCGGGCTTTAAGGAGTACTTTGCGGTCAAGGCTACCCCCAATCCGCGTCTAATCCAGTTGCTCCACGAGGAAGGCTTCGGCTGCGACTGCTCGAGCTACACCGAGCTGCTGATGAGCAAGGCTTGCGGCATCACCGGCCACGACATCATGTTCTCCTCCAACGTCACCCCCAACGAGGATTTCAAGCTGGCCAGCGATCTGGATGCAATCGTCAACTTTGACGACATCACCCACCTCGACTATTACGACAAGGTCGGCGAGTGGAAGGAGACCATGTCCTGCCGCTTCAATCCCGGTGGCGATTTCGTGCTGGAAAATGAGATCATGGACACCCCGCAGGAAGCCAAGTACGGCATGACCCGTGAGCAGCTGATCGAGGCGTTTAAATACATGAAGGCCAAGGGCGTCAAGCACTTCGGCATTCATGCGTTCCTCGCGTCCAACACGGTAGCCAACGAGTACTATCCTGCCCTTGCCCGCATTCTGTTCAAACTGGCGGTTGAGGTACAAAAGGAAACCGGCGTGCACATCGCGTTTATCAACCTGTCCGGCGGCGTCGGCATTCCCTACAAGCCGTGGCAGGAGCCGAACGACATCATGGCGATCGGCGAAGGCGTGCGCCGCGCGTATGAAGAAGTCCTGTGCCCGGCAGGTATGGACGACGTTTCCATTTACACCGAAATGGGCCGCTTTATCCTTGGGCCGTATGGTGCGCTGGTTGCCAAGTGCATCCACCACAAGCATACCTACAAGGAATATGCCGGTCTGGACGCATGCGCAGCGAACCTGATGCGTCCGGCAATGTACGGCGCATATCACCACATCACCGTGCTGGGCAAGGAAAACGCCCTGCACGACCGCACCTACGATGTGACCGGCGGCCTGTGCGAAAACAACGATAAGTTTGCCATCGACCGCAACCTGCCCCGCATTGATATCGGAGATTATATCTACATCCACGATACGGGCGCACACGGCTTCTCGATGGGCTATAACTACAACGGCAAGCTGCGCTCGGCAGAACTGCTGCTGCACGAGGACGGCTCGGTAGAACTGATCCGCCGTGCGGAAACTCCGAAGGATTACTTCGCAACGCTGGACTTCACCGGCTTGTTTGACGGAATCCTGTAACAAGCAAACAAAAAAGCGTGTACTCATTGAAGTACACGCTTTTTTTATCGATTTTGCAGCAACAGCGCCGCCGCAAGCGCCAGCAGCACAACAGTCAGTGCGCGCAAGATACGCAGCATGCGCTGTTTTTTCGGGCTTTCCCGCTCCCAGCCTTCGGGCGGCTCGGGCAATTCCTCGATCGTCTCTGTGCCGTCCGGCTTATGGTCGATTAGCCGGACATGGCAGGTATTGCAGGCGGTAAACCCCTTGCGAAACTCCGCCCCACATTTGGGACACCACGGCATGCCTCTCGCCTCCTTCAGTTCGCTACGAAATACAGCAACACAAGTGCTACCACGATGACCCCTGCCACCACAGGCAGCAGCTTAAACGACGCATTATCCTCCATCGGCTGCGGGGGTGTCTCCATCGCCTGCTCCTCAGCCAGACGCGCAAGTGCTTCCTCGTCCACCGGCTGCTCCGCCAGATCGTGGTTCATTTCGTCGATCAAGGCGCGCGCCTGCGCCGTCTGGCTGGCATCCACCATAATCTCCACTCCGAAGCGCGCGTCCGCACCAGCATACGCCTGAATCTGCCGAAAGGCCGCCGGTCGGTCAAACACGGCGATGTTATGCTCGCGCAGCAGGTCGCAGATTGTCTCCGCTTCCAGACGGTTTTGCGCGGTGTAAACCGCGATCGGCTTTTCCATGCCGTCCGGCAAGACAAACTTCTCCCGTTCCAGCACTTCCTTTTCTTCGGGCAAGGTATCCACCAGCGGCACATGGCAGGTGCTGCACTCTGTGAATCCCTCCCGGTATTCTGCTTTACACTTGGGGCACCAAGGCATGATGCATCCCTCCTTACCTGCCGATTATAGCATATCCGGGCTATTCTTTCCAGATAAAAATCGGCAGCGGCGGATCATGCTTCCGATTGAGCCAGTCGCAGGCCAGAACAGTGAACAGTCGGTCATTTAACGACTTTAAATGCGCTAAAATTGCATTTTTCTCGTCATATCCGTTTTCTTTTCCGTAATAGAGCGCAAGCACCATCACGCCACCCGACCGCAGCAAGTTCAGCCCCGCGTCGATTGCGGGGAGTGAGGACGCCGCCGTAGTGAAGATTTTCGGGTCGCCGCCCGGCAGCCGACCGAAGTTAAACACGATGCAGTCCACGCTTTCCGGCGCGGCATACCGCGCCATATTCGCATGGCTGTCCAGCACGACCTCGGCGGTCAGTCCCTCCGCGTCCAGCAGCGCGCGCGTCTGCGCGACCGCCTCTTCCTGCACATCAAACGCCAGCACACGGCCCTCCGGCCCTGCCAAGCAGCACAGCAGCGCGGTGTCGCGCCCCTTGCCCGCGGTCGCGTCGATGCAATACGCCCCCGGCTTCACCTGTCGCCGCAAAAAATCATGCACCACATCCAGTGTATTCATACATAACCCCTCCGTTTGTGTTACCCATTGTACCACAAACAGAGGGGTTTGCCTATTGTTTACTGCTCGAGGATGCGGCCGTCGGTCGAGATGACGACTACCTGCCACGGCAGGAACTTGCCGCTCGCCTGCAAGGCGGTGCGCACCGCCTGTTCGATGCCGCCGCAGCACGGTACTTCCATGCGCACAACTGTAACACTTTTGATGTTATTGTTGCGGATGATCTCGGTCAGCTTTTCACTGTAATCGCCCTCGTCCAGCTTGGGGCAGCCGATCAGAGTGATCTTATTGCGGATAAAGTCCTGATGGAAGCCTGCATAGGCATAGGCCGTGCAGTCCGCCGCGACAAGCAGATTCGCGCCATCAAAGTACGGCGCATTCACCGGCACCAGCTTGATCTGCACCGGCCACTGACGCAGTTCCGATGCTGCCGACACAGCCGAAGCGACCGGTGCGGATGCCGTGCGCTCGATGGCGCGCGCCTGACTGCCCGGACAGCCACAGGCCAGCGGCTGCTGCGCCTGCTGCTTGGCACGCATGTTAGCCTGTACCGCCGCTTCGTCGTAGGCTGCGGCCTCCCGCTCGACAAAGGTGATCGCACCGGTCGGGCAAACCGGCAGGCAGTTGCCCAAACCGTCACAGTAGTCGTCACGCAGCAGCTTGGCCTTGCCGTCCACCATGCCGATCGCGCCCTCGTGGCACGCATTGGCGCACAGGCCACAGCCATTACACTTCGCTTCATCAATCTCAATAATTTTACGCATCATTGCGGTTATCCTCCCATGTATTTCGATTGTCCTTAGTATAGCGCAATCCTTTTCCTCTGTATGTTGTTTTAACAACAATAAAAAAAACAATTTTTGCAACATAAAAAGCGACTGCCTCTCTATGAGAGACAGCCGCTTTTCCCCTGAACCGTCTCACGCAAACAATCGCATGATGTTCGCTGTGAGAATACCGCCGCCGGTACCGATGATGTAGCCCATCAACGCCATCAGCACGCCAACCGGAACCAGCGCGCCCGAATAGGACGCTGCAAGCACCGGCGCGGATGCCGTACCACCGATGTTCGCCAGCGACGCGACGCCGCAGGTGAACATATCGAGCTTGAAAATCTTTGCAATGATAACCAGAATAATGCCGTGAATCGCCAGAATCATAAAACCGGAAATGATCCACACTGGAGCATCGGTCATCTCGAGCAGGCTTGCACGGGAAGCAAGCAGCGCAATGACGATATACAGCATGACGTTAGACAGCTCTGCCGCACCGGCAATCTTGCCGATCGGCGTAACCGCTACCACCAGCGCAACCACCGTGACCACCAGAACCGTCCACGTCGCGGAATCAATCCACGGGGTATTTCCGCCGATCAGCGTTTTAGTCCATTCAAAAATCGCATTGCCCGCATTCTGCGACAGGGCGGAAACCAGCAGCGCACCGCCAACCAGGAACAGCAGGCCGGGGAAGGTCATGTGCTTGTCTTCCTCCTGCATCTCCTTCTCCAGACGGGCACAGACCTCGTCCAGCGTAGTCGTAGACGCCTTGGCCCACTTGTTGAACTGCGGCGCAAAAGTAATCGCCCACAGCAGGAACATAACCCAAACCGAATAGTCGATCGAGTCGATCACAAGTGCATAGCCCATATCTGCTTCCGAAATGTGAAGCGCCTGCTGCACCGCAACCATGTTGCCCGAGCCACCCATCCAGCTGCCGCACAGCGCGCCAAGCGCCTTCCATGCCTCCGAGCCGAGCACACCATGCATAATCGCATAGGTTGCGATAAAGCCGATCGCAATCGAAATGCTCGCCGCAAAGAAGCCGCCCAGCATACGCGGGCCGAGTTTGAGTACCTTGCGAATGTCACAACGCAGCAGCATCAAACACAGCATCGCATACAGAATATTGTTCTTCAGCGCACTGTATGCGCCCTTGGTGGCTTCCATATCCCATGCACCCACGGTGCAGAGCAGCATGGTCAGTAGATACAGCAGAACAACCGGCGGTATAAATTTAAAAAATTTCCACTTGGTGATCTTTTCCGCGCCTACCAGAATACCGGCCAAGAATACCAGCACCGCAATATAGGTAAAGCCGTTGGTAATCATCTGTTTTCATCCCTTACTTTTTCATTCTCTTTTCCTCTGTCCCGGCCCCCGTCTGCCGCAACATCGGACTTTTTTTCAGTATACAGGAAAACCGACCTCTTTGCAAGGTCTTACAAGCAATTTGCACAGAATGGTTTGCAAATCAGTCGTGCATCCTGTACAATATGATATAGGAATGTTTAGAGCCCGTTAAGGAGGGACTATGATGGAATTGCAAACCTATATCCGTGCACACGCGGATGACCTGCTGAAAGATTTGGCAACGCTGATTCAGATTCCGAGCGTCGAGGGCGAACCCGCACCGGATGCACCTTACGGCAGCGAGGTCGCGCGCTGTCTGCACGAAACGCTTGCGCTGTGCGAAAAGCTCGGTTTCCGCACAGTCAATATGGATAACCGGGTCGGCTGGTGCGAATATGGCGAAGGCGACGAGATGATCGCCGTGCTCGGCCATCTGGACGTTGTGCCCGCAGGAGATGGCTGGCAGGCCGCTGAGCCGTTTTCCGGAGACGTGAAGGACGGCCGCATCTATGGACGCGGCACGATGGACGACAAAGGCCCGACCGTTGCGGCGCTGTACGCGCTGGCCGCGCTCAAGGACGCCGGCTTTGTCCCGTCCCGCCGCATCCGCATCCTGTTCGGCACGAATGAAGAAACCGGCTGTCAGGATATGGTGTGGTATCTCGAGCACGGCGGCGAAGTGCCGGTCATGGGCTTTACCCCGGACGGCGAATATCCTATCATCAACGGCGAAAAGGGCATCATGAACTGCGTATATGCCCGCAAACTCAATCAAACAGGCGCGTACCGCCTGACCCGCTTTGAGGGCGGCACGGCATCCAATGTCTCCCCCGCTTACGCGGTGGCGGAACTGGCCTGCCCCACAGAGGCTGCGGGGCGCATCACGTTGGACAAGGTCACGGCCACGCCGATCGACGGCGGCATCCGTGTGGAGGCCGAAGGCATATCCGCGCACGGCTCCACCCCCGAGCAGGGCGAAAACGCGATCGGCCGTCTGGCGCTCGCACTGACCCAGCTCCCGCTGGAAGGCGAGCTTGCCGACTGCATGGCGTTCCTCGCGGATCGCATCGGACTGGAAACGCGCGGCGAATCGCTGGGACTTGCCATGCGCGATGATTTGTCTGGAGATTTGACGGTTAACCTCGGTGTTGCGGCATTTGCAGAGGACACGCTTTCGCTCACGCTGTCCGTGCGGTATCCGGTTACCAAGACCTATAACGAGGCGCATCCGCGCATGCAGCGCGCGTTCTCGCTCGGCGGCTTCCACGAAACCCAGATGAAGCACAAGGCCGCCATTTATATGCCGCCCGAGAGCGAACTGATCCGCAAGCTGGCCAAGGTCTATGAGGAGCAGACCGGAGACAAGGCGGAGCTCAAGTCGATCGGCGGCGGCACCTATGCCAAGTCCATCCCCAATCTGGTCGCATTCGGCCCGGTCTTTCCGGGCGACGAAATCCGCGAGCACAAGCCGGATGAATATATGGAAGTGGAGCGGCTGCTGCAAAACGCCGAAATACTCGCAGCGGCTATGCACGAACTGGCAAAATAAGCGAAGCGTATTTTACAGCAAGGAGCTGACATCTGATGAAAATTACCAAAATCCGGCTCGGCCGTATTTCTGTGCCGCTGCGCGTGCCATTTAAGACGGCGGTGCGCTCGGTTTCGTCCGTGGAAGATGTGATCGTCGAAATCCATACCGATACCGGCGCGATCGGTTACGGCGAAGCGCCCCCGACCGGTGCGGTCACGGGCGACACCGCGGGCGCAATCATCGGCGCAATTCAGGACCATATCGCCCCGACCATCCTCGGCCGCGAGGTGGATGACTTTGAAAACCTGATGCTCGCGCTGCAAGGCTGCATCCTCAAGAACACCAGCGCCAAAGCGGCGGTCGATATGGCGCTGTGGGATCTGTACGGCCAACTGTACCACATCCCGGTTTACAAAATGCTTGGCGGCAGCCGCAGCAAAATCGTGACTGATATCACAATCAGCGTCAACGACCCGGAGGAGATGGCGCGCGATGCACGTAACGCCATCGATCGCGGCTACGACTGCCTCAAGTGCAAGGTCGGCAAGGACGCGCCGCTCGATCTGCGCCGCCTGCAAGCCATCCGCGCAGAGGTTGGCAAGGATGTGAAAATCCGCATTGATGCCAATCAGGGTTGGAAGCCCAAAGAAGCCGTGCGCATCCTCGGCCAGATGGAGGACGCGGGACTGGATATTGAATTTGTCGAGCAGCCGGTCGCGCAGCACGACCTGACCGGCTTGAAATACGTCACCGACAACGTCACCATTCCGGTCATGGCGGACGAGAGTGTGCAGAACGCAGCGGACGCACTGACCATCATGCAGATGCGCGCAGCCGATCTGGTCAACATCAAACTGATGAAGGCAGGCGGCCTGTACAACGCGCTCAAGATCGCTTCTGCGGCCGAAGTCTACGGCGTTGAGTGCATGCTTGGCTGTATGCTGGAAGCCAAGATCAGCGTCAACGCTGCAATCCACCTCGCATGCGCCAAGCAGATCATCACCAAAATCGATCTGGACGGACCGGTGCTGTGCACCGAGGACCCGATCCTTGGCGGCGCAGTGTTCAACGAGAAGGATATCACCGTGTCCGACGAGCCGGGACTTGGCATCAAGGGCATCGAGAAGCTCACTTATCTGGATTGACCTATACTCCCATATACCAACAAAAAACGGCGAAAGCAGATTGCTTTCGCCGTTTTTTGTCACTCAATCTCCATAAATGCCCGCACGGTCATTTATGACCAGTACACGCAGCACCTCTTCGGGAAGGTTCAGTCCCCCGCTGCCACCTTCGCCCTTAAGCCAACCCTTGCGCGTCAGCTTTTCCACTGTCGCACGGCCCCACTCGGGCACCGACGCTGTAGTATTGTATACCGTTTTGCTCTGCGCAATCAGATTCTTGACCTCGTCTGCCGTCATATCGTCCACCTCCTCCGTCAATCTGCGTTTGAAATCCTGCCACGCCGCTACGTTTTCCACAAACGGCGCCGGACAGTTCTTGTGCGTCACATCATAGTGCCGCACCACATGGTCGGGTGCAATGCCATATTTCTGCATCAGGCTGCGCACAAGCTGCACCGCATTTTCCACTGTGCCCGCCTGAAAATAATATTTACCATTTTTGATGCGGCTGCACAGTTCAATGCCGATGCTGTTTGCATTGCGGCAATACGGATGAAAATATGTACCCTTGGTGCCGCAATGCCATGCAATGTCCGCATCCCGCACGGACTGCCAAACCTCCTTTTCGTCCACAAAATAATGTGCCGAAGTCGAGATATTGGAATTTGTGAAGTAATCTGCATTGTTTTTTGCAGTATCACCGTCATTTGCCGTGAAATGGATCACCAGATAACAGATTTCCTTCCTCCCGCGGGCCGCGGACAAATAGTTTCCCGCATTGGCCTGCTGAAAATGAATGTTCATCACATCTCACCTCCTCCCTGCATAAACTCCAAAAAAAGAAGGGTTGATTGACACAATTTGGTCAATCTGTTCTATCCTTATGCAAGAAGTTGTGCTATAATGTATACTAGACCTGTTTGAGAGGAAGATTTTCTGATGATATGCAGCAACATCCTGGAAGCAGTCGGCCATACGCCGATGGTACGTCTGAACCGCATGGTTCCCGCAGACTGCGCCGAGGTGCTCGTCAAATTTGAGGGCTTGAACGTCGGTGGCTCGATTAAAACGCGCACGGCGCTCAATATGGTAGAGGACGCGGAGCGCCGCGGCCTGATCGGACCGGATACCATTATCGTGGAACCCACCAGCGGCAATCAGGGCATTGGCCTTGCACTTTGCGGTGCGGTCAAGGGCTATACGGTCAAAATCATCATGCCGGACTCGGTTTCTGAAGAGCGCCGCAAGCTGGTGCAGCACTATGGCGCCGAAGTGATCTTGGTACATGACGCTGGCAATATCGGTGATTGTATTGCAGAATGCCAGCGAATTGCAGACGAAATGGCAAAAAATGACCCGAAGGTCTTTGTTCCGGGCCAGTTCGACAACCCGGCCAATCCCGCTGTGCACCGCCATCACACCGCAACCGAAATTCTGGAACAGGTTGGCGGCCCGATCGACGGTTTCTGCTCCGGCTTCGGCACCGGCGGCACGATCAGCGGCATCGGTGAAGTACTCAAGGCGCAGAATCCTCAGCTGGAAATCTGGGCGGTTGAACCGGAGAATGCTGCCATTCTTTCGGGCGGCTCGATCGGTACCCACCTGCAAATGGGCATCGGTGACGGTGTTATCCCCAAAAACCTGAACACCAAGATTTACGACCACCTCTATATTGTCACGGACGATGAAGCCATCCAGACCGCAAAGGATCTGGCACGCTACGAAGGGTTGATGTGCGGTATTTCGAGCGGCACTAATGTTGCGGCCGCCATCCAGCTCGCCAAAAAACTCGGTCCCGGCAAAACCGTTGTTACCGTCCTGCCCGATACAGCCGAGCGTTATTTCTCTACGCCGCTGTTTCAGGATTGATTTTCCCACATAATAAAAAAGGCTTCGGAACGAATGTTCCGAAGCCTTTTTATTAGCCAGACAACATCAATGTCTTGGCATCGCCAAAAATTTCTCTTTGATCTGTGCCGCTGCCGCACACGGGTCCTCTGTCTTCATAACGGCAGAAACCACCGCAACACCGGCAATCGGGCTGTACGCCAACACATCCATATTCTCGGCATTCAAACCGCCGATTGCAACCACTGGAATCGGCACCGCGCGGCAAATTTCATCCAGCGTGGAGACCGGTGTGAGCTTGGTCGTGACATGCGTTGTGGTTGGATAAATCGCACCTGTTCCCAGATAATCCGCGCCATCGGCATAGGCTGCCTGCGCGACCTCGACTGTCTTGGCCGTCGCACCGACGATCTTATCCGGTCCCAGCAGCTTGCGGCAAACCGCAACCGGCAAGTCGCTTGCGCCGACATGTACCCCCGCCGCATCGCAGGCAATGGCAACATCCACGCGGTCGTCAATGATGAGCGGCACATTCCAGCGGTCGGTCACCGCCTTGACCTGCTGCGCGAGAGCCAGATAATCACGGCCGCCGGTGTCCTTTTCGCGCAGCTGAATCAGTGTTGCGCCGCCCGCGCACGCCTGATCAACCGCGTGCAGCAAGGTTTCCGTCGTATGATAAGTGCTATCCGTGATAACATATAACGTGGGATCAAATTGCATAATCGTTCTCCTTTAAATTGTGATGGTCAGCAGACCGTCCCCTTCTTCCAGTGCGCCCAGCGTGCAGCCATTTGCTGCGAAAGCTGCGCTGTGTCCGACAAAGCACCCGGGCGCATACTGATCGACACCGAGCACCGTCATATTATTTTCGATCGCGCGTGCGCAAAGCAGCGTGCGCCAGTGCAGCACCTTATTGTCACCGACCGCCCAACCCGCTGGAACCAGCAGCACTTCCGCCCCGGCCTGCTTTTGCGCCGCAGCCAGCGCTGGGAAACGCAGCTCAAAACAGGTGATCACACCCAGCCGCCCGACAGGCGTATCCACCGGATGGAACGAGTTTTCTCCCGCTCGGCACTCGTCGGACTCCCGGTAGCCGAAGGCGTTATACAAACGCTGTTTGCGGTGTGCACCGCGCAGCACGCCATCCGCATCCACGATCACGACTGTGTTATACGGCAACGCATCCGACTGCTCATACATGCCTGCGGCAAGCCACAGACCATACTGCCGGGCCATCTGCGACAGCGCGGAAACAAACGGGCCATCAAGTGGCTCCGCCGCCTGTTTGATTTGTGACCGCCTGTTCATTTTTGCATAAAACATGCTGTATTCCGGCAAGAATAACATAGATGCGCCAAATTCTTTCGTTTTTTGCGCATAGCCTTGTATCCTGCGCAGATTAGCCAGCTTGTCCTCGCAGGCGCCGAACTGCGCCAGCGAGACGGTTATTCCCGCCATCCCTTGCATACGTCTACCCAAGCCTTGTACCCGGAGAATTTCTCCAGCTCGGGAATTGTCAGCTCGATTGCGGAATTGGAGGAACCGCAGGCGGGAAACACGGTCTCGAAACGATGCAGCGACTCATCCAGAAAAACCGTCACGCCCGGGTTGATGCCGAAAGGACAAACCCCGCCGACCGCATGGCCGATTTCCGGCTCGACCTCCTCAAAGGCCAGCATCTTCGCCTTGCAGCCAAAACGGGCCTTATACTTGGGATTGTCAATTTTGGTATCGCCCGCAGCAACGATCAGGATTACACCGTCCCCGGTGCGAAAGGACAGCGTTTTGGCAATCCGCGCAGGCGCACAGCCAACCGCCTGCGCCGCCAACTCGACCGTGGCCGAAGAGGTGTCGAATTCCAGCACGCGATCCTCCACCCCAAACTGCCGCAGCCAATTTTTTGCTTTTTCAATAGACATGTTTATTTCCCTCCGGTTTGTTCGTCAATTGCGTCAATCACGCTTTCGCATAACCGACGCAAATAGGAAGCAATTTCACTGAGCGCAAGACACAGCATCAGCCGTCCATTGGGATCGTCCGAATCATACGGCAGAAACGCATCCAGCATCGGCGGAACGCTTTCGCGGATCTTGGTCTTGTCCTCCAGCAGATGCGCATAACAGGCTCCAAAATCGACATCATCGCGTCCGGTCAGCGCCTTGACATCGCTCAGACGCAGGTTTTGCTTCAAATGATATACGCACAGCAGCTGCATGATTTGCTGTCGGGTATATTTTTTGCCGCGAACCGGGGTCATCAACCCCTCTTTCACGTAATTGTTCACCATGGTTTTGGTCAGCAGCTTATCCGACGGATTCCGCTTATCCGCAGACAGGTGTTGATCGAACAGCGATAAAACCTGATCCATATATAAATCCAGCTGCGGCACATCCGCGGGCAAAATATCCTGATCGGAAAAAACCCGATCAATGATATCGCCAAAATCAGGCATATTTTTCACCTCATTTCTTCCCCATTATAATCCTTTTCCCCCGGGGCATGCAAGGGCGGAAAAGTGGACAGGATGAAAAAAACACGATATAATATAAAAAAGGATAGGAGGATAGCATGAAAATGGGGTTGATCAAAAAAATTTCGGCAATGATGGTTGCCATTTCCTTAGTGACGTTATCCACGTTGGGTTCCGCATGCGCGGCCTCAACAAATTCAAATTTAACTATTCTAATGTATCATGATTTGACAAATGATCCAAGCCGCACCAACAGCATGACTATCACAGCAGACCGTTTCCGGCTTGATATGGAATTCCTGCAGGAATTCGGGTTTACGCCGTTGCTGCCAGCAGATTTGGTTGCGATTACGCAAAGCAAGCAGTCGCTTCCGGAAAAGCCAATCATGATTACTTTTGACGACGGTTATCACTCAAACTATGCGTATGCCTTTCCGGTTTTGCAAAGCACCGGCATGAAAGCGACCATTGCCGTCGTTGCCCATAACATTCGTTCGGCCGCCACGCTCCAGCAGCCGTCCAATATGCTGACCTGGGAAGAAATTCAGGAAATGGTCTCCAGCGGCATCGTGGAAATCGGCTCACACACCTATAATCTGCACAATCCACAATACAGCGGCATGAGTGCTCCGAATGGCATCAACGGCGTCATGCGCCTGCCCGGCGAATCACAAAGCGCTTACCGCACGCGCGTGGGCGGAGATCTGCAAACCAGCATTCAACTGATCACGCAGAATTCCGGGCAGCAGAAAGTGCTTTATTTCTCTTATCCCTTCGGGGCATATGACCGGTGGATGCAAACGCTTTTGAACGAAAAGGGCATACTTGTCAGCACGCTGACCGAGCCCGGACGAGCAAAGCCGTCGGTTTCGCTGCACCAAATGCCGCGCTATCGCATCACCATGCAGCAATCGGTATCCTCGCTGCTGCGGCAAACATCTGCCGCCTATCCTGCGCTTGCCAACACATCGGTCAACGGACATGCCGTTGTGCTTCCGGCGTACCGGATTGGGGGCAACAACTATGTGCGGGTCCGCGATGTGGCAATGCTTCTCAAGGATACGCCCAGCAGCTTTGATGTGCAATGGAATAAGAGCTTGAACCAAGTGGAACTACGGTCTTTTTCTCCTTATACGCCAAACGGGACGGAAAACAAACCAATGTCCAGCGAGATCCGCACGGTGAAATCCCTGACGGAGCCTACCGTCGCAGACGGCGTACAGCATATGATTGCAGCATACAATGTAGATGGATACACCTACTACAAACTCAGGAGTCTGGGCGATTTGTGCGGCTTTCAGGTCGATTGGGACGACGCATCCCAAACCGTCTTGATTACTGCATAAGGTTTCTCTCAAATACACCTGCCGAATGGCAGGTGTATTTTTTTTGCTCCGGGGACACAATAAATTCACATAATCCCTATTGCATTTTTCTCTTTATGTAGTATTATATTAAATACAAAGTAGTTATCAATACTATATTATAAAAAGGAGGAACCTATATGCCGCGTGTTTTCCTCAAAGCACGGGAACCATTTTCCAGCTATTCGCACTTCGTCGGAGCGGTGCTGAGCGGAGTAGGACTGTTCGCCATGCTGATTCGTATGCTGAACATTGATACTGCCAACGGTCAGATGGCAGCTTCGGTCATTATTTTTTGCCTGTCCCTGATTGGATTGTATTCTGCCAGCAGTGTCTATCATTATTCCTGCCGGGATGAAAAAACACTGCGCCGCCTCAAAAAGCTCGACCACAGCATGATCTATGTGCTGATTGCAGGCAGCTACACCCCGATTGTACTCTGCTACATGCGCCCGCCGCATAACTACGGGTTCCTCGCCTTGATTTGGTTAATTGCTGCCGCCGGTATCGCCGTGAAGCTGGTCTGGATCGATGCGCCGCGCTTTTTGGGCACCGCCCTGTATCTGGCATTGGGTTGGGCGATCGTATTGGATTTTGATGTTGTCCTCTCCATGCCCGCACCCGCCATCGCCCTGCTGGCCGCAGGTGGGATTTTCTATACGATTGGCGGCGTGATCTATATTGCCAAACGACCGAATCTCTCCCCCCTGTTCGGGTTTCACGAAATCTTTCATTTGTTTGTCATTGCAGGCAGCATCTGTCACTATCTGATGGTTTTTCTCTATGTTCTGTGATGCATTCCTGTAAGATTTTCCTCTTTCTGCTTGACAAGCCTACAAAATAAGTATATACTCTAAATAAGAATTTATACTATTAGGGAGTAGGTGACAGCATGCAGACCAGAAATACGGTGCAGCGTCAAATTGTTTTGCAGACCGTTCTGCACATGCACGATCATCCCACTGCGGACAACGTGTATGCTGCCGTCGCGGCGGAACAGCCTTCCATCAGTAAGGCTACCGTATACCGCAATCTGAACCAACTGGCTTCGCAAGGAGAAATTCGCCGTGTACCTGTACCGAACGGCGCGGATCGATTTGATTTCAATACCAGCGAACATTATCATGTGCGCTGCGAAAAATGCGGTGCGGTATTTGATGTGCATATGCCGCATATCAATAACCTGATTGAGCAGGTCGAGGACGCTTCCGGCGTGGAAGTGCAGCGGTATGACATCCTGTTTGAGGGCATTTGCCGGGATTGTCGAACAGAATCAGCGTGATTTCCGGCAGCAACAGCTGTCTGAAAAATATCAAAATGTGAGGAGTATGTAATTATGGCAAATTTGAAGGGAAGCAAAACCGAAGCAAACCTCCAGACCGCATTTGCGGGCGAATCCATGGCGCGCAACAAGTATACCTATTACGCCTCCAAGGCCAAGAAAGATGGCTATGTGCAGATCTCCAAGATTTTCGAGGAGACCGCGAATAACGAAAAGGAACACGCAAAAATCTGGTTTAAACTGCTCGAGGGCATCGGCAGCACGGCGGAAAACCTCAAGGCAGCAGCAGCCGGTGAGAATTATGAATGGACCGATATGTACGCGACCTTCGCCAAGGAAGCGCACGAGGAAGGCTTTGAGGACATCGCATTCCTCTTTGAAAAGGTCGGCGCAATCGAGAAGGAGCATGAGGCCCGTTACCTCAAGCTGCTCTCCAACGTAGAAGGCAACCTTGTCTTCTCCCGCGACGGCGACTGCATCTGGCAGTGCTCCAACTGCGGCCACATTGTAGTCGGCAAGCAAGCTCCCGAGGTTTGCCCGGTATGCGCGCATCCGCAGGCCTACTTTGAAATCAAGGCTGAAAATTATTAAGCATTCCACCCCTCACGCAAAAAGGCTTCGGAACGAAAGTTCCGAAGCCTTTTGCTTTGCTCTCAGTTGGTAGCTTCCAGCGGATAATCGTAAATCTCATGCCCGCTTTCCAGCGGCGCACCATCCACCGTAATCAGAACGCTGTTCACGCCGCGTGCCTGCACAAAGGTGTTGACCAGTGAGTAGATCAGCAGGCTCTCCCCGGTGGTACCCGAGGAGCGCACCGCATCGCCATACACCGCGTTCATATCCAGCGTGAGCACGCCGTCCGCCGTTGAAGAGGACTGCACCGCTGCCCCCTCGGGCAGCGAGCCCGCTGCAATCAGCGCATCGACCAGCGACTGATCCGAATCATCCGCCACATCGGTACCGACCGGCGTGAGCGTTTCGCCCTGCTCATCCGGCACATAGACAACCGCCGAATCCCCGCCTGACGGGTTGGGGTTCTCCGGCTGCACCGGATTCTCCGTCGTATCATCCGGGGTCTGCTGGTCATCCGTCGTATCCTGTCCGCTCGGCGTATCCGGTTCAACCGTCTGATTGGGCTGATCGGTTTGCTCCGGCGCCTGCCGTCCGGAAACATATCCGAAAATACATGCAGCAACAATCAACACAATAATGACAACGACTGCCACCACAACCGTTTTTGTCCGTTTGCTCATGGAATATTCTCCTTTCTACCACCGCAGCTTGATATCAGATGCGGCTGGTTTGCCGTCATTATACCACACCAAGCCGCCAGTGGGAATACCCCCACGGCTGCAAGTTCATTCCTTCGGGCCTTGTTTTTTCCGGCGGCGCACCGCCTCGGTCAGCAGATACTCAATTTGTCCATTGACCGAGCGGAATTCATCCTCTGCCCAGCGGGCAATCTCATCATAAAGCGAGGCAGACAGCCGCAACGGTACCTGTTTTTTTGCTTTTTCCTTGTCTGCCACGGCTGTACCTCCTTTTCTCCCGATTTATTACCGCATGGCACGCCATACGCCACGAATGAAAAACACCAGATAGCTCAAACACAATGCAGCGAGTCCCCCACAGACCAGCCGCACCGCAATACCACCGTTGATCGCTATCGCACAGAGCAGCATGAACCCGCCGAGCGTCATCAAAAATAACACAATCAGCGCCGCCAGTGCGATCCGCAACGGCTTTGGCACGCACCGAGACTGTGCGCCCGTCACCGCACCGCCTGCCATCAGGCTGAGCAGAAAATCGAGCAGCATCGTACAGCCTCCCTTCCTACCTCTTATTTTAATAGATCGAGCCCGAATTTACAACCGGCTGCGCGTCCTTGCCTGCGCACAAAACCACCATCAGATTGGAAACCATCTGCGCCTTGCGCTCGTCATCCAGTTCGACCACCTGCTTGCGGCTGAGTTCATCCAGCGCCATCTCCACCATGCCGACTGCGCCCTCAACGATCATCTTGCGCGCGTCCACGACCGCGCTGGCCTGCTGACGCTGGAGCATTGCCGCCGCGATTTCCGGCGCATAGGCAAGCGTTGTGATGCGGGCTTCTTCGACCTTCAGGCCAGCGCAGGCGACGCGCTTCTGAATCTCTTCCGCCAATACACCTGCGATCTCCTGCGACGAACCGCGCAGGCTCTTCTCATCGCCGCCCTCGGATACGTCATACGGATACAGACGCACGGTGTTGCGCAGCGCCGCGTCCGACTGGATGGACAGGAACTCTTGATAATTGTCCACCGCGAATACGGCCTTCGCAGTGTCCTCAATATGCCAGATGACCGCAATGCCGATCACGATCGGGTTGCCGAGCAGGTCGTTGATCTTCTGCTTATCGTTGTTGAGCGTCATGGTCTTGAGCGAAAGCCGCTTGCCGCGGCCCGAACCGGTCGAAATACGGCCGGATGACAGCTTGCTGCCCGACTTGGCCGAGTCTGCTGCCTCCTCAGCAGCTTTAGCGAACGCGAACTCAGCCGCCGGATTGACTGCCGAGCAGAACGGGTTGACAAAGAAGATACCCTCCCCTTTGAGTGTGCCGATGTACTGACCGAACAGCGTCAGCACAAGTGCTTCATTCGGGCGCAACACCTTCACACCCGCGAACAGCAACCAGCACGGCAGGCACCAGTAGAAAATGCACACGACCAGCAACGCGATCATCGCACCACCGGCGCCATTATCCAGCTGAACCGCGCTGTATACAATACCTGCCACAGCCGCCAGCATCAGCACAATGTTAAGCAGCAAAATCGCCAGCCCGTTCGGCGCGCGCAGCGTTTTTTCCTGATACTCCACTTGATTTGTATTCATATCCTATCCCTCACAATCATATCAATTTGATATCATCATAATACAACCAGTGCATGATTGTGTCAAGAGAAATGTTTACAAAAAGAAAAGCGCCCGTTTGGGCGCTTTATCTGAATATGTCTGGTAAATACAGGTCATGCCGTGGAACTTTACTCCAGTCGAAGGTGGAAACCAACTCACGCGCCACCACCGGCTCCGGGCGGTCGATCAGTCCGGCGGCACAGGCCAGCGCACCGATCACCTGCTCGGGGGTAAACCGCTCGCGTAGCAGACCGAGGTCGAGATCTTCGTCCCGCTTGGACAAGCGGCGACCGTCATGGTCGCACAGCAGCGGGATATGCGCAAACCGCGGCGGCTTAAAGCCGAACAGCCGGTGCAGCCAGATCTGCTGCGGTGTGCTGGAAATCAAATCCGCGCCGCGCACGACCTCGTTGACGCCGGTCAACGCATCATCCACCACCACGGCAAGCTGATAGGCGAACACGCCGTCCGAGCGGCGAATGATGAAATCCCCGCACTCGTCCGCCAGATTTTCCGCATACTCGCCCCAGACCGCGTCGGTGAAGCACACGACTTCATCCGGTACACGCACGCGCGTAGCCGGTGCGCGCGTTTTGCGCTTTTCCGCAATCTGTTCAGGCGTTAGATCGCGGCAAGTGCCCGCATACAGCACGCGCCCATCCGACAAATGCGGTGCAGACGCGGCATGCAGCGCCGCACGCGAGCAAAAGCAGGGATACAGCAGCCATTTGTCGCGCAAAACAGCCTCATACTGCGCATAAATATCCGACCGTTCGGACTGGTAGGGCACCTCGCCGTCCCAGTCCAGCCCCAGCCAGCGCAGATCGTCCAGAATCAGATCCGCAAAGCTGCGCGGACAGCGCATTGCATCCAAATCCTCAATACGCAGCAAAAACTGCCCGTTTTGCCGACGCGCACTCAAATAGGCCAGCAATGCGCACAGCACATTGCCCAAGTGCATGCGCCCGCTCGGGCTGGGCGCAAAGCGTCCGATGGTCTGCATCCCGGTCTCCCCTTTCCATTCTCGTCCCCTTATCTTACCACAAACACAATATGCTTTGCAACGACCCGCACTCTCCTGTATAATAAAGCCAAAGAAGGAAGGTGCTGATATGAGAAAACGATTGCTCTGTCTGCTGCTTGCCCTCGCCCTGCCATTTGGGCTGACCGCTTGCAACGAAGAGCCTGCCGCAGATCCCAACGCTGCGCAAACAGAACCCGAACCCACACCCGAACCGCCGCAACCCGATCCCGCTGAGGTATATGTGGATTCGCTCACGCTGGAGCAACAGATCGCGCAGCTGTTCTTTGCGCGCTGTCCGGATTTGAATGCTATGGAACTTGCTGCGCAGTACGACATCGGCGGATATATCCTGTTTGGCCGCGATTTTGAAAACCAGACGCCGGACAGCCTGCGGGAGACCCTTGCATCCTATCAGCAGGCCGCCGCAACGCCCATGCTGATCGGCGTGGACGAGGAGGGCGGCACGGTGGTGCGCGTCAGCGCCTACCCTGCGTTCCGCGCAAGCCGCTTCCAGTCCCCACAGGCACTTTTCGCCGAGGGCGGTCTGGAACGCATTCAAAGCGACACGGAGGAAAAGGATACCCTGCTGGCTTCGCTTGGCATCAACGTCAATCTCGCGCCCGTATGCGATGTATCGACGAGCCCGGCCGACTTCATCAACGCCCGCGCATTCGGGCAGGATGCGCAATCCACCAGCAACTATGTCCGCACGGTAGTCGAGCAAATGAACGCCGACGGTATGGGCATGGTGCTCAAGCACTTCCCCGGCTACGGCAGCAATGTAGATACGCACACCGGCATCGCACAGGATGACCGTCCGTTGGAACAGTTCCGCTCATCGGATTTTCTGCCCTTTGCTGCGGGTATTAAGGCAGGAGCGCAGGCAATCCTCGTTTGTCACAACATCGTTTCCTGCATGGATGACACCCTGCCAGCGTCGCTCTCCCCTGCGGTGCACAAGGTGCTGCGCGAGGAACTTGGCTTCGACGGCGTGGTGATGACTGACGACCTTGTCATGCAGGCGATCACGGACTACACCGGCGACGCAGATGCGGCGGTGCTCGCCGTGCAGGCAGGCAACGATATGCTAATCTCCTCGGACTTCGTCACACAATACAACGCCGTGCTGACCGCCGTCCAGAACGGCACGATCAGCGAAAATACCATCCGCGATGCCGCTATGCGGGTTTTGAGATGGAAAATCCAGCTTGGGCTGATCGAATCATAAACAGCACAGAGTGCCGCACCGAAAAAAATCTCCCTCACGGGAGATTTTTTCACATCTTTCAAATTTCACTTGACAAATTCGATTTTTCCTTGTATGCTTAATTCATATAAAACACCTATGAATTAAGGGAATATGAAAGGTGGTACACCACATGGCAGATATCAAGCACAGCTTCGCCGATTTGATCGGCAACACCCCGCTGTACGCGGCAGATAAATTTGCAGCAAAGTCCGGCGCGCAGGCGCAAATCCTCGCAAAGCTGGAGTATTTCAATCCGGCAGGCTCGGTCAAGGATCGCGTTGCCAATGCGATGATTACCAAGGCTGAGGAGAGCGGCGCGCTCAAACCGGGCGCGACCATCATTGAGCCGACCAGCGGCAATACCGGCATCGGTCTGGCGGCGGTTGCGGCAGCCAAGGGCTATCGCATCATCCTGACCATGCCCGAGACCATGAGTGTCGAGCGCCGCAATATGCTCAAGGCATACGGCGCAGAGCTGGTACT
Organism: Candidatus Agathobaculum merdipullorum; assembly: GCA_019115185.1. GTDB lineage: Bacteria > Bacillota > Clostridia > Oscillospirales > Butyricicoccaceae > Agathobaculum > Agathobaculum merdipullorum. Next base: position 23,184 of record DXDZ01000029.1, read on the forward strand.
GACCGACGGCTCCAAGGGCATGTCCGGTGCAATTGCGAAGGCAGACGAGCTGGCTGCTGAGATCGAGAACAGCTTCATCCCGGGGCAGTTTGTCAATCCAGCTAACCCAGCTGCACATTATGCGTCCACCGGCCCGGAGCTTTGGTCTCAGACCGATGGTGAGATCGATATTTTCGTTGCAGGCGTCGGCACGGGCGGCACGATTACCGGTGTTGGCTCCTATCTGAAGGAGCGCAATCCAAATGTCAAGATTGTCGCCGTGGAACCGGACGAGTCGCCGGTACTGTCTACCGGCAAGGGAGGCCCGCATAAGATCCAAGGCATTGGCGCGGGCTTTGTGCCGGAAGTCCTCAATACCGGTGTATACGACGAAGTCATCCGTGTAAAGGGAGAAGATGCTTTCTCTACTGCGCGCACCTTCACGCACAGCGAAGGATTATTTATCGGTATTTCGTCCGGTGCCGCACTGCATGCTGCTGTTGCATTGTCCCAGCGACCGGAAAACAAGGGCAAAACCATTGTGGCATTATTACCCGATACCGGCGACCGGTATCTGTCCACACCGCTTGTCAGCGATTAAAAGAAAAAGAATAAAAAGCCTGTCGAAAGACAGGCTTTTTCCTTTGTGCAGCAGTCCATTTTAAATAAAAACACCTCGAAAACCGAAGTTTCCGAGGTATTTCTGGAGCTGCTGACCGGATTTGAACCGGTGACCTCATCCTTACCAAGGATGCACTCTACCTACTGAGCTACAGCAGCAAAAAGGAAACGGCGAACAATGTCGCCGTTATTGGCGACCCGGATGGGACTTGAACCCACGGCCTCCAGCGTGACAGGCTGGCGCTCTAACCAACTGAGCTACCGGGCCAGATATGAAATTTGGTGGGCCTTCGGGGACTCGAACCCGGGACCGACCGGTTATGAGCCGGTTGCTCTAACCAACTGAGCTAAAGGCCCATAGACATGGTTTGACAGTACTTTGCCGCCACGAAGTATGGTGGCGGCAAAGCCTTATCAAATGGCTCCTCAAGTTGGACTCGAACCAACGACCCTGCGGTTAACAGCCGCATGCTCTACCAACTGAGCTATTGAGGAATGTCGAGCGGATTAAAG
>DXDZ01000030.1 GCA_019115185.1 Candidatus Agathobaculum merdipullorum
TGCCGTCCCGCAGAGGGATCAGCACACCGGTTTCGCTGTCGCAGATGCCGTGTCCGAGCGAGCCATACGCACCGGTTTCCGGATCGACATAAGTCAGTGTGCCGATACCCGCCATGCCGTCGCGCGCGAGCACACCGATACGATATACACCGTCCGAGTCGGCGCACGGCGTTACGGTCACGGTACGGCTACTGCCGTCACTTTCGAGCGTCAGCTCCACCGGTTGCCCGCCGGAAAGCGCGATCTGTTTTTGCAGATCATCGTTGGCGCTGATTTGCTCGCCGTTGACCCCTACGATCAGGTCGCCTTCCTGCACGCCTGCATCCCGCGCCGGACAGATCGCTCCATTCTCGGTCTGCACATCATCCAGCCGCACGACCAGCACGCCCTCGGCACTCATCTGAATGCCGACCGTATGGCCGATGGGGATAAGGGAGGAAATCTCGGCCGCCTGCGCCGAAACCAGCATCGCAAAGGTCAAAATCAGGGAAACTGCGATTTTTTTTGCATTTTTTTGCTGCATTTTTTCACCTCCGCGTTTACTATGCCACGCACAAACCCTAAAAACGCCTGTGAACCTTTGCTATTCCCGCCGCAATTTTGGCTGCTTGAAAAGACTTTGGTGCTGGGAAGTTTTTCTCTCATGCAAAAACAGCAGTTTCTTCGCATCTAAGTGGAGAAAACCACCGTTTTTTGAAAAACTTACAAAATGCGCGTGCGGCTGCGGCAATGCAGCACCTGCTGGGTCTGCTGTAAACAAAACAAAACGGCGGTTTGCTCGAACGCAATCGGGCAAACCGCCGTTTTCTATTATCTGCTCAAACCGTGCCGAGCGTTTGCGCACAAGGCAAACCGAAGCCGTTACGCGCAGCGCGCACGCCGCAGCCGATCGCTTTCGCCATCACATAGGACGCCAGCGTGCCGACCGCGTTGAGATCGGCTTTCTCATGACCGACCGAGCACGCATAAATCGAGTCCCCGTCTGCCGTAGTGTGCACCGGACGAATGGCGCGCGCGAAACCGTTGTGCGCCATCGAAGCCACGCGCGTCAGCTCTGCCTTGCTGAAAGCCGCATTGGTCACGATCGCGCCGATCGTGGTGTTTGTAGCCGTCTTTTTATTGGCCGAAAACGGATTGCGCGCCGTTTCAATGCCCGCATACATCTGTTCTTCGGTCGAGCGCAAACCGCGCCCGTCCTCGGTGCGCAGACCCGCGATCTGGCGACCGGTGTCCACATCAAAGATATCGCCCAGCGCGTTGACAACCACAATGGCCCCCACGCGGATCGCGCCCGCCTGCACAGCGTAGGCCCCGATGCCGCTTTTCATGGCATAGGGCGCGCCGCAGAACTTGCCGACCGTCGCGCCCATGCCGCCGCCGACGCAGCCCTGATGCAGCTCGGTGCGCGAAGCCTGTTCACATGCACGGTACGCCATCGCGCCGTCCGGACGGACGGTTTTGTCCCCGATGGCGAGGTCAAAAATGCATGACTGCGCAACCAGCGGCACGGGCGTGATGCCGGTGTCAAAGCCGATGCCGCGTTCCTCCAAAAAGCGCATCACGCCGCCCGCAGCGTCCAGCCCGAACGCCGAGCCGCCCGAAAGCACCAGCGCGTGCAGCCCTGCCGCATCCGCCACCGGCGCGAGCAGCGGCGTTTCGCGGCTTGCTGGACCGCCGCCGCGGATATCCACCCCTGCGGGCGCGCACTCGTCAAACAGCAGCACAGTCACGCCTGTACCAGCCGCTTCATCCTGCGCCTGACCAACCTGAAACCCGCCAACCTGTAAAAAATCAATCTGCTGCATATCTATTCCTCCTGTGAAAAAAAGCTGCAAAAGATGCAGCTTTTTTCGTTCTATTTCAGATCAAACTGTACCCTGCTGTGCCGTTTTCGCGCCACGACGGCCAAAAATGCCGATCAGCACCTTGCCGACTGCAAGCGTCAGCACCGCAGCGATCAGTGCCTCGGGCACGCCGTTGACGGCAACCACGCCCATAATGACCCCCAGCAGCAGATCAAAGCTCTGACCGCCCGCCGCCGCATATTGCTCGCCAAACAGCAGGTAAATGAGGCCCATAACGCCGATCGTATTGACCATCGAGCCGACGAAACCTGCTACCGGCAGTGCGACCGCCAGTTTGTCATGCGAAATGCGCATGATGAACTGGAACACCAGACCTGCAATCACACCGATCAGCACACGCGGCACGATCGCCACGATCAAGCTGGTCCAGTTGCCGGAAAACTCCGGGCTGAAGCTGTAAAACGGGGTGAACACAAATGAGGTCAAGTTCGGGGTGATTGTTGCACGGATGACACTTGTCACGCCGAACACCGCGCCGAGTACGCCGCCCATCTTGGGTCCCAGCAGGCACGCGCCCAGAATGACCGGGATGTGCATGGTCGTCGCATTCATAAAGCCGAGCGGTATGTAGCCCAGCGGCGTGAACGCCAGCACCAGTTCGAGCGCCACCAACAGCGCCATCTGCGCCAGCAGCCTTACGTCTGTCTTTTTTTGATTCATATTCTGTTTTCCTCCCGCTCCCGTCCCGCCCTTATCGTCGGGTACAGGGCTTATTTGGTCAATACGCTTCAGGAACGGTTGCGCTTCCAGATCAGGTGCAAGCCATCGAGCAACAGGCTTTTGTCATATTCGCATGCAGCCCGCAGATAGGGTAACACGAGCGGCGCACTGTCGCCCGTGACAACCACATGCGGTGTCTGCCCCAGCGCATCGGCAAAGCGAGATACCATGCCGTCCACCATCGCAGCCGCACCGTAAACCGCGCCAACCCGCATCGCATCCACCGTGTTGCGCGCCAGAACGCCCTCGTTCTTGGCTTCGAGCGCCACCGAAGGCAGCTGTGCCGCCTGCTCGCGCAGGGCTTCCACGCTCAGCCGCACGCCCGCAGTGATTGCGGAACCGACCAGCGCGCCCGCCGCATCGAGTACGGTAAACGTCGTTGCCGTGCCCAAGCACACCACCACGCAGGGCAGTTTGCCCTTGGCCCGTGCAGCCACAGCGGCCGCCACGCGGTCCGAGCCGACCTGCCGCGGCTGTTCCGAGCGAATGTTTAAGCCGGTTTTTACCCCGCTGGACACCTCGATCACATCGGTCACACCCAGCAGACGCAGCGCATCCTCCAGCACGGAAACCATACCCGGCACCACCGAGCTGAGCACCGCGCCGCGAATGCGTCCGGACGGCACGCCATACAGGTCAAAGACCTGCCGCAGCTTGCAGGCATAATCATCTCCGGTCTGCTTGGGTTCGGTTGCGATGGAAGCGGCAAAGACCTGCGCGTCTTCCTCATAACCGCCCAGCAAAACGTGGCTGTTTCCTGCGTTTACTGCGATCAGCATGGCGTTTCTTCCTTTCCGGCGTATTGCCATCGATATTATACGCCCGTGACGCCCGCTTGGCAAGCATTTATTTGGGCAGCATGACCGGCGCGGCGAGTATGGTCCAAAGCGCCGCATATTTCGGGCAGATCTGCCCCTGAATGTTGCCCTTTTCCTGCGAATAATCCCACACATCCATATGGTAAACGCGGTTGACCGTGCAGCCGACCACATACTCCGCCGCCGTGATGCATGCGGCGCCGCACAGGCAGCGCGCAAGCGGCTTTTCATCGCGCACGCAGCCGCGCAGCCGATGCAGCCCGACCAGCACCGCGCCGCCGGTCAGTGCCATCGTCCAGTGGGTATACCCGCGCCAAAGAATTTCAATGAGCGAATAACCGCCCGCACCCAACAAAAAAAGTCCCGCTGTTTGTCCTTTCATCACAAATCACCGGAACTTATTTTGCCTGTTTCGTTGTTATTTATGCCTGCTCGGCGCGGCAAACTGCAAGTGCCGCAGCAAAATCACCCTCGACAATATGTGCGCTGCACGAAAGCATCAGATTGAGCGGCAGGCCGAAATCCTCAACCGAAAAACCGTTTTCATCCCGCTCGCCCAGCTTTTCCCGCAGGCTGCGTGCATCCGACACATAACCGTATACCGTTTTGCCCTTAGCAATGGCGTAACCGACCTCAAAACAGGTACCGCTGTCCGGCTCCGCCCCACGGAAGGGATTAAGGTTTGCAATGACGATATCCGCGCTGTCGATCAGCCCGCAGTTGCCTGCAAAAATCTCCTGCGCGGTATCCGCCTCGTTGTCAAACGGATACAGGCCGACAAAACCCTTTTCCGCGCACATCATTTTCATTTTTGCGCCGCGCTGCTTGGCGTCCGGCGCGAACACATCAAAACCCGCAAGATAAATCTTTTTCAATCGTATTCTCCTTTTCTTCAGCGCAGCACACGGCTCACAACATCAATCACAAACAGCACGAACAGCACCGCAAATACAGTTTGCCGTCCTTTCTTGCTCAGCCGCCCTATACCCTTTTCCAGCAGCGGCTGCAAGAGATACAGAATTACCATACCGCCCACGCCGAACCGCAGGCTGGCCGATAAGCAGATACGTCCCTGCCACTGGATGCTGTACCTCGTGTAATCCCACAGCCAGCCGCCGGTCGTCCACTCGAGCAGATAACTGGTCATCAGTTCGACCACGGTCGTCAGCGCAACCACTGCAAGAAACACGACGACCGGCATGACGTTGACCTTTCCCACACGCAGCGACTTGCGCGACAACGGTCGCAGACAAGCCAGAATCAGCAACGCTCCAAAGCCGTACACCGGCAGATAGGGCCCGAACAAAAAGCCACGGTTGGAAAAGCCCCAGCGGTACACCACGACCTCCAGAAACACCTCATAGAGCCAGCCGAGCGCTGCATACACCCAGAAATACAAAAACGCTGTCTGAAAGCGTTCCATGCCGTTTTTTCTCTCTGGCATTGCCGCGACCCTCCCCTCTGTCCATACCTCACTGCTTTGTACCAGCAGTATACCATACTTTCGCGTCAAGGAAAAGCATACACAGCAAAAGCGGCCGCCTGATGCGACCGCTTTTCATATAAAATCACGTTTTGGCTTGACCGCGCATTTGGCGCACGCCGCGGCGCAATACTGCCACCAGACTGTCCACCGCCCATGCGATCAGCACCGCGCCCACAATCGTGCACACGGTCAGCACCGCATAAAACACATAGCGGTTCATTTCTGGCCAGTGGTCAAGCAAAAAGCGCGAGCAACGGGTGAGCACCAGCACATGCGCCAAGTATGCCTCATAGGAATGCCGCCCCACAAAGCCGCATACCCGCTGCACTGCGCGCCAGCGCACCAGCCATTCCGCCACCCCATATAAAAACAGGATGGTCACCATGGTCAGCACCGCGTAGCCGGGTGAAAAATAACTGACGCAGTTAAAATCGACTGCGCCTTTCTGATACACTGTCCGTACGCTCAGCCACATTGCATAGCCCACCGCGCCGACGCTTATCAGTCCCGCCGGCACGATCAGCCGACGCGCCCATGCGGCAAAGGCTTCCGGGAACGAACCGCACAGCGCACCCAGCGCAAAATAGCCCATCCACAGCAGGAAACCGCGTGTGCGCCAGGTGACGAGCAGCTGATGTGCCAAGCCATCGCTTGGACGGAATGCAAGCAGCAACAGCCATGCGCCCAGCAGCAACGCGGAAGCGACAATCATCCTTTTTTGTGTCATGCAGCACCGACGCAGCCCGTTCCGCGCAGCAAAAAACAGCGGCACCAGCACGACGAACTGCAAAATCATCGTCACATACCACAGGTGATAGCTTGCGTCGCCATAAGCCATGCCCCGCGCCACGCTGCGCAGCGTCACAGGCTTTTCCGCATACCACAGATACACCGCTGTCCATATCGCATAGGGCAGCACCAGCTGCCGCACGCGCTTTGCCAGATATGGCACATAGCGCGGCGGTTCCCGGTATACATAAAACAGCGCCGCGCCAAACAGCATCACAAACAGCGGCACAGCAAAACGAAGCAGCTCAAACGAAGCGGCAATGACCACCTTTTCGCTCGAGCCAATGTCATACCGGCGTGCATACGCCCCCAATATATGTTGTGCCGCCACCGCCGCAAATGCGGCGGTGCGCAGCACATCCCATGACGGCACATGCGGCCTGCGCGCAGCAGCGCAAGCCGCGCCGTCCTTTCTCTCTGTCATTGCAACAGCTTTCTTGCTTACAGGCGCGCTTCCAGTTCCTTGCGGCGCTCCTCAAAGCCCGGCTTGCCGAGCAGCGCGAACATGTTCTTCTTGTATGCCTCAACGCCCGGCTGATTGAACGGGTTAACGCCCAGCAGATAGCCCGAAATGCCGCAAGCCTTCTCAAAGAAGTAAACCAGATAGCCGAAGTGCCATGCGTCAGCCTTGTCGATCTCCACGATGATGTTGGGCGTGCCGCCGTCCATGTGCGCCATCAGCGTACCCTGATATGCCTTGGAGTTGACAAACTGCACGCTCTTACCTGCCAGATAATTCAGGCCGTCGATATCCTCAGCGGTTTCCTCGATATAGCTCTCCGAGCGCGGCTCCTTCACCCACACGACGGTCTCGAACATGTTGCGGGTGCCGTCCTGAATGAACTGACCGATCGAATGCAGGTCGGTCGAGAAGTTGGCCGAGGTCGCAAACAGGCCCTTGTGGTCCTTGCCCTCGGATTCGTCAAACAGCTGCTTGAACCACTCGCCCAGCATGACCAGAGACGGCTCGTAGTTGACGAGGATCTCCATTGCCTTGCCCTTCTGGTGCAGAATGGTGCGCAGCGCGGCGTACTTTGCGCAGTCGTGGTCCGTGCCCTCGGCAAACGCCTTGCGCGCCTCGGCTGCACCGGCCATTGCAGCGTCGATATCCAAACCAGCCGCCGCCATCGGCAGCAGGCCAACCGCCGTCAGCACAGAGAAACGGCCGCCGACATCGTCCGGCACGACAAAGGTCTCGTAGCCCTCGTCATCCGCGAGCTTCTTGAGCGCGCCGCGCGCCTTGTCGGTGGTGGCAAAGATGCGCTCCTTCGCACCTTCCTTGCCGTACTTCTCCTCGATCAGCTTTTTGAAAATGCGGAACGCGATGGCCGGCTCGGTGGTCGTGCCCGACTTGGAGATAACGTTGATGCAGAAATCGCGCTCACCGATGATCTTGACCACATCGTTCAGGTACGAAGACGAGATATTGTTGCCAACAAAATACACCTCCGGAATGCCTTCCGGACGCACGCCGTTATACATCTGGCCGTTGACAAACTCGATCGCGGCGCGCGCACCCAGATACGAGCCGCCGATGCCGATCACAACCAGCACATCGCAGGTCTGCTGAATTTTCTTGGCCGCCTGCTTGATGCGGGCAAACTCTTCCTTATCATACGCTTCGGGCAGGTCTACCCAGCCCAGAAAATCATTTCCCGCACCGCTTTTGCTGTGTAGCGTATCCTGTGCCGCCTTGACCAGCGGCGCCATGCAGGCAAGTTCTTCTTCGCCCACAAAGCCCTTTAATCCTGTCAGTTTTAATTCCATCGACATAACTGCATTTCCCCTTCGTTCATATTCTCAAAAGTCATTTTACCCACTTACAGTAACGCTTTTATTAGTATACCATATCTGTGCAAAAGCGCAAGATTGCCGCGCAGTTTCTACAAAACTTTCCCTCTGCATACAAATATATACAGCAAGACCGCCTGTCTGATCTTTATGGAATGACAAAAAGCCACTCCCAGCACGGGAGCGGCTTTTGTTTTAGCGATAAATCGGGAAATTCGCGCAAATATCGCACACATTATGACGGATTTCATCCGCCTTGTTCTCAAAATCGGTCGCTGTCTGCCAAATGAACTCTGCAATATGCAGCATTTCCGGCTCACCGAAGCCGCGCGAGGTAACCGCCGGCGTGCCGACACGCTGACCAGAGGTGACAAACGGGCTTTCCGGGTCGTTCGGAATGGCATTCTTGTTAGCGGTAATATATACCTCGTCCAGACGGCGCTGCAGCTCCTTGCCGGTGATGCCGGTCTTGCGCAGATCGATCAGCATGAGGTGGTTGTCCGTACCACCGGAAACCAGATCGAAGCCCTGATCGAGCAGTGCCTTTGCCAGCACGCGCGCATTGGTGACAACCTGCTGCTGATACGCCTTGAATTCGGGCTTGAGCGCCTCGCCGAAGCAAACCGCCTTCGCCGCGATCACATGCTCGAGCGGGCCGCCCTGGGTGCCCGGGAAGATGGCCTTGTTGAACTTCTTGCCCAGTTCTTCGTTGTTGGACAGGATCACGCCGCCGCGCGGACCGCGCAGCGTCTTGTGGGTGGTGGTGGTGACCACGTCCGCATAGGGCAGCGGGCTCATGTGCAGGCCGGCTGCAACCAGACCTGCGATGTGCGCCATATCCACAAACAGATATGCGCCAACCTCATGCGCGATTTCTGCGAACTTGGCAAAATCGATGGCACGCGGATAAGCCGACGCACCCGCAATAATCATCTTGGGCTTTTCCTTCTTGGCCAGATCACGCACCGCGTCATAATCAATATAGCCGTTTTCATCCACACCGTAAGACACGATATGGTACAGCAGGCCGGACTGATTGACCGGCGAACCATGCGTCAGGTGGCCGCCGTTGTCCAGGCTCATACCCAGCACGGTATCGCCCGGCTGGCACAGCGCCTGATATACCGCCATATTGGCCTGCGCACCCGAATGGGGCTGCACATTGGCGTACTTTGCGCCGAACACTTCACACACACGTTTGATGGCCAGATTCTCGACCTCGTCCACACACTCACAGCCGCCGTAATAGCGCTTGCCCGGATAGCCTTCCGCATACTTATTGGTCAGCACCGAACCCATTGCCGCCATGACCGCTTCGCTGACGATATTCTCAGACGCGATCAGCTCAATGTTGCGAGCCTGACGGTCGTACTCCGCCTGTATCATACGCCCCAACTCGGGATCATACGCCTTTACAAATTCCATTGCTTCGCGTACCATTTTTCAACCTCCAAAACGTGTGATTTCATTCTGCTATTTAATTAAACCACATTTTAACTCCCGATGCTATTGACAAACAGATAGATTTTGCTCTCGGTTGTCCGCGCATTATGTTGAAAATGTTAAATTGTGCTGCATTGCTTGCATTCTCCTCCAGATATGGTATGATAGTATCATCTACGCTGTCAGGAGAGGATTCCCATGACCAAGAAAGAACGCGCCCGCGCGGTGACCGAGCTGCTGCGCGAAGTCTATCCCGAGGCAGTGTGCGCGCTGCATTATACTCATGATTACGAGCTGCTGTTCGCCACCCGGCTGTCCGCCCAGTGCACGGACGCGCGCGTCAATATTGTCACCGAAACGCTGTTCAAGCAGTTCCCCACGCTGGAAAGCTATGCCGAAGCGCCGGAAGAGGAAATCGCGGAGGCGATCAAGACCTGCGGCCTGTTCCGCACCAAGGCGCGCGACCTCAAGGCCTGCGCGATCATGCTGCTCAGTGAATACGGCGGCAAGGTGCCGGACAACATGGAGGATCTGCTCAAGCTCCCGGGCGTCGGCCGCAAAACGGCAAATCTGATTTTAGGAGATATTTTCGGCAAGCCCGCAATCGTCACCGACACGCACTGCATCCGTCTTTCCAACCGGCTGGGCTTTGTCAAAAACGAAAAGGACCCCGTCAAGGTGGAAAACGCGCTGCGTAAGCTGATCGACCCGGCCGAATCCTCGGACTTCTGCCACCGGCTGGTGCTGTTCGGCCGTGAGCACTGCACCGCACGCAATCCCAAATGCGAAAACTGCCCGCTCGGCGCGGTCTGCCCTTCTTATCCGATTACAAAATAATACATCCCAAACATAAAAACGACGCAGGCATCCCTGCGTCGTTTCAGTCTGTCGAAAAACCCGGCCTATGCGTCAAGCATAAGCCGGGTTTCTGGCGTATAAAGGCCAAAAAAGTACAAACATGAATGGAGAAGACTTCTCC
>DXDZ01000031.1 GCA_019115185.1 Candidatus Agathobaculum merdipullorum
TGAAAAAGCTGTGGATGAAGCGGGAACACGGCCGTCTCCAGACCCGTGTTTCTGAAAAAATGACCGCTTAGCTCCTGACAACAGAATCATTCCACATTTGATGCTGGAATTTACCCCAGCGTCTGCTTTGCTATGCCTTTTTCCTTCCCCAAACGCTTGTTTTTCCACAACCTATCGGCTACATACTCCTTTGGACGGCGCATAAAAGGGCGCGCTGCAGATTTCATTTCTGCAACGCGCCCCTTTTCTGCTTTGTGAAATCGTATCCGGCTCAGCCGCCGCACTTGCTGCCGCAGCCGCAGCCACCCGCATTGCCGTTGCCGCTGCCGCAGCCACAGCCGTTCGAGCCGCCGCTCAGCGTGCCGCACAGGTTCTCGCCGCATTCCTGCTTGGGCGGGAAGAACTCGTCGATCGGGAATTCAAAGTTTGCAAAGATCTCGCAGGGGTCCTGCTCGCCGCCTACACCGCTGTTCGAGCAGTCGCGGCGCGGCAGGCAGATGTCATACGCCGGCATGAGCAGCTGGATATCGCGCTCGAGACGGATGATGGCAAACTGACCCAAAGTGACGAACAGCTGATAGCCGTCGTTATCCAGCACCAGATTGTCGCCGCCGAAGCAGGAGCAGATCGGGCGCGGTACCTCATGCAGTGCGCAGCAGCAGCAGTTGCACGAAGTCTCCGGTGCAACCACGCGCGCGTCCAGCACGATCGGGTCAACCACCTCGACCACTGCGGTCGGCTTGTTGCTGTCGGGCGCCAGCTGAACGTCCATACCGTCCTCCACATAACGGGAGGAGAAGATACGAGCGCCGCCCTCGCCGCCGAACAGCACCACGCGCTTGTCAAACACAGCCAAGCCGTCAATGATGCGCGGACGGCCAACCACGCAGCTAACCTCGCACTCGATGCGATAGAAGAAGCGGATGTCAACCGTATAGCAGCCACGGTTAAACGGCGAAAGAGGTTACCACGTTCCCTTTCTCCTCTGTTTCCGGCAAATTCGATTACATTTTCAGCTATTTTGCAGCAGAAAAGCCGCCCAATCGGGCGGCTTTTCCATTGCTGTTTCTATTTATTAGACTACGAACACCAGCCGCAGCCGCTTATTCGTCATCCTGCAAGGCATCGAAGCCTTCTGCGCCCGTGCGCACCTTGATGACGTTCTCCACATCGTAAACAAAGATCTTGCCGTCGCCGATGTGACCGGTGTACAGCACCTTCTTGACCGTCTCCACCACAGTGGATACCGGTACCTTGGATACGACAACCTCCATCTTGATCTTGGGCAGCAGCGTCATATCCACCTCAGCGCCGCGGTAATACTCCGCCGCGCCCTTCTGGATGCCGCAGCCGATGACGTTGGTCACCGTCATGCCGGATACGCCGATCGCACCCAGCGCTTCCTTGAGTACTTCAAACTTGGACTGCTTGGTAACAATTACAATCTTGGTCAGCTTGTGATCGCCGCCCTCGGTGGTCACCTTGGTAACCGGTACGGCCTTCTCCACTGCAACCGGAATGGTATCCAGCATGGATGCCGCCTTCTCGGCCGCCTTGGTGCCCAGTACATTGGGAACAACCGGCATAAAGTCCGCATACGCCGAGGACAGGCCATGCTCCGGCTTGTCGAGGCCCATGATTTCCTCTGCCTCCGTGACGCGCAGGCCGATGGTGTGCTTGATGATCTGGAATACAATCGTCATCGTGATCGCAACCCACGCGATGACTGCCACCATACCGAGCGCCTGAATTGCCAGCGCATGTACGCCGCCGCCGTAGAACAGACCGACCGGCGCAATCTCGGTGCTGCCATACGCATAGTAGCCGAACAAACCGACCATCAGCGTGCCGGTCGCACCACACAAGCCATGTACGCCAACCGCGCCGACCGGATCGTCTACCTTGAGCTTCTGATCGACAAATTCAATACCGAATACCACAACAAAGCCTGCGATGATGCCGATGATCGCTGCGCCGAAGGGCGTAACCGTATCACAACCCGCCGTGATGGCAACCAAACCGGCCAGCGAGCCATTGAGCGTCATGGAGACATCCGGCTTCTTATAGCGAATCCAGGTGATGCACATAACAGTAACCGTCGCAACCGCAGCCGCCATGTTGGTGGTTACAAATACACGAGCCGCAACCTCTGCGCCTTCACCAGACAGGGCAACCGTCGAGCCGCCGTTGAAACCGAACCAGCAGAACCACAGGATGAACACGCCGAGCGCACCCAGCGTCAGCGAGTGACCGGGAATCGCGCGCGCCTTGCCGTCCTTGGTGTACTTGCCGATGCGAGGCCCGAGGATGGCCGCGCCGATCAACGCTGCCACGCCGCCGACCATGTGCACCGCCGTAGAACCGGCAAAATCATGGAAGCCCAGCTCACTCAGCCAGCCGCCGCCCCAGATCCAGTGACCGGAAATCGGATAGACGATGGCCGAAATGACCATGGAGTAAATGCAGTAGGCCGAGAACTTGGTGCGTTCCGCCATCGAACCGGAGACGATCGTCGCCGCGGTCGCGCAGAACACAGTCTGGAAGATCAGCGTTGTCCAGTCATAGCCTTCACCGACTACGCCGTCAGCCAGAAAATCAAAGCCGCCGAAAAAGCCGTTCATCGAACCGAACATGATGCCGAAGCCGATCAGCCAGAAGATCGGCGTGCCGAGGCTGAAGTCCATCAAATTCTTCATGATGATGTTACCTGCGTTTTTCGCGCGGGTGAAGCCGGTTTCGACCATCGCAAAGCCCGCCTGCATGAAGAATACGAGCGCTGCGGCGATCAGTGTCCAGCCGACATCCATCGAAGTCGCAAGTGCATTAAAGTCCACTTGTAAAACCCCCTAAAAATAAAATGGCGTGTATTCCCTGCCGCCCTTTCGGGCAAACAGGAAACACACGCCATTGTGTACAATGATGATTAAAATACGTGTTTATACGTAGAACAGAATGTCGGAATAGGTCGGGAACGGCCAGTACTTCTTGCCTACCAGCATTTCCAGCTGATCGGCCGGAGCGCGAACCGCATCCATCGCAGGCAGGATGGTATCATGATAGTAATTGGCAACCGTCTCTGCGTCCGCAGCGGGTGCATCCGCTACCGCCGCATCCAGCGCACGGCCCTTGGTGTACAGTTCCTCGGTCAGAGCGGACACGCGGCCCAGCAGATCGGCTTCCATGCCGCCTGCAACGCCGGCTTCCTTCTTGTTCTTGACCGTCTTGGCCAGATCGCTCTGATATGCCACGCAAGCCGGCAGAATCTCCTCGCGCACCATGTCGCTCATGGTCAGCGCTTCGATGTGCAGGGTCTTGTAGTATTCCTCGAGCAGCGCTTCCTCACGGGACTCCATCTCCACGCGGGTGTACACGCCATGACGGGCAAACAGCTCTACATTCGCTTCGTCCGTATAGTGCGGCAGCGCCTCCGCCGTGGACTTGAGGTTGTGCAGGCCGCGCGCCTCTGCCTCGGCCACCCATGCATCGTCATAGCCGTTGCCATTGAAGATGATGCGCTTGTGTGCCTTGATTTCGCGCTTGATGAGCGCAACCAGTGCGGACTGGAAGTCCTCCGCCTTCTCCAGCTCGTCTGCGAACAGGCGCAGCTCTTCAGCAACCGCCGTGTTGATCATGATGTTCGGGCAAGCGATGTTGATCGCAGAGCCCAGCATACGGAACTCAAACTTGTTGCCGGTGAAGGCAAAAGGAGAAGTACGGTTGCGGTCGGTGGTATCCTTCGGGATATCCGGCAGAACGGAAACGCCCAGATCCATCTTGGTCTTGGCCATATCGGTGTAATCCTCACCGGACTCGATCGCGTCGAGGATCGCCTGCAGCTCGTCGCCGATGAACATGGAAACGATGGCCGGAGGCGCTTCGTTTGCGCCCAGACGATGGTCATTGCCCGCAGAAGCAACCGAAATACGCAGCAGATCCTGATATTCGTCCACTGCCTTGATGACTGCAGTCAGGAACAGCAGGAACTGTGCATTTTCGCTCGGAGTCTTGCCCGGCTCGAGCAGGTTCTCGCCGTCGTCGGTGGAAATCGACCAGTTGTTGTGCTTACCGGAGCCGTTGACGCCGTCGAACGGCTTTTCGTGCAGCAGGCAGATGAAGCCATGCTTCTGCGCCACGCGCTTCATGACCTCCATTGTCAGCTGGTTGTGGTCGGTTGCGATATTGGTGGTGGTGAACACCGGCGCCATCTCGTGCTGGGCCGGGGCAACCTCGTTGTGCTTGGTCTTGGCGAAGATGCCGAGCTTCCACAGCTCCTCATCCAGCTCCTGCATGAATGCGGCAACGCGCGGACGGATGGAGCCGAAATAGTGATCCTCCATCTCCTGACCCTTGGGCGGCTTTGCACCGAACAGGGTGCGGCCGGTGAAAATGAGGTCCTTACGCTGTGCGTAATCCTTCTTGTCGATCAGGAAGTATTCCTGCTCGGGGCCGACCGTCGTAGTTACGCGGCGAACGTCCTTGCCGAACAGCTTGAGCACACGGCAAGCCTGCGTGCTGATCGCTTCCATCGAGCGCAGCAGCGGGGTCTTTTTATCGAGGATCTCACCGGTGTAAGAGCAGAACGCGGTCGGAATGTAGAGCGAACCGTCCTTGACGAACGCATAGCTGGTCGGGTCCCACGCGGTGTAGCCGCGGGCCTCAAAGGTGGCACGCAGGCCGCCGGACGGGAACGAGGATGCATCCGGCTCGCCCTTGATGAGTTCCTTGCCGGAAAACTCCATCATAACGCTGCCGTCGTCCGTGGGGGAAATAAAGGAATCGTGCTTTTCTGCCGTTACGCCGGTCAGCGGCTGGAACCAGTGGGTGTAATGAGTTGCACCCTTGGTCACTGCCCAGTCTTTCATCGCCGTTGCCACAACCGCAGCAACGTCAGCGTCGATGGCCGTGCCTTCCCGCATGGTTTTCTTCAGCTTTTTGTAAACGTCCTTGGGCAGACGTTCCTTCATCACGGTCTCGTTAAAGACCATGCTGCCGAACAACTCCGGAACATTCTTTGCTGTGTTCATGAATGGTTCGCTCCTTTATATATGAATTTGTTACCCAACGAATGGAATATAACAAAACAGGCGCTGCGGGTCGTGTTCCCACAGCGCCTTTGCTGTTAACACTTTGCATTATAGCGGGCAAATCTGTCTTTGTCAAGGTCTCCCGGCACTCTTTTTCGCCCAAACCGGCGATTTGATGCAACTTTCTGAAAAGCTAACGGAAACACCATAGCCATTCTATGCAAATTGTAAAAATTTGATGATTTGGCCTGTTTTCCCGCTTGACGTTGTCCCCCGTTCTGCTATACAATAGGGGAAGGACAAAGGCGTCCACGATAACCGGAGATCAAAATGGCGGTCTCCGGTTATCGTGGACGCCTTTTTTATATTGTATCCTGACCTCTGCTCGGCGGTGTTTTCTTTGGAAAGCGCGCCGGCGACCGGCTTCCCCGCTGTGGGACGCCCTGCAACGCGCATATATAAAGGAGGAAGCACCATGTTGCAAAAAGAAGGCAAAATCCGCATCCCCGCCGGTTGTGCGATCTCCGGCATCTTTCACAAAGACGGCACGCGGGAGAACGGCACGCGCATCATTGACTCCATCCGCACCATGCACGACCGTTCCAATGGTCTGGGCGGCGGCTTCGCCGGCTACGGCATTTACCCCGAATATGCAGACTTCTATGCGTTCCACGTATTTTATGATACGCAGAGCGCCAAGGACGAGTGTGAAAAAGAGCTGGAACGGCATTTTGATATCGTAAACCTTTCCAAGATTCCGACGCGCCGTCATCCCCGCATCACCGACGAGCCGATGATCTGGCGCTACTTCGTCACCCCGCTGCACACCAAGCTGGCGGCCAGCCAGCTTGACGAGCGCGAATTCGTCGCCCGCTTCGTCATCCGCATCAACCACACGCTGGACGGCGCTTACATTTTCTCCTCGGGCAAGAACATGGGCGTATTCAAGGCTTCCGGCTTCCCGGAGGATGTGGGCGAGTATTATCGTCTGGAGGACTACGAAGCCTACTCGTGGACCTGCCACGGCCGCTACCCGACCAACACCCCCGGCTGGTGGGGCGGCGCGCATCCGTTCGCGCTGCTGGACACCACAGTGGTACATAACGGCGAGATTTCCTCTTATGACGCAAACCGCCGCTTCATTGAAATGTTCGGCTACTCGTGCGACCTGCTGACCGACACTGAGGTTATCACTTATATTGTCGATTATCTCGGCCGCAAGCTCGGGCTGACGCTTGAGGAGATCAGCCACGTGATCGCCGCACCGTTCTGGTCCACGATCGAAAAGCAGGAACCGGCCGAGCGCGAGCGCCTGACCTATCTGCGCAACGCATTCGCCTCTTTGATGGTCACCGGCCCGTTCTCCATTCTGGTCGGCTACGAAGGCGGCCTGATGGCGCTCAATGACCGCCTCAAGCTGCGCAGCATGGTGGTCGGTGAGAAGGACGAAACCGTATATATTGCCTCGGAAGAATGCGCTATCCGCGTGATCGAGCCTGGACTGGATCGGATTTGGGCGCCGCGCGGCGGCGAGGCTGTCATTGTGAGCTTAAACGACGGAGGGAAACAGTAATGGCGATTGATTTTCTGTATCCGCAGTATGAGGTCGTGCGCAATTACGACCGCTGCATCGCCTGCCGTGCCTGCGAGCGGCAGTGCGCCAACGAAGTACATTTTTACGATCCCGAATTTGAAAAGATGATGGTGGATGAATCCAAGTGCGTCAACTGCCACCGCTGCGTCTCGCTCTGCCCGACGCGCGCACTCAAGATCGTCAAGACCGATCACACCTTTAAGGAAAACGCCAACTGGACGGGCAAGGCCATTTCCGAGGTCTATCGGCAGGCAGGCTCGGGCGGCGTGCTGCTGTCCTCGATGGGCAATCCGGAGCCGTACCCGATCTACTGGGACAAAATCCTCATCAACGCCTCTCAGGTCACCAACCCCCCGATCGACCCGCTGCGCGAGCCGATGGAAACCAAGACCTTCCTCGGCAAAAAGCCGGGCAAGATCGAGCGCGACGAAAACGGCCGTCTGGTTCCCAACATGTCCCCGCAGCTTGAGCTGAACGTGCCGATCATGTTCTCCGCGATGAGCTACGGCTCGATCTCCTACAATGCGCACGAATCGCTCGCCCGCGCCGCCTGCGCGCTGGGCACCTACTACAACACCGGCGAGGGCGGCCTGCATCAGGACTTCTACCAGTACGGCCCGCACACCATCGTGCAGGTTGCGTCCGGCCGCTTCGGTGTGCACAAGGACTATCTGGAAGCAGGCGCGGCCATCGAGATCAAGATGGGCCAGGGCGCAAAGCCCGGCATTGGCGGTCACCTGCCCGGCCACAAGGTCGGCCCGGATATCTCCAAGACCCGTATGATTCCGGAAGGCACGGACGCCATCTCCCCTGCCCCGCACCACGACATCTACTCGATCGAGGACCTGCGGCAGCTGGTTTATTCGCTCAAGGAAGCGACCGAGTACAAAAAGCCGGTCATGGTCAAGATTGCAGCCGTGCATAACGTCGCGGCAATTGCGTCCGGTATTGCCCGCTCGGGCGCGGACGTCATCTGCATCGACGGCTATCGCGGCGGCACGGGCGCAGCTCCGACCCGCATCCGCGACAACGTCGGCATCCCGATCGAGCTGGCGCTCGCCGCAGTCGATCAGCGGCTGCGCGACGAGGGCATCCGCGATCAGGTTTCCGTGGTCGTCGGCGGCTCGATCCGCAACTCGGCCGACCTCTTGAAAGCCATCGCGCTCGGCGCGGATGCGTGCTATATCGCCACCTCCGCCCTGCTCGCGCTCGGCTGCCACCTGTGCCGCTCCTGCCAGACGGGCAAGTGCAACTGGGGCATTGCGACCCAGCGTCCCGAGCTGGTCAAGCGCCTCAACCCCGATATCGGCTCGCAGCGCCTGATCAATCTGGTCACCGCATGGGACCACGAACTTAAGGAAATGATGGGCGGCATGGGCATCAACTCGATCGAAGCGCTGCGCGGCAACCGACTGATGCTGCGCGGTCTGGGCCTGACCCAGAAGGAGCTTGACATCCTCGGCATCAAGCACGCGGGCGAATAAGGAGGAAAGCAACGATGAAACGAGTTTATGTCAACGAAAAATGGTGCCTCGGCTGCCATTTGTGCGAATATTACTGCGCCTTTGCCAACTCCGGCAAGTCCTCGATGGTCAAGGCACTCAAAGACCATAAAATTGCGCCGCGTATCCGCATTGAGGAGCGCAACAACATTTCCTTTGCGGTCAACTGCCGCCACTGCACCGACCCGCTGTGCGTCAAGGGCTGCATTTCGGGCGCGCTGACCATTGTGGACGGCGCGGTGCAGATCGACTCGGACAAGTGCGTCGGCTGCTACACCTGCATCCTGTCCTGTCCGTACGGCGCACTATCCACCTCGAATGAGGGCGCGATTCAGAAATGCGAACTGTGCGCCAAGAACGAGTTTGGTCAGCCTATGTGCGTACAGGGCTGCCCGAACAAGGCCATTGTGTACGAGGAGAGGTGAAACGCATGAATTACGTGATTATTGGCAACGGCACCGCCGCAGTCGGCACGATCGAAGGCATTCGTGCCGTCGATCCCACCGGCCCCATCACGGTCATCTCGGATGAGATTTATCCGGTGTACGGCCGTCCGCTGATCTCCTATCTGCTGCTCGGTAAAACGACTGAGGACAAAATGCTGCATTACCGTCCGGCCGACTTTTACGAGACAAACGGCGTCAAAACCATGCTGGGCCGCACGGTGACCAAAATCGATGCTGCGGCAAAGACCGTGCTGCTCGAGGGCGGCGAGGCCGTACCCTATGACAAGCTGTGCGTCTGCACCGGCTCGCGTCCGTTCGCCCCGCCCATGGAGGGGCTGGACACCGTGCAGAACAAGACCAGCTTCATGACGCTGGACGACGCCAAGCGGCTGAACAACATGCTGGGCGACCAGAACGACAAACGTGTGCTCATCATCGGCGCGGGCCTGATCGGCTTGAAGTGCGCCGAGGGCATCTATCAGCGCGTCAAGGAACTGACGGTCATCGACCTTGCGCCCCGCATTCTGCCCAACGTGCTGACCGAGGTGCCCGCCGCCATCATCCAGAAGCACATCGAAGGCAAGGGTGTACAATTCATCCTCGGGGATAGCGTCGCCCGCTTTGACGGCAATACTGCCACCCTGCAAAGCGGCGGCACGATCGACTTTGACATTCTGGTGATCGCGGTCGGCGTGCGGCCGAACACCGAGCTTGCCGCCGACGCGGGCTGCGAAGTCAACCGCGGCATTTTGATCGACGACCACTCCGCCACCACTGTGCCGGACATTTACGCCGCGGGCGACTGCACGGTATCGCACGATATCGCCGCAAACACCGACCGCATCCTTGCCATCCTGCCCAACGCCTACATGCAGGGCGAAGCCGCAGGCCGCAACATGGCGGGCAGCAATACCTCCTTTGATAAGGCGATCCCCATGAATGCATCCGGCTTTATGGGCCTGCATATGATTACTGCCGGTTCGTATGACGGCGACACCTATCTTGAGCAGGACGAGGATCACTACAAGCTGCTGGTAACGCGCGACAATCATCTGGTCGGCTTCATTATGATTGGCGACGTGGACCGTGCGGGCATCTATACCTCTTTGATCCGTGAGCGCACCCCGCTCGACACGATCGACTTCGACCTCATCCGCGAAAAGCCGCAGCTGATGGCATTCTCCCGCGCTGAACGCGCGAAAAAGTTAGGAGGCGCACACTGATGACCACCGTACAGGCAAACCTCACCTATTATCAGCAACTCAATGAGCAGATCCGCGCCATCGACGACAGCGAGATCACGGTCGAAAACGTGATCGGCCAGCGATACATCGGCTGCGGCTCATCCAATCACACCATCACCATCCACGGCACGCCCGGCAACGGCCTCGGCCAGTACCTGAGCGGCTCGACCATCGAGGTGTTCGGCAACGCGCAGGAAGCGGTCGGCGACACCATGAATCAGGGTGACATCATCATCCACGGCAACGTGGGCGACGCCTGCGGCTACGGCATGCGCGGCGGCCGCATCTTCATCGAGGGCGACTGCGGCTACCGCGGCGGCATCCACATGAAAGCCTATGAGCAGCACTTCCCTGTTATCGTTATCGGCGGCAAAGCCGGCTCGTTCCTCGGTGAATATCAGGCGGGCGGCCTGATTCTGGTGCTCGGCCGCGGACAGGACGGCGCCTATCCCGCCGGAAATTTCTGCGGTACCGGTATGCACGGCGGCAAAATTGTGTTAAGATGTGATAAAGCCCCGGCGGGCCTGCCGCCGCAGGTGTTGGTCAGCCCGGCGTCCGAAGAAGATCTCAAGCACATTGCGCCGTATATCGAAGAATACTGCTGCCACTTCGGCGGCGATGCTGCCGCCTTGCTGACGCAGCAGTATTATGTGCTGTCCCCCAATCCGGAGGCCGGCTACCATCAGCTTTACACCTACGAAAGCTAAGCATATCTTCCATTTCATGCGCGCCTGCGGCGCGACGATTGCCAAGTTAGTTCAGAGAGGAGCGCGGCTCTTATGGATACCACCATGCACGAAGTCATACAATTTATAGAAGAGAACGATGTCAAGTTCATCCGTCTGGCCTTTTGCGACATATTTGGCAACCAGAAAAATATTGCCATCATGCCCACCGAGTTGACCCGTGCGTTTGAACACGGCATCCACTTCAATGCGTCCTCGCTGCGCGGCTTCCTCAACGTGGACGCCTCCGACCTGCTGCTGTTCCCCGACCCGGCAACGCTGTCCGTGCTGCCGTGGCGGCCTGCACAGGGGCGAGTCGTGCGTTTTTACTGCGATATCCGCTATCCGGACGGCACGCCCTTTGAGGGCGACGGCCGCCGTCTGCTGCGCGAGGCCAGCCGCCGTGCGCGGCAGTCCGGCTATTCGATCATGATGGGCACGGCCAGCGAATTTTACCTGTTCGAGCTGGATGAAAACGGGCATCCCACCATCATACCGCACGACCACGGCGAATATTTCGATGTCGCCCCGCTGGACAAGGCGGAAAACGTGCGCCGTCAAATCTGCCTGACGCTTGAGGAAATGAGCATCCAGCCGGAATCCTCGCATCACGAGCAGGGCCCCGGCCAGCACGAGATCGACTTCCGCTATGCGGAAGCACTCGAAGCCGCGGATAATTTCGTCACCTTCAAGTGGGTCGTCAAGTCCATGGCGGCGTCGAGCGGCCTGTACGCCTCGTTCCTGCCCAAGCCCCTGCCCAGCATCCCCGGCAGCGGCCTGCACCTGTCTATCTCCATCATGCGAAGCGGCCAAAACCTGTTCCATCCGGGCTTTGACCAGAGCGAGGACGGCCGCAGCTTTGTTGCGGGCATTTTGCAGCACGCAGCGGAAATGACCGTATTCGGCAACCCGCTGACCAACTCGTTCCAGCGTCTGGGCGAGTTCGAAGCGCCCAAGTATATCACCTGGTCGCACCAGAACCGTGCGCCGCTGATCGTCCTGCCGCTGGCAAACGGCAAACTGGCCAACCGCATGAAGGTACGCTCGTTCGACGGCTGCATCAATCCCTATATCGTTTTTGCCCTGCTCATCCATGCGGGTCTGGACGGCATCGAGCAGCATCTGCCCCTTGCCCCTGCGTGCAACGAAAACCTGTTTGCCGCTTCGGATGCGGTGCGCGCCCAGTATCAGGCGCTGCCCGGCTCACTGTGCGAAGCCATCCGCTGCGCGCAGGACAGCCCCTTTATTGCCCGTCACCTGCCGTTGAAAACACGCGAAGCGTTTTTCGCCGCCAAACAGGTCGAGCATGACCGCATTGCGCTGGCGGATGATCGCTTTTCTGCCGAGCGCACGCTGTACTTCGAGCGCTACTGATTCCACTCCCATCCTTACCCGAAAGGAGGGAAACGCTGCTTGGAACACATCATGATCGTTTCCGCTACGCAAAAATCCCATGCTATGCTGACACAATTTCTCACCTCCTGCGACGTGCAGGCACAGACCGTTGCGGTTTCCTCCGGTTCAGAAGCCCGCCGCGCACTGGTGGACGGCGACTTTGATCTGGTTCTGATCAATACACCGCTGCCGGATGAATTCGGCCACGAACTGGCGCAGACCGCCGCCTGCGATACCATGGCAGGCGTTATCTTGCTGGCCAAGGCAGAGGTAGCCGACAGCGTTGCCGAAAAAGTGGAGGACGACGGCGTGTTTGTCATCCCAAAGCCGATCTCGCGCGTGCTGTTTTTGCAGGCGCTGCGCATGACGCGCGCCGCACGCTCCCGCCTGTCCGGCCTGCGCAAAGAAAACCGCCGGTTGCAGCAGCGCATTGAAGATATCCGTCTGGTGGACCGCGCCAAATGTCTGCTGATTGAATGCTGCTCGATGAGCGAGCCCGAGGCGCATGCCTATATCGAACAGCAGGCGATGAATCAGCGGCGCACCAAACGGGAAATCGCGGAACATATTATCTCCGGCGGCATGCCGGAATGACCCGCTTTTGTGCGATACCGCTCAAACCATCCGTCCCTCTGCGACAAAATTTTTCCCCTTTTTTTGAAATGAATAGAGAAATTCCCGACGGATTATGATATACTAAATGGTATATGAGCAATGGCTCTGTGTTTCAGTCTGCTCATATACCATTTTTTGTTGAATCAAGGAGGGAGCCCGCTTGAAGCTGTCCTTCACCAAGATGCACGGCTGCGGCAACAACTACATCTATTTCAACTGTTTTGACCAGACGGTACCCGATCCCGCGTCGCTCTCCGTCCGGCTGAGTGAGCCGCACTTCGGCATCGGCGGCGACGGCATCATCCTGATTTCCCCTTCGGACAAGGCGGATGCGCAGATGCGCATTTTTAACGCCGACGGGTCGGAGGGCAAAATGTGCGGCAACGGCATCCGCTGCGTCGGCAAATACTTGTACGACAACGGCATGACCGACGGACGCACCACCATCACGGTTGACACGCTTTCGGGCGTGAAAACGCTCGAACTGACTGTCGAAGATGGCAAAATGGTATCCGCGCGCGTGGATATGGGCGCGGCGATCCTCAAGCCTGCCGACATCCCGGTTGACATGGAAGGCGACACCGTCATCGGTGCGCCGATCGTTGTGGACGAAAAGGTGTATCACATGACCTGCGTCTCCATGGGCAACCCGCACTGCGTCATTTTCCTCGATGAGGACATCGATGGGCTGGATCTTGAACGGATCGGCCCCAAATTTGAGCACCATGCGCTGTTCCCGGAGCGCGTCAACACCGAGTTTGTGAACGTCCTGCCGGACGGTACACTCAAGATGCGCGTATGGGAGCGCGGCTCGGGCGAGACTTGGGCCTGCGGCACCGGCGCGTGCGCGGTGGGCGTGGCCGCGGTGCTGACCGGACGCGCACAAAAAGGCGAGGATATCACCGTACATCTGCGCGGCGGCGATCTGACCGTGCGCTACACCGACCAGACCGTGTTCATGACGGGCGCGGCAACGACCGTATTTAAGGGGGAAATCGAGTTATGACAAAATATATCTTTGTGACCGGCGGCGTTGTCTCCGGTCTGGGCAAAGGCATCACGGCCGCGTCGCTCGGCCGCCTGCTCAAAAGCCGCGGCCTCAAGGTTGCCGCGCAAAAGCTGGACCCGTATATCAATGTTGACCCCGGCACGATGAGCCCGTTTCAGCACGGCGAGGTATACGTCACCGACGACGGCGCAGAGACCGACCTCGACCTCGGCCACTACGAGCGCTTTATCGACGAGGATTTGAACAAATTCTCCAACCTGACCACCGGCAAAGTGTACTGGAACGTCCTGAACAAGGAGCGCGCAGGCGAATATCTGGGCGAAACCGTGCAGGTCATCCCGCACATCACGAACGAAATCAAATCGTTTATCTACTCGGTCGGCAAAAAGACCTCGGCAGACGTGGTCATCACCGAGATCGGCGGCACGACCGGCGACATTGAGTCCCAGCCGTTCCTCGAAGCCATCCGTCAGGTGGCAACCGAGGTCGGCCGCCGCAACTGCCTGTTTATTCATGTCACGCTCGTGCCGTTTATCTCCGGCTCGAACGAGCCAAAGTCCAAGCCCACCCAGCACTCGGTCAAGGAGTTGCGCGGTCTGGGCATTTCCCCGGACATCATCGTCGCGCGTGTCGATCAGCCGCTCGATGACGACATCAAGCGCAAGATTTCGCTGTTCTGCACCGTGCAGGAGGACTGCGTCATCGAAAACCGCACGCTGCCGGTTCTGTATCAGGCACCCATGATGCTGGAAGAAAGCCACCTGTCCGATATCGTCTGCCGCGAGCTCGCCATCGGCGCGCCCAAGGGCGACATGAGCGACTGGGTCGCAATGCTGGAGCGCATCGCCTCCCGCAAGGAGCACGTTAAAATCGCGCTGGTCGGCAAATACGTCAAGCTGCACGACGCATATCTCTCGGTTGCAGAAGCATTGCAGCACGGCGGCTACGAAAACGGCTGCTTTGTCGATATCGACTGGGTCGATTCCGAGGAAATCAATGACTCGACCGTGGACAAGCTGCTCGGTGAAGTGGACGGTATCATCCTGCCCGGCGGCTTCGGCCCGCGCGGCATTGAGGGCATGATCTGTGCGGCAAACTACGCCCGCACGCATGGCATCCCCTACTTCGGCATCTGCCTCGGCATGCAGATCGCCGTCATGAGCTATGCACGCAACGTGCTCGGCTTTGAGGACGCAAACTCCTCCGAATTTGACCCGGATTCCGCCCATCCGGTTATCGACCTGATGGAAAGCCAGCAGGGCATTTCCAAAAAGGGCGGTACGATGCGTCTGGGCGCGTATCCGTGCAAAATCCGTCCGGATACCATCATGGCTTCGGCCTACGGCACGGAGATGATCTCCGAACGCCACCGCCATCGCTATGAGTTCAACAACAACTTCCGTGAGCAAATTGAAGGCCACGGTATGCAGATCACCGGCACTTCCCCCACGGGCGAGCTGGTGGAAACCGTCTAGATCCCGAACCACCCGTTCTACATCGGCGTGCAGTTCCACCCCGAGTTCAAGTCCCGTCCCAACCGCGCGCATCCGCTGTTCAAGGCGTTTGTCGCAGCATCGCTGAAAAGGAGCAAAGACCATGCAGATCAATAAGCACTATGACGATCTGGAGCAGAGCTACCTGTTCTCCACGATCGCACGCAAGGTAAACGAATATTCCGCCGCGCACCCGGAAGCGGACATCATCCGTCTGGGCATCGGCGACGTCACCCGTCCGCTCGTCCCCGCCGTCATCGACGCGCTGCACGCGGCGGTCGAGGATCAGGCCAAGCAGGAGACTTTCCATGGCTACGGCGACGAGCAGGGCTACGGCTTCCTGCACGAGGCGCTCGTCGGCTACTACAAGACCCACGGCGTTACACTCGACACCAACGAAATCTTCATTTCGGACGGCGCCAAGAGCGACCTTGGCAACATTCTGGACATCTTCGGTGCGGACAACACCGTGCTGATCCCCGACCCGGTTTACCCGGTATATGTGGACACCAACGTTATGGCGGGCCGCAAGGTTGTGTTCATGGACGCGACCGCGGAAAACGGCTTCCTGCCGCTGCCGGACGCTTCCGTCAAGGCGGATATCATCTATATCTGCTCGCCCAACAACCCGACCGGCGCTGCCTACGACCGCGCGAGCCTCAAGGCGTGGGTGGATTACGCTAACGCGCAGAATGCGGTCATCCTGTATGATGCGGCCTATGAGTGTTTCATCGAGGACGAAAACCTGCCCCGCTCGATCTATGAGATCGAGGGCGCCAAGACCTGTGCGATCGAGTTCTGCTCGTTCTCCAAGATGGCGGGCTTCACCGGCACGCGCTGCGGCTGGACGGTTGTCCCGCAGGCGCTGATGGACGGCAAGCTGAACAAGATGTGGCTGCGCCGCCAGACCACCAAGTTCAACGGCGTGCCCTACATCGTGCAGAGGGGCGCGGCAGCCTGCTTCACCGAGGAAGGCATGAAGCAGATCAAGGAGACCCTCGGCTACTACAAGCAGAACGCCAAGGTGCTCTCTGAGACGCTTGACTCGCTCGGCATCTGGTACACCGGCGGCAAGTCCAGCCCGTATCTGTGGCTCAAGTGCCCGAACGGTATGGGCTCATGGGAGTTCTTCGACTATCTGCTCGAGAACGCCAACGTAGTCGGCACGCCGGGCGAAGGCTTTGGCAAGAATGGTGAGGGCTTCTTCCGCCTGACCGCTTTTGGCGATCAGAAGCGCACGCTCGAGGCAGCGGAGCGTCTGAAAAAGCTGCTTTCCAAGTAAAATCAAAGGGCTGTCCGTCGGGACAGCCTTTTTTATCTGGCAGGAGGGGATATGCATGGGAGTTTTGTTCACCAAGCGGTGTGTGCTGTGCGGCGCAATGCTGCCTGCCGCCGGCACAGGTAAAGCGATGCTATGCCCGGACTGCGCCGCCGAGGTGCGGCAGCGTTATCGCTGCACCGAAGCCATCCGTATTCCGGGCGCAGCGGATGCAACCGCCGCGCTGTACTACACCGGCAAGGTGAAAAATGCGATGCAGCGGTTCAAATTCCAGCACAAGCAGCATTACGCAGACTGGTTTGCCGCGCAGATGCTGCCGCTTCTGACTGAACGGCTGGACACATGGCAGCCCGACCTCGTCACTTTCATGCCGATCGGCTTTTTGCGTATGCATGAGCGCGGCTACAATCAAGCCGAGCTGCTGGCGAAAGCCGTCGCCGAGCCGCTTAGCCTGCCCTGTCAGGCGACGCTGCGCAAACGCGCATTCACGCCCAAGCAGTCCACACAGAAAGACGCGGCGGCGCGGCAGAAAAACGCCGAGCGGGCGCTGCTGCCGCGAAAAAACGCCGAAGTGCGCGGCAAATCGGTCGTGCTGGTGGACGATATCATCACCACTGGTGCGACTGCGGCGGCAGCGGTCAAGCTGCTGCACGAAATGGGTGCAGCGAAAGTTTATGTGCTAGCTGCGGCGCGCACGCTCGGTAAATAGAAAAACCGTCCCTCACGGGACGGCTTTTTCGATTGCGTAATCATAAATATGCCATTCGTGTACTCGTCCATAGCTATCGGTCGCTTCTGCAATTAGTTCTAAGTCCTCAAAGGACTTCGGCACGGTCCAATCCGGCCGACAATATGCGTAATATTGCCCATTCTCTTCGTTATACTCCACCGCGCTCATCTCCATGCTTTTGAGTTCCGTGTCGCCCTCCCGCAGAACCAACCTGCATTTTACCGGATAAGCACGAAAGCGATCCGACCATGCATTATAGAACCGGTACTGGAGACACCCTCGAATCGTTGTGCTGCCGTTTTCTGACGTAATAGCGCTGCCATCCATCAAGGCTTCTCCTTGCGCATTCAGCCACTGACCATCAAATTGAAGCCGATATTCATTTGAAATCCCGCTCAGCGTTCCCAGCAGCAAATTGCGCACTGTGCCACTCTCGCGGTCAGTCAGCGTCAGATACACGGTAAATGCGTCCCGCATCGGGATCTCGGTACTGCCCACATACGAATTATCCTGTTCCAGAATCGCCGCACATGTCCAGCTCTCACCTGCACTTTGGATCGTGAACTTTGGAATCTCGGCATCCTGGTTCAATTCCTTTGGCCGCGCGGACAGGTTCAACTCAAGTGTAGTCGTTATCGTCTTGTTTGGGTTATAGTACAGATCGTATGCAATATCATAGTCCGACAAAGCATCCTCTTCTATGCTTTCCTGCTTTACCACGCTTTCCGCATCCTGCGGCTGCGCCTGCATTTGCAATGCGCGTAGTTGTTCCTCCAACGACTGTACCCGCGCCATGGCATAGATATTGCCCAGTACACTTACCAGAATCAGCAGGGCAAGCGCAATAATAAACCACTTTGTCTTTCGCGTCAGGACAGGCGCATACGAGATTTTCAGCCCCTCTGCGGACAGTTTGACACCTTCCGGCGGCTGTTGCTCCTTACCCGGCAGAGGCTCGTCCGGCCGCAGAAGCGTATCCACCGGCACGCCAAACAGTCGGCTCAGTTCCACCAGATTATCCATCGTCGGCACAGCCTGATCGGACTCCCACTTGCTCACCGCCTGCCGGGACAACCCCAGCTTTTCGCCCAGTGCTTCCTGGCTGAAGCCTTTCTCGCGCCGAAGCGCTGCGATCTTCTCCCCTGTCGTCATATTCCGACACCTGCCTTTCTGTGCTTTCAGTGTGCCTGAAATACCGTAAAAACGCCACCAACCTGGCGTTTCTTTTTGTCAACCAGCGGTTGCCTCCCACTTTTCCGACGAAAAAAGCCCCGAAAGACGTCTCCTTCGGGGCTTTCCTGCCGGTAAGTAACGCGGGTTTTATTCGACGCCCTCGCCCTCACCATCATTACGGTTATTAAACGCATATTCTGGGCACTTAGCCTTTGCCTCTTCCTCGGTCGCATAAGGACATGCGCGCACACGGCCCTCTGTCTCGGAAAGTGCAACACACATTTTGTCATTTCCGGTAGCAAACCGGCGCCGGAACAAGCACCAGAGCTTCTTCATATCATAACATCCTTTCCTGCCGATTGATAATATTATAACAATATTATAACGAACCCAATTGAGCTTGTCAATCGGGTTCGTTATTTTTTTATCAAATTGCCTGTGCCGCTTTATTCGCCGAAGAATTCCTCATGGATGGCCTTGACCGCCTTCTCGCTGTCCTCCTCGTTGATGAGGACGGAAATCTTGATTTCCGAGGTGGAGATCATGCGGATATTGATGCCTGCCATAGCCAGTGCCTCGAACATCTTGGACGCAACACCTGC
Source organism: Candidatus Agathobaculum merdipullorum (assembly GCA_019115185.1). Classification (GTDB taxonomy): domain Bacteria; phylum Bacillota; class Clostridia; order Oscillospirales; family Butyricicoccaceae; genus Agathobaculum; species Agathobaculum merdipullorum. Next base: position 18,832 of record DXDZ01000031.1, read on the forward strand.
GGAGGATGCCATACCGGCGCCTACGATGGACACCTTAGCAACCTTGGTGTTGATCGAAACGTCCTCATAGCCGATCATTTCGGCGTTTTCCTCCAGAATTTTGCCGACACGCTCGGCATCATCCTCGCGGATGGTGAAGGAAATGGACTTCTTATTGTCACGGCCGACCGACTGGAGGATGATGTCAATATTGACATTGTGCTTGGCCATGAGCGAAAACACCTTGAACGCCGTGCCCGGGGTATCCGCAACATTGATAATGGCCACACGCGCGCAATTATTATCACGGGCAACGCCCGATACATTCATTTTTTCCATGTGAGAACCCTCCTTGACTTTCGTACCCGGATTGCGGGTAAAGCTCGAAACGACCTCCAGGTCGACGTTGTATTTTTTCGCCATCTCCACCGAGCGATTGTGCAGAACCTGTGCGCCGAGCGACGCCAGCTCCAGCATTTCGTCATACGTGATCGCATCCAGCTTGCGTGCGTTAGGCACAATGCGCGGGTCTGCGGTGTATACGCCATCAACATCGGTGTAAATCTGGCACAGATCGGCGCCCAGCGTCGCCGCAATCGCAACAGCCGTCGTATCCGAGCCGCCGCGGCCGAGCGTGGTCACATCCCCGAGCTTGTTGATGCCCTGGAAGCCCGCCACAATGCAGATCTTTCCGTTATCCAGCTCCGCCTGCAGGCGGTCCCCCACGATGCGCTTGATGCGCGCATCCGAATAATTGCTGTTGGTTTCCAGACCGATCTGCCAACCGGTCAGCGAAACCACCGAAAAACCGAGCTTTTGAATCGCCATCGCCAGCAGCGACATCGAAATCATCTCGCCCGTGTTGAGCAGCACATCCATTTCGCGCTTGGACGGGTGATCGTTCAGCTCCGCCGCCTTGGCGATCAGATCATCCGTGGTATCTCCCTGCGCAGAGACTACAACAACCACCTTGTTGCCTGCCTGCGCGGTCTTGGTGACAATATCCGCAACATTTCTCAGCCGCTCGGTGTCCGCCACCGAAGTGCCGCCGAACTTTTGCACAATAAGACTCATACTGTTTCCGTTTCCTCCTTATATAGCCTGCCGCATAAGCGGCCTCGCTCACATGCGTTTCACGGTCGCACCAACCTCGTCGCAACGCAGCTGCACGGCCTTCCAATGCGGATATTTTTCCGCACAAACCGCCTGCGCGCGCGACAGATAGTCGCGGTCCCCCTTATATACCATCGCAACGATGGACGGGCCAGCACCCGAAATGAATGCGCCCAACGCTCCCAGCTGCTTAGCCTCGCGGACGATGTCCTCGCCGTTTTCGATCAGGCCAAAGCGGTACGGCTGGTGCAGACAGTCCCCCGTCGCCACATCCAGATTTTCCAGTTTACCGGTCGTCAGGCTACCGGCGAGCAGCGCCGCACGCGCCAGATTATATACCGCGTCACGATGCGCGATGGTTTTGGGCAGCGCTGCGCGTGCCTTCTCGGTCGAGAGCTTGAAATCCGGAATGAACACGATAAAGTCGATCGCGCCATGCACCGGCACACGCACATGATGTACATGACCGTTTTCCAGCAGCGCCACGCAGAAACCGCCCAGAATGGCGGGCGTGGAATTGTCAGGATGGCCCTCAATCGTAGCCGCAAGGTCAATGATTGCCTGCCGGTCGAGCGGCTCGCCCAGCAGCGCGTTCGCCCCCATGATACCTGCCACCGTGCAGGCAGAGGACGAACCCAAACCGCGCGTCTGCGGAATGGCGCAATCCTCAATGATCTTGAGCCCGGCAAGTGGCTTGCCGCACTCGTCATATACACGCTTGGCGCATTGATAAATCAGATTGCGCGCGTCTGTCGGCACAAACTGACCGTTTTTATCCGAAATGTCAATGTGATCACTTTCGTCCATGTCGATCACATTATAAAGCTCCAGCGCAATGCCGATGCTGTCATAGCCCGAGCCCATATTGGCGCTCGTAGCCGGAACGGTAACACGAACCATTTTCTGTTATCCTCCTCTTACAGCATACGCATGGCAGCGCACACTTCGCCACAGGCGTTCAGCTTTTCGATCTTTTCCTGCATGTCCGCGGTGGACAGCTTGCGCGTCTTGACCACTACCACGCCGTCAACCGGCTCGGTCAGACTTTCCACCGGCAGCAGCGCTTCCAGATCGCGCGATGCTCCCTTGAAACGAACATACCATGCGCTCTGCAATGTGTCAAGCGGACGGAGCAAATTTTTCGACCCGTCGCCCCAGGAAATGCGGCGGCGATGGTCGGCGTGCTCGATGCAGTCCAGCATATCGGCTACCACAGCGGATGCCGTCGCCAGCTTGCCCGCGCCTTTGCCGTAGAACATCACGTCGCCCGTTGCGTTACCGTTGACCATGATCGCGTTGAACACATCCTCCACAGCAGCCAGCGGGCTTTCCTTATGGATGAGATGCGGCGCAACATAAGCATAGGCCGTACCGTCTTCGCACCGCACCGTGCGGCCGAGCAGCTTGATGACGCAGCCCAGCTTATCGGCGTTGGCAACGTCCTCGAGCGTGATCTTAGTGATGCCCTCGCAGGATACCTGATCGGGGTCAAACTTATCGCCAAAGGCAAGATCAGCCAAAATGCAGATCTTGCGGCAGGCATCGTGGCCCTCGATATCGGCCGTCGGGTCCTTTTCCGCATAGCCGTTGAGCTGCGCCTGCTTGAGCGCGTCCTCAAAGGTAACGCCGTTATGAATCATCTGGGTTAAAATGTAGTTGGTCGTGCCGTTGAGGATGCCGCAGATCTCGTTAAACTCATTGGCAGCGAGGCATTGCAGCATCGGACGGATGATCGGGATACCACCGCCGACCGAAGCCTCAAACATATAGTTAACGCCCTTTTCCTCGGCGATCTTCAGCAGTTCCTCGCCGCGGGTCGCAACCAGCTCCTTGTTGGAAGTGCACACGCTCTTGCCCGCAAGCAGGCAGCGGCGCGTAAACTCATAGGCAGCGCCCACGCCGCCCATGACCTCCGCCACGACCGTGACCTCGGGATCGTTTTCGATCACGGAAAAATCCGTGACAAATTTGTGCCCATACGGCAGCGCGGAAAAATCGCGCAGATCGAGCACATATTTGACCTCGACCGGCTCGCCGACCACGCGCGCGATTTTCTCGGCGTTCATTTCAAACACCTCGTACACGCCGGAGCCAACCGTGCCATGTCCCATGATTGCTGCTTTTATCATAACCCAGTTTCCTTTCCTTCGGTTCTATTTTTATTCAG
>DXDZ01000032.1 GCA_019115185.1 Candidatus Agathobaculum merdipullorum
TCTGCGAGTGCGTCCAGTTCGCCCGCTTTGTCGGCGTGCAGTGCGGAGGCCATGGACAGGCGCTCGTTGAGCACGGTCATGTTCTTGAGCTCTTCGTCGATAAATTTCTGCATCAGATCGCCCGATTTGACGGCCCACGAACCGTTTTCGATGATTGCAAAGGTGCGGTTTTGCAGGTTGAGTGCCTTCATATCCATCAGGTAATTGTGCATGACCGGATAGATGCCCAGATTATAGGTCACCGATGCAAGCACCACATGGCTCAGACGGAAGGTTTCGGAAATCAGGTAGGAAACATGGGTGTTGGATACGTCATACAGCCTGACGTTGGTGACGCCCTTCTCGCACAGGCGGCTGGCCAATGCCTGTGCTGCGGCTTCGGTGTTGCCGTACATCGAAGCGTAAACGATCATGACGCCCTTTTCCTCCGGCTCGTAGCGGCTCCAGTGGTCGTACTTATCAATGAAGTAGCCCAGATTTTCACGCCAGACCGGACCGTGCAGCGGGCAGATGAACTTGATCTGATCCAGAATGCCCGCAGCCTTTTTGAGCAGCAGCTGAACGTGAGGGCCGTATTTGCCGACGATGTTAGTCAGATAACGGCGGGCATCGTCAATCCAGTCGCGGTCGAAGTTGACTTCGTCCGCGAACAGCTTGCCGTCCAGCGCGCCGAACGAACCAAACGCATCGGCCGAGAACAGCACGCCGTTTGTGGTGTCAAAGGTGACCATGGCTTCGGGCCAGTGCACCATGGGCGCAGCAACAAAGGTCACAACATGCTTGCCAAAGCTCTGGGTATCGCCTTCCTTGACCTCGATCAGCTCATGGCCGTCGATGTCGAAGCCAAACTGGCGCATGAGCATGAACGCCTTTTCGGTCGAGATCACCTTGACCTACGGATAGCGGATCAAAATCTCCTCGATGGAAGCGCCGTGGTCGGGCTCCATGTGGTTGATGACCAGATAATCCAGCGGACGGCCGTCCAGCAGATGCTCGATGTTTTCCAGCAGCTGGCGGCAGGCCGACCAGTCTACCGTGTCAAACAGTACGGTCTGCTCATCCAGCAGCAGATAGGCGTTGTAGGACACGCCGCGCGGGATGGGATGGATATTTTCAAACAGGGCAAGACGATGGTCGTTCGCGCCGACCCAATAGAGATCGTCCGTTACATTGCGTACGCAGTACATATATTCTCCTCCTTATTCTTCGGTCAGCCTTCAATGAACATTTCCTTGCCTTCGCCGCACTCCGGGCATACCCAGTCCTCGGGCAGCTTTTCAAACAGCGTGCCGGGCGCGATCTCGGCGTCCTCGTCGCCCAGCTCGGGAACATATTCGTAGCCGCAGCCGCCGCAGACATAGTGCTTGCCAATCGGCTCGGGCTTGGGCACAGGCGGGCGCTTCATCTTGACCATGGGCGGGGCGGGCTGCTTTTCGCCGGTATCGAGCGCGGCGGTCAGCAGCGGCAGGATCTCGTTGACATCGCCCACAATGCCGTAATCGCAGTTTTTGAAGATAGGCGCGTTGCCGTTTTTGTTGATCGCTACGATGGTCGAGGCATCCTTGATGCCCTTGAGGTGCTGAATGGCACCCGAAATACCGCAGGCGATGTACAGATTGCCCTTAAACTTCTGGCCGGACATGCCGACATAGCGGTCAAGCGGCACATATTTGAGCGTTTCCGCAACCGGACGGGAGGAGCCAACCGCAGCGCCGGCGGCGCGCGCCAGATCCTCGACCAGCTTCATGTTTTCCTTGCTGCCGATGCCCTGACCGGCGGAGACCACACGCTCGGCCTGCGTGATTGGGGTTTCGATCGGGATGCCGACGGTAAAGTCGTGGCCGTCCTTCTGGAGCGCCGCGACCAGCGCCGCAACCTTCTCTTTTGCGGAGCCTTCCTTGAGGATGGTGCGCTTGCGCACGCCGGTAACCGGTGCGGGCTTTTTCGGACGGCTGGACGAACCGCCCTCGCTCTTGGGCGGCTTGCCCAAAATATTCGCGGCGATAACGACGCGCTGGATTTCGTTGGTGCCCTCGTAGATCGTGGTGATCTTGGCGTCGCGGTACATGCGCTCGACATCCATACCCTTGAGGAAGCCTGTGCCGCCGAAGATTTGCAGCGCATCGTTGGTCACTTCGAGCGCAATGTCGGATGCGTACATCTTCGCCATAGCCGCTTCGGTGGCGTACGGCTCATGCGCTTCCTTTAGCTCGGCTGCGGAGTAAACCAGCATACGCGCGCAACGCAGCTTGGTCGCCATATCCGCAATTTTGAACGAGATAGCCTGCTGAAAGCCGATCAGCTTGCCAAACTGGACGCGCTCCTTGGCGTATTCGAGCGCCGCTTCGTATGCGCCCTGCGCAATGCCGAGTGCCTGCGACGCGATACCGATGCGTCCACCGTCCAGCGTTGCCATGGCGATTTTGAAGCCCTGGCCTTCCTTGCCGAGCAGGTTTTCCTTGGGCACCTTCACGTCGTTGAAGATCAGCTCCGCGGTGGACGAGGAGCGAATGCCCATTTTGTCATAATGGTCGCCGAAGGTGAAGCCTTCCCAGCCCTTTTCGACGATGAACGCCGAGATGCCGCGGGTGCCGATATCCGGCGTGGTGACCGCGAACACAACATATGTATCCGCCTTGGGGGCGTTGGTGATGAAGATTTTGCCGCCGTTGAGCAGGTAATAGTCGCCCTTGTCGATTGCGGTGGTCTCGGTGCCACCCGCGTCCGAACCGGCGTTGGGTTCGGTCAGGCCGAACGCGCCGATTTTCTCGCCCTTTGCCAGCGGGACGAGATATTTTTGCTTTTGCTCCTCGGTGCCGAAAGCGAAAATCGGCCAAGAACCGAGCGAAACATGTGCGGACAGGATAACGCCTGTGCCGCCGTCCACGCGCGACAGCTCTTCGACTGCGATCGCGTAGCTCAGCACATCCAGCCCGGCGCCGCCGTACTCCTTGGGGTAAGGCAGCCCCATAAAGCCGAGCTCGCCCATTTTCTTGACGGCTTCCGTGGGGAATTCATTTTCTTTGTCCATGAGGAAAGCCTGTGGCTTGACCTCGGTTTCCGCGAAAGCGCGGATCTCAGCGCGCAGTTTCTCATGCGCGTCGGTGGTTCGGAACAACATGGGGAAACCTCCTTAATCAGCATTGCTTTTAAATGATATCTGTTATCTTTAACTGATGACTAAAGAATACCATATAGGTATTATTTTGGTCAAGCGCATTTTGCACAAAATTCATAATGTAGTTTTATATACAATGAAATATTTATGCAGATTATACAAATCGATCTGACACAATTCGATTATACAGTCAAAAAGCGCTTGTTTTACCGTGCTGTATGCACGGCAGCAAACCCGAGCGCGTTGACTCGACAAAGCAATGAGCAAATGACGCGGAAATTTCGGCTTTTGTGGGTTATAATCGACAAAAGCACTCTTTTGCGTGCTTTTCTTTCGCAGTACACTATGCTATACTATAAAATAGAAAGATATTGGCAGGATTGAGAGGGATTGTTATGAAAAAACAACCGCAGGCAAATCAAACATCTGCGGAAGTCAGCATAGAAAAACGTCACCAGACCCGCCGGAGACTGACCATCCGTGGCGTTCTTTCGTTTTTTATCGTGCTGACCTTTGTGCGTGCGGCGTTTATGCACCGATATGAAAATATGTTCGTTTGTGTGTTGTCACTGGTGCTGTTTTGTGTGCCCATGCTGATCGAACGCAGTCTGGACATTGACATCCCGCCGCTGATGGAAGCGATCATCTACTGCTTTATTTTTGCGGCGGAAATTCTCGGGGAAATCAACTCGTTTTACACCATTATTCCCGGATGGGATACCATGCTGCACACTATCAATGGATTTCTGGTGGCGGCGGTCGGCTTTTCGCTGGTCGATCTGTTCAACCGCAGCGAGCGGTTCACTTTCAAGCTGTCGCCGCTGTTTTTGGCGATCGTGGCGTTTTGCTTTTCCATGACCGTCGGCGTTTTGTGGGAATTTTTTGAGTTTGGCGCAGATCAGGTAATGGGAACCGATATGCAGAAGGATTTCATCGTGCAGAATATCCATTCGGTTTCGCTCAATCCCGATGGACTGAATAACGTGGTGGATGTGTCGATCGAAAGTCTGGAGGTCAACGGGCAGGACTGGATGGAGTTCCCGGGCGGCTATCTGGACATCGGTCTGATCGACACGATGAAGGATTTGCAGGTCAACTTCATCGGCGCGGTCGCGTTTTCCATTATTGGATATTTTTATGTCAAAACGCGCGGCAAGGGAAAACTGGCTGCATCTCTGATCCCGATTGTGCTCGACTCGCAGGGCAGCGATACGCAAGAGAAAAAATCAAAGAAAAATGCTTCGGATAGGGAACCAAATGCGGACCCGTCCCGTCCAATCAATCAGAACGACGAAAAGGAGTAGTTTTCTCATGAAAAAGCAAGTGACCGCGGCGTCTCTCGCCGCTCTGGTGGCGATTTCTGCGCTGCCGATTTCTGCGTGTGCGGCCGCGACGAACGATCAGGCTCCGATAAAAGCGCCGGTACTCAACACGACCGACCATATGCAATATATGAATGGCTATGACGACGGCACGTTCCGTCCCAATGCTTCGATCACGCGCGCCGAGGCCTGCAAGCTGATTGCTTCCCTGCTGACCGAATCTTCCGGCGGCAGCGATGCTCTGTTTTCCGATGTGACGGCGGATGCATGGTATGCCGAGGCAGTGGAGGAAATGACCGGCTATTCGCTCGTCAGCGGTTACAGCGACGGCACGTTCCGTCCGAGCGCGAAAATCACCCGCGCGGAGTTTGTGACCATCCTGTCCCGCATCCCGCACGATGATAAGGGCACGGAGGGCAGCTTTACCGATGTACCCAAGACGCACTGGGCGTATGACGCGGTGCAGACCGCGCTGGCACAGGGCTGGGTGACGGGCGATCCGTCCGGCAATTTCCGCCCGGATGACTCGATCACCCGCGCTGAGGTCGTCACCGTCCTCAACCGTATTCTGGGCCGCACGGGCGACGCCGTGATGGCATCCACCGGCGAGGGCATCCGCATCATGCCGGACGTGCCGGATACCCACTGGGCATATCTGGCGATGCTCGAGGCAACGACCGATCATGAATACGAAAAGACAGAGGCCGGTGAAACCTGGACTTCCTATGACAAGGAAACCACAACGCTGGCAGAGGGCTGGCACAACATCGATGGTCTGCTGTTCCATGTCAATGGTGCGCAGCAGTTCGATTATAATACGACGGTTGACGGTCTGGAACTCGACCGCAACGGTCGCTACACGACCGGCTCGGAGGAGCTGGACAAGCTGCTGGCAAATGCCGTGGCCGGTGTGGTGAACGACAAGATGACGCAGATGGAAAAGCTGCGCGCGGTTTATGATTACGCCAAGAAAACCTTCGGCTATCTGGGCATCGGCACGGTCGATACCTCCAAGGACGGCTGGGAGATCGAGCAGGCGATCAATATGCTGACCGAAAAGCGCGGCAATTGCTATTCGTGGTCGAGCGTGTTTACCTACCTTGCCCGTCAGGTGGGCTTTGATGCTAAGGCGATCGTCGGTACGGGCGTGTCCCCCAAGGGCAGCGAGTCCGTGCATGCATGGACCGAGATCACGATCGACGGCGTGGCCTATACCTTCGATCCGCAGATCGAAAGCGTATATGCCCAGCGCTACGGCGAGAACTATGACCTGTTCATGAAGAAGTACGGCGAGGCCGAGTGGGGCTACAAGAAGGCGGAGGAGCCGGAGCAGCCCGTCGAGCCGGAAGCACCTGAAGCGGACGCTTCTCTGGTGGCGCTGATGGATAAGATCTACGGCGACAAGAAGGACATTATGGTTGGTCAGACCGTGCTGTACAACGGCATGGGCGCGGATGGCACGACCCAGCCGCTGACCTGGTTTATCGGTACGGACGACGTGAAGTTCGAGGCGGGCCTTGCGTCCGAGGCGATGATTACTTCGCAGGCGCATTCGATCGTGCTGCTGCGTATGCCGGAAGGCACGGATATGGAAGCGACCAAGGCGAAAATCGCGGAGAGCGTTGATCCGTTTAAGTGGGTGTGCGTCGGCGTTAACCCGGATAAGGTGCGCGTGGAGAGCAACGGCAATCTGATCTGTGTGGTGCTCGATGAAGAAAACGGCGACTACTACGCGGATAACTTCCTGTCCTTTGCAGCAGCTGAATAAGCAATAAGACAAACAAAAGGCTCGCAGCCGGTCGGCTGCGAGCCTTTTTCGTTTTGGTTTGGGTTCAGTTGGCGCTGTTGTCCTCTTTGATTTCGCCACGGCGGAACGCGGCGAGCAGTTCTTTCAGATCGTCGATTGTCTGCTGGAGCGAATGGCCGACATCGGTTTCGCAGATGCGGATGCGGTTTTCCGAGCGGTCGAACGCCATCGAGGTGGACAGAATATCCTTGTTGTCGCGGATGGCAGTTTCCTTGCCGGGGAAGGGCTCATGTGCAGTGATGTGAATACCCCACGAGTCGAACACCAGCGTATAGCCCGCGATGCCGGTAGTCGGCTGATAGGCGCGGCAGAAGCCGCCGTCAATCACGATCAGGCGGCCGCCCGCCTTGATCGGGCTTTCGCCGTCCTTGGTTTTGACCGGTACATGACCGTTGACGATATGGCAGTGCTCGCCCTCCAGACCGAATTCGCGCAGGATGCGCACACATACTTCGTCCTGGTTGTAGAAGGAATAGTACGGGTTTTTCGGTTCGGCCCAAGTGGACTTGTCTTCAATCAGGCGGCGCTCAAAAGTGGCGATGTGGTCGCGCCCAAACGAGGGTGAATTGCGTCCGCACCATAAAAACCACAGAAAATCCTTGCCGAACTGCCGTTCCTGCGTGCCCTCGCGCGCATAGTAGCCCTCGCGCGCAACGGTTTCGCACCAGTCCATGAGCGCTTTGCCGGAAAGCTGTTGCCCGCCGAACGAGAATTGCAGGAATTCTCCCTTGTCATCCATTGGGATGCAGCCGTGGAACAACAGGTTGCCGTTGAAGCACTTGTACAGCCCACCCTTGGAATAGAGAAAACCGATGTGTCGCTGTAATTTTTCACTGCGCAGGAAGGAGTTCTTCAGCTGCGCCATCAGGTCGTGCTCTTCGGGCGTCAGACGGTAAGGGTCTGCCGGGTCGATGGTCGGGAAGTCACAGTCGCGCAGCTTGTATTCGCCGGTCGGCAGCGTGACCGTGCCTTTTTCAAAGTCGATTTTGTCCAGCAGCAGACGGTCGTCCATATGGAAGGAGGGATTGCGCCGGATGGTCTGCCCCTCGAGCTTGAACTGAATAATGGCGATCGCCTTGTGCATGCGCGCGGCACGCGCAGTGTCCACGCCGGTCTGCTCGGCGGGTTCGAGCATTTTGGGCAGGAAGCAGGAAACGTCGCTGCCGCGATAGGTCTCGTCCGCGAACAGCGCGAGCGGGCGCAGGCTGATGCCGTAGCCGGTTTCGATCACATCCAGATTGTTATAGGTGATCGAGTTGCTCAGCACGGTTGCGATGCAGGTGCGGCTGCCGGTGGCCGCGCCCATCCACAGCACATCGTGGTTGCCCCATTGGATATCGACCGAGTGATGGTCCATCAGCAGATCCATGATGATATCCGCGCGCGGGCCGCGGTCAAAGATATCGCCAACAATATGCAGATGATCGACCACCAGCCGCTTGATGAGGTTGCACATCGAGATGATAAACTCCTCGGCGCGGTCGGTTTCGATGATCGAGGAGATGACCGTATCGAAGTATTCGCGCTTATTATAAATGTCGTTATTTTTGTTGAGAAGCTCGTTGATGATGTCGCCATTCCAGCGCGGCAGCGCGCGGCGCACCTTGGCGCGCGTGTACTTGGAGGCGCACAGGCGGCAGATCTCAAGCAAGCGGCTGAGCGTGATGCGGTACCATTCCGCGCGGTCGGGTGAGGCGGAGGCCAGCTCTTCAAGTTTTTCCTCAGGGTAGTAAATCAGGGTGGCGAGCCGGGCGCGCTCGTCGGCGGGCAGACTGTCGCGCAGGACGATATCCACCTTTTCGCGCACAGCGCCCGAAGCGTTGTTCAGGATATGTACGAAAGCGTCTGCTTCGCCGTGCAGGTCGCTCATAAAGTGCTCGGTGCCCTTGGGCAGGCTGAGGATGGCCTGCAAATGGATGATTTCGCTGCTTGCCGCGCGCACATTGGGGTATTGCAGCGCAAGCAAACGCAGATATTTTTGACGGTCGGTGCGGTTGTCCATGGGATGCAGCTCCTCTCTATACCTCTTTTCTTTAGTATGCCATAAAACGGAGGGAAACACAAAGGGATTTCTGTAAAAACAAAGAAAACCGCCGTCCCAGATGGGGACGGCGGTGGCAGGGTTATTTGGGGCGTTTGGGGGTGCGGGTGCGGTCGGGCGCCCAGCCCTGCAAGGGGTAACGCTGGATGGCGCCGAAGATGCGTTCGCGCAGGCCGGGCATGGTCTGTTCCAGATTTTTGAGCAGATCCTTGATCTCCTGCCGCTTGGTGTTGCCGTCGGCAGGGCAGGGGTTGTGCACAATGGGCAGCGCATGACGCTGCGCGAACGAGCGGACGTAGTACTCGGGCGTGTAGAGCAGTGGGCGGATGAGCGTGATGCCCGTGCGGTCGAGAAAGGTTACCGGCTGGAAGCAGGAGATGCGGCCCTCGTAGAACAGGGACAGCATATAGGTTTCTACCACATCGTCAAAGTGGTGGCCGAGCGCAACCTTTTTGCAGCCTGCGGCGAGTGCTGCCTCGTGCAGCGCGCCGCGGCGCATCTTGGCGCACAGCGCGCAGGGGTTTTCCTCCTTGCGGATATCGAAAATGATCGGGCCGATCTGGGTCGGGATGCGGATGTATTCCACGCCCAGCTCGTCGCACAGCGTCTGCACGGGGGAAAAGTCCATCTCGTCGTAGCCCATTTCGAGCGTGATGGCAATGACCTCGAATTTTTTGGGGTAAAACGCGCGCAGCTTTGTCAGCGCAACCAGCAGCGCGAGCGAGTCTTTGCCGCCCGACACACCGACGGCGATGCGGTCGCCGTCCTCGATCATATGGTAATGGTCCACCGCGCGGCGGACATAAGAGAGCATTTTCTGCATGGTTTGGTCTCCGATTTTTCGTAAAATGAAATCAAATACAATTATTTATAACAGAAAACCGGTGCGGACGCAAATTAAAATTTTGAATTATAAAGAGAGAAAACGAGAGTATGAAAGAGAAATAAAGAGAATAAAAGAGTTCTTATTGGATTTGAGATAATTTTTAAAAATTCCGCTTGACTTGCGCAAAACGATGTGTTTTAATAGATATGCTCGCTTAGAGCGCATGAAAATGTTGTCAAAATAATTTTTGATAGAATAAACGGAGGAAGAAAACATGTCTACTTTTATGGCTAAGGCAGAGACTGTCGAGCGTAAGTGGTATGTGCTGGACGCTGCGGGCAAGCCGCTCGGCCGCACCGCTGCTACCGCCGCCATGCTGCTGCGCGGCAAGCACAAGGCCGAGTTCACCCCCCATGTTGACTGCGGCGATTTCGTCATCGTCATCAATGCGGACAAGGCGATCCTGACCGGCAAGAAGCTCACCCAGAAGTACTACCGTCACCACACCGGCTGGGTCGGTGGCCTGAAGGAAGTGCAGTACAAGACCCTGATGACCGAGAAGCCGGAGTTTGCAATGCAGCTGGCTGTCAAGGGCATGCTGCCGAATAACTCGATCGGCCGTCAGTCGGCTACCCGTCTGAAGGTTTTCGCTGGCGAGAACCACAATCATCAGGCGCAGAAGCCCGAAGTTTGGGATAAGTAAGGGAGGAACTAACTGATGTATACACCTAAGAAGGCTTATTTCTACGGCACCGGCAGAAGAAAGTCCTCCGTTGCCCGCGTTCGTCTGTTCCCGGGCGGCACCGGTGAGATCAAGATCAACAACCGCACCATCGACAACTACTTTGGTCTGGAGACCCTGAAGATGGTTTGCCGTCAGCCGTTCGAAGTGACCGGCACCGCCGGCAAGTTCGACGTAGAGTGCACCGTCACCGGCGGAGGCTTCACCGGCCAGGCTGGTGCGATCCGTCACGGCATCGCCCGCGCTCTGCTGCAGGCGGATTCCGAGCAGTACCGTCCCGCGCTCAAGGCGGCTGGTCTGCTGACCCGCGATCCGCGCATGAAGGAACGTAAGAAGTACGGCCTCAAGGCTGCCCGTCGCGCTCCGCAGTTCAGCAAGCGCTAATCTCACTTACCCAAGAGATAATTTCCACTGCTTCTCAGTACGTCTTTGGACGCTGTTTTGCAGAAAATTGGGTGGTTTTGGAGTTGTGAGAGTTCCTCAGAAGTGTTCCGTTTTGCTTCGTAAGGAGCAAGCAAGGAGCACACAAGGAACAAGAATCGCAAGCGAAAACAAAAGCCTTATGAAGCAGGAGATCGTTCCGCAAGGAGCGTATCTCCTGCTTTTTTGTGCTGCACGGCTTTTCCTTCTTCC
>DXDZ01000033.1 GCA_019115185.1 Candidatus Agathobaculum merdipullorum
TTACAGTATCCATAGGAGTATATTCCCGCAGATCCACCCAGTTGTCAAGGCCGTATTTGGCGATCTTCATGGCGTCAGCCCTGTCGGTCTTGACCTTGCGGATGGAACCGACTCCGCTCTGCTTGATAAGCAGCGGATTGAGGACGCAGACATAGATACCGTATTCGTGCAGCGCCTCAGCGACCGGCTCATGGTAGCGCCCGGTGGCCTCCATGACAACGCGGGTATCTTTTCCCAGCGCAATGATAGCGTAGGCCATCTGCTCCAGACCAATCTCGGTATGGAGAAATTCCCGTGGCAGAAATGCCACTTCACCCATTGGCCGCAGGGCGGCCACCATGCTTTTCCCTTTGGAAACATCAATTCCAACTGCGTTCATTTTATTCCTCCTTCTGGTTGAATATGGCTTTCCGCCTTTTTCTCATTGCTTATTCAATCTCCTGAATGACACGAACGCACCGCAATCCGGTGGTACAACCTGCGCAAATCGAATGCTGCGAACGAGAGAGGCGGCTGACGGACTCCCTTTCGGGCGTGCTAGCCCATGGTTACGATTGTCAGGCCACTTACTCCCTCATTCTAACAGCTTCAGCTTTGAGATGGAAAAAGACGCGGCTGGCTGCCGCGCCTTAAACCGTAATTATTATTGTAGGAGGTTTCAATCATGCATGTTAATTTACAGAGTACCGTATTCCGTACTTATCAGCACCGGATCTATCCCACGCCAGAGCAGAAAAACGAACTAGATGTACGCTTTGCAATCGAGGACGATTTTTTCAATCAACTGATCTCTCAGGCAAACGTATGGCACGAACTGGGCAAGACGGAGGCAGAGGTCAAGCTTCAAATCCGGAGCTGCCCGTTGGAGACAAACAATAATGCCGATCGTTATGCAGCGGAAAAGGTTCGCAAGCGGGTCTCGCAGCTGGCTGCCAAGCTGTTTTGCGGGGAGACAGACAAGTTGAAGCCGCGTCAGTCGAATCGTGCACATCGCAATGCGCATTTTGCGTACGCCAGTGTCAGCGAAAAGCATGTTGTTGTTCCTGTGCTCGGTACGATCAAGATGGAGCAGCATCGCAAGCCTCCGAAGGGCGCATATATTTTTGGCGCGACGATTTGCTCGGATTGCTACGGCGCAAAGTATTACATCGAGCTTCACGCTCGTATGGAGCCGCAGATGGTGGAAGCGATGCCGCTCCGGTATGGTCGTGTGGTTGGGCTTGATTATGCGCAGGACGGCTTGTATGTGGATTCTGCGGGAAACAGCGCGGGCTATCCGGCGTATCGTCAACAGGCGAAAGACGAGCTGGAACGCTGTAAGCGTGCGGTCAGCCGGTTTCATCCGGGCAGTCATCGCTCTCGGAAGTTCAAGCGTCGTTTGGCAAAAATCAGGCGGCATATCTGTAACCAGCGCAAGGACTGGCAATTCAAAAAGGCAAACGAACTGGCAAAGGCTTGTGATGGGGTTTGCGTGGAAAACTTGAATTTTGCAGCGATGAAGCGCAGTCAGCCTGCACTTGCCGGCAAAATGGACGATAATGCACCGAAAGCCTTTTATCACAAGCTGGAACAGAAAATGAGCGAAAACGGCAAGCCTTTGGTGAAGGTGGATCTGTATTATCCAAGCTCCCAGATCTGTTCTGCTTGTGGATATCGTGTGGGCCGTGTGCCGATTGGACAGCGTTTCGTCTGCCCGCATTGCGGCACGGAGATGGATCGCAACCACAATGCAGCACGCAACATCCGAGAGGAAGGCATCCGGCTGCTCGATCAATAAAAAGATAAAACGCCCATGGTCGTTAGGGTGTAACGCACGCGAACGGGCGCGTGAATGCGAACACAGTTATTTTTATCCCGCTGTCGGTGGCGGTGGATCCGCCGCCACCGGCAGGTTATTGCAAACCAATGCAAACGCAATCACATATTAAACCAAAAATCAATGCAAAAATGCGGCAGCGTAGGGAGATGGCAGTCTCCATACGCCTGCACAGGTGAGCTAACCACCTGCACAACAGCATTTGCTGCACCGCACCATCAGTATAGCATCCCGCGAAAATGACCGCAAGGGTTTTCGTGTCGGCTTCCTGATGCCGGAGGGCATAGCGTTGCGCAGAGAAAAACAGCCTGCACAGCGTTTTTGCACCTGGAACAGGAGGAAAATGATATGACGGGTTACTATACTGAATTTGATGAACATACGACGCTGGGGGAGTGGCTGATGTATTGGCTGGAAACCTATGTGCGTCCAACCGCAAAGCCCTCCAGCTATTCGCATTACCGCGACAACTGCGAAAAACACATCATTCCGGCATTGGGCGAGGTGCCGATTGGTGAGATCAGTGCAAAGATGCTGCAGCGCTTTTTCAACGAACAGGCGCGTACCGGTAATCTGCGCAATCATGGCCCGTTGTCCACCAAGAGCATGCGCAATATGCGTGTGGTGCTGGATGTGGCGTTCAAGCAGGCGGTGAGCGAGGACGTGGTATCGCATAATCCAGTACCGCTCACGGCGATTAAATCGTGCCGGACACGGCGGCCGGAGATTATGACAGACGAGATGCAGGAGCGTTTGGAACGGTATCTGTTCACGACGCACAACATCTACCATCCGGGCATTGTTCTGGCGCTGTACACGGGCCTGCGGCGCGGGGAAGTGTGTGCGCTTCGCTGGCGCAATTATAACGAGGCTACCGGCAAGTTGACGGTGGAGCAGACCGTGCGTCGCCTGCCTAATTATGATGCGGCTGCCGGGGCGAACAAAACAGAACTTGTGTTCAACGAGGTCAAAACGGAGAGCTCGGAGCGCACGCTGGTTATGCCGCCGGTGGTGCAGCAGATGCTACGGGAGCAGAAATGCCGTTTCACACAGCAGTTCCACATGCCGCGAGAAGATGACTTCATCATTTTCAGCAAGGCCGGCGGCATGATCGATCCGGACAATTTGCAGCATTATTTTGCAAGGCTGCTGCACAAGCTGGGGCTGGAACATGTTAAGTTCCATGCGATCCGGCATACGTTCGCCACGCGGGCGATCGAAAACGGTGTTGACGTTTCGACGGTTTCCGGTATTCTGGGACATGCGGATGTGACGACCACGACGCATTTTTACGTCCGGCCGCGCGAAAAGGCCATGAACCGCGCGATGGAAAACATCCGGCCGGTGCTGCAGCCGATGCAGAATGCTGGAACGTGGAACCGGTTGGCACAGTAGGGGATAAACAAGAGGCACGAACGTTATTGGGTTCGTGCCTCTTTGATCGTCTTGAAATATTAAAGGACTATATATGGTTTCTGGATGAGATTTCGCGTGGAGGTAAAAGATTAAAAAGAATATTTTCCCTTAAAGGAAGCTACCCAAATTTTGCGCTGATTTATGAAATTATATTGAGAAATAAAAGCTAAATCTGAACGCCATTCGGAAAGTGCATTTTCCATTTGGGGTAAACCATTTCTGGTGTTAATTAGCCATTCAATATGGTTAATAATCTCATGTTTGGTTTTTATTCCACTGCTAATGGCTTGTATAAGTATGTCTCTTCGTGTTGAGGCATTTAGACCGCTGGATGAATTGACGGTATAGCCAAGGAGGAATAATTCGGAATGCGCATTTAACGTAAACAGGCTATGTGATCCGGAACTTGGAAAAGGCTTGATTTTCATGTAAGGAAGACCGTATTTTTCTCGAGCAAGGTTATAGGACACCTCGTTGATAAAATACTGGTGTGTTGTCTTTTCGTAGTATAAAGACAGGGGCACGAGCGCCGTTTGTTTTAAACAGGGCACCATGGCAGTGACCATTTCATAATTGTCATTTTGAAAGTGTGAAATGTTTTTCTGCGAATATATATAAACAATTTGTGGTTGAGCAGGATTTATAAAACGAGAAATAATTTTTAGATACTTTGGTAGATTGTGATAAGCGGTGTATTTTTTAATCTGATATTCAGAGTTTTTATAATATATAGTGCCGGAGTGTTTAAGTAGTATTGAAGATAATATACAAGATGATAGGGTGCGTCCAACCCAATAAATATTATTTTCTGTATTCTGATCCTTTTCTTTGGCAACAATCAAAATGTTGACAGCACGTTGCGTTCCTTTTTCGACCAAGTAGACTTTTGCAATGGAACTGGAAGGATGCGCTACAGCATTGGAGTGTTGGGTGATGGTGGATTTTTCCTTCGGATTTGGAGCGGTTCGGACAGGAAGTTGCAAGCCTTGAATTGTGTTTTGCAGATATTCAGGAAAGAAAAGTGTCTTACAGTGTGGGCAGAAAGTTGCATATCTTAGGTGACAAATCAGATGATTAACTTGTACATTGATTATGGTTTTGTTATCAAAAGGGCAAGCGGATAGTGGAATATGATAATATGTTATATGCTGAGGTTGCCCAACTGTAGTAGGATAACGAATGATAGGGGTATTTGGGGATATGGGTGGGCGCAATAGCTTTTTTTTCTTTTTAGAAGAACGCTGGGAATGCGATGAATGCTTAAAGGTGGATTTGCTCACTTTTGCATTTGATTTTGCTTGTTGGACATATTTAGATTTGGTTGCTTGATTAGGCTGGTGAGAGGTTGAAGGAGGTATGTTCGGAGATGTGATACGTATAGAACTATCGGGGTGTTGTGTCTTGACGGGTGCGGGCGAAGTATGTTGGTTGGATAACGCCTGCAGAAATTCGTAACGAATGCCGTTAATGGTGATAACACTACAGTTGGATGAAAATCGGATACCAATATATCTGGTATCACAGAATGGGCATGTTCCGACAGGTATTGGCGTATCGATAAATTGTGAGAATAAAGATTCTTCGGTAATATTTAGTGCAGTGTTGTGTCGGGGACACAGGATAGGCATAAAAATCATCCTTGCTGTTTGACACTTAAGTTTGGTGTTTTACATTTCATGAAATTTCATATATTGTATAATTAAGAAAAAGCACTGATTTCTTTCGAAATCAGTGCTTTTTAATGGTTGCGGGGGCTGGACTTGAACCAACGACCTCCGGGTTATGAGCCCGACGAGCTACCAACTGCTCTACCCCGCGATATAAAACCTTCACTCAAGGTGCTTATATACTATATCACGGGATATGGGTTCTGTCAAGCCTAAAATGAGAAAAATAAGAAAAATTATTGTTCTGCGTCTGCCGAATCGATGTTTTCGGGCGCGTCGGGCAGTGCAAACCAGAACGAAATGCCGCCCGGTACATTTTCGGCGCCGCAGGAGCCATGCAGTGTGTCGGCAATGGCACGCACCAGCGATAGGCCGATGCCGGTGCCTCCCGCTTCGCGGGTACGGGCGCGGTCGGTGCGATAAAATTTCTCCCAGATTTTTGGCAGCTCTTCCTCCGGCAAGCCTTCGCCTTCATTGAATACAGCCAACCGTACATCGGACTGCGTGCGGGACGCCGAGATCTCGATGCGTCCGCCGTCCACGGTATAGCGAATCGCATTGGAGAGATAATTCATCAGCACCTGCTCCAGCAGATCGCCATCTGTGCGAACCGTGACACAAGTATCCTCAAAATGCACGGTCAGGCCGCGGCTTTCGCAGAGCACCTGGGTTTTTTGCACTGCTTCCGCACAAAGCTCGTGGATATCGATATCCTCGTAGAAAGTTTGCTCCGCTCCCAGTTCCAGCTTGGACAGGTTGAGCAGCTGCATGACCAGTTTGTTCATGCGGTCCGCTTCGTCCGCAATGGTGTCGCAATAGAATTTCCGATCCTCAGGATCGTCTGCTACACCGGCGGTAAGCCCTTCTGCATAGCCCTGAATCAGCGCGATCGGCGTTTTGAGTTCATGTGATACATTGACGATAAACTCGCGCCGCATGCTGTCGATACGCTCTTTCTTTTCGATCTCCTGCGCAAGTTGATCGTTGGATTGCTTGAGCTCGCCAATCGTCTGCTCCAGATAGGCGGACAGACGGTTGAGCGATTGCCCGAGGTGGCCGATTTCATCGTTTCCACTGCTCTGGCACTTGGTTGAGAAATCAAGTTCGCTCATGTGGTCGGCAACACCGGCCATGTCGATGAGCGGTCGCGTAAACTGGCGCGAGATAAAATAGCCGCACACAAGACAGATGAGCAGAGCGCATCCGCCTGCGATCAGCAGAAACACCAGATTGAGCGATGAGTTCTGTTCGATATAGGCATACGGCATATACGCAAACAGACAGTTTTCCGCCTTGCTGTCCAGCGCACCGGCAAGGCACAGATACTGGTCGCCATCCCACAGCGAGACATTCAAAAACTGATAGTTATGCTTGGCGAGCGTATCCGGATTGACGCTTTGGGCGATGGATTGCAAAATAGCATAGCCGCGGCGTTGCTGGTCAAACAAGTCAAAATCCGGCAATTGAAAGGTACCCTGCATAGCGGACTCGCCGCCCGCAGGCTCCTTCTTTTCCGGTGAGAAAAAAGAGGAATACAGCACTGTGCCGTCTGCCGCGACGATGGAGAGACGAATCACACTGCGGCTTTCGTAGTTGTCGAGCACGGTAGCAATGTCGTCCACACTGCCCGTATAGCTGTTGCGGATGCTCTGATACGCGTCACACAGTTCGTTGCGCCGCGTCATCATATAATAATCCTCATAGAAAAACAGGTTGAGCAGTAGCAGCATGCCGATAAAGACCAGCGCAACCGCGCTGATCGCGGCAAAGAATTTGAGCCGGATGGAACCGTGTTTCATCGTCATCCCTCAAAGCGGTAACCATAGCCGCGCACGGTGGCGATCATTGAGCCGCAGTCGCCCAGCTTGGCGCGCAGCTTTTTGACATGGGTATCGACCGTGCGCAGGTCGCCGAAATAGTCGTAGCCCCAGACCGCGTTGAGAATGCTCTCACGCGACAGGGCAATGGCGCGGTTGTTCTTGAAATAGACCAGCAGTTCGTATTCTTTCGGGGTCAGATCGACCGGGGTATTGTTGACCAAAACCTCACGCCGCAATTCGTTGATGGACAGCGCGCCGAACTGCTCGACCGATGCGGCAGTGCGGCCCTCGCGCTTGAGCAGGGTGCGCACGCGCGCAGCCAGCACGATGGGCGAAAACGGCTTGGTGACGTAATCATCCGCGCCGTCCTCCAGACCGCGCACCTGATCGGCGTCCTCCGCGCGGGCGGTCAGCAGCATGACGGGCAGATGCTTGTCCCCGCGCTCCTGTGCGCGCAGCTCACGCAGTACCTCAAAGCCGTCCATGCCGGGCATCATTACGTCCAAAATCGCCAGATCCAGACTGGGATGCCGGTTTTCCAGAATTTGTAGGGCTTCGCGTCCGTCGGCGGCCTCCACGATGCTGTGGCCGTCGCGTTTCAAAAAGTCGCTGACCAGACGGCGGATGCGCGCCTCGTCATCAGCAATCAAAATCGTAGACATCATATCCCACCTCTGTGTTGATATATTCCAAAGTATACGGGATGAGTTTGTCCTTTGTGTGAACAAACCGAAATGAGACAGAGGATTTCTTGAAATAATGTTGCGCCTTTGGGCGGCGCAGCAATGGATTAGCTGTCTGTGCTGTCCTGTTCTTCCTGCGCCAGCACCAGACGGTACAGTGCATTTTTCTTGACGCCTGCTTCGGCGGATACCGCCTTGACCGCGTCTTTTTGCGTTTCGCCCTGCGCGATACGGTGCCGTACCTTGTCTGCGGCGGCTTGCAGGCGTGCGTCCGCATCCTCCGGCGTGTCCGGCATTTCGGGCGCGCCCTCGACAATCAGCACAAACTCGCCGCGCGGTGGGGTCTGGTCGAAATACTGCACGGCTTCGGACAGCGTAAAGCGCAGAGTTTCCTCGTGCAGCTTGGTCAGCTCGCGTGAGAGCGAGATGCGGCGCTCCCCGCCGAAGGCTTCCGCAAGGTCGCGCAGCGTCGCGCACAGCTTGTGCGGGGCTTCATAGAAAAT
Source organism: Candidatus Agathobaculum merdipullorum (assembly GCA_019115185.1). Classification (GTDB taxonomy): domain Bacteria; phylum Bacillota; class Clostridia; order Oscillospirales; family Butyricicoccaceae; genus Agathobaculum; species Agathobaculum merdipullorum. The sequence goes on from DXDZ01000033.1 coordinate 7,906, forward strand.
CATCGTGCGCTTTTCGCCCGCCAGCGCGTCCAGATGCTCGCGCCGCGCCTTTTTGTTGACCGACAGAAAGCCCTCGAAGCACCAGCGCCCGGTCGGCAGACCTGAGGCTGCCAGCGCGCACACGGCGGCGCAGCAGCCCGGAATCGGAATGACCGGCACATCACGCGCCGCGCAAAGGGCGACCAGATCCTCGCCGGGATCGGAGACGGCGGGCGTGCCCGCGTCGGTCACGAGCGCGCAGCTTTCGCCCGCAAGCAGCTTGGCAAGCACTTCTTCGCCGCGCGCGCGGCGGTTGTGCTCATAGTAGGAGATCAGCGGCTTTTTGGGCAGCGCACAGGCGGTCAGCAGCTTTTGGGTGACGCGCGTATCCTCGGCGGCGATGAAATCCACCGAGGAGAGCACCTCGCGCGCGCGGGGCGACAGGTCGCTGAGGTTGCCGATCGGCGTGGCAACCAGATATAAGGTTGGTTCACTCATTGTAATATTTCCTCAATAAATTATTTTCTGTATATTCTTTGATATTCTTCGCTCTCGACCAGCAGCGGCGGCTCGACGGTCAGCCCCTCCGGGCTGCCGCCCTTGCGGCACTCGACCAGCACGGCGCTGGGTGCGGCGGTGGTGTTCTGATGCACAAACCGCAGCCGTTTGGGGACAAGCCGCACGCGGCTCATCGCTTCCAGCAGCACCCACATGCGTTCCGGACGGAATACGAAGGCGGCCTTGCCGCCCGTGTGCAGCACAAAGGAAGTGGCGACCGCAACATCCTCTACCGTGCAGCTGCCGTCCTGCCGGGCGGTGCGTTTTTCCGGGGAGGGAGCGCTTTTGCCTGCCGTGCGGTCGAAATAGGGCGGATTGCAGATCACATAATCCATACTGCCGTGCGGGAAAATCGTGCGAATGGCGCGCAAGTCGCCTTGCACGGCGGCCATGTCTACGCCGTTGTCCGCGATCGAGCGGCGGAACAGCGCGAGCGCGTCCTCCTGCAATTCCAGCCCGGTGATTTTCAGATCGGGGCGGTAAATCAGCAGCGCAAGCGCGCCCATGCCGCAGCCGAGGTCGAGCACTTTTGCGTTGCGGCGCGGTTTGGCGAAGGCGGAGAGCAGCACGCTGTCCTGCCCGAGCTTGAAAAAACGGTCGTCCTGCCAGAGTTTCAGCCCGTTCGGCAGGGTCTCAATGGTTTGCGGCATGGGTTTTCCTCCTTGCAGCCGATGCAAAAGGCCGGCCATCCTGGGCCGGCCTGTGCGCGTTTGGCTTATTGTGCGGCGTCGCCGCTGTGCCGGCGCGCATGTTCTTTGAGCTTTTCAAAGGTCTCCGTGCTGATGACATGCTCGATGCGGCAGGCATCTTCGGCTGCGGTTTCCGGGGAAACGCCCAGCAGGGTGAGCAGCTCGGTCAGCACAGTATGACGCTCGTAGATGGTTTCTGCGATTTGCAGGCCAGCGTCGGTCAGGCCGAGCAGGCCGTTCTGGTCAATGGAGACATAGCCGTTGTCCCGCAGCAGGCCGACTGCGCGGCTGATGCTGGGCTTGGAAAAACCGGTATAGTGGGCTACGTCGATCGACCGCACCTGACCGTTGCGCTGCGTCAGCACGAGAATCGCTTCCAGATAATTTTCCGCGCTTTCCTGTATTTTCACCGGGGCGGCCTCCTTTGATGCTTTTGGATATTGTATTTATTGTAGCATGTCCCGCGTTTTTTGGCAACAGGAGCGCACAGAAGGGACAGGATAAAAACGTCTCCGCAGGGCTTTTCATTTGCTTTGCCGCTGTGCTATAATAAATCATACCGACAAAAAGGGAGTGACCGCTATGGATAAGCAGCTGTTCAACAATACGCAGATTCTCGCGTGGCTGCAATATTTTTCGGAAAACACGCAGGTTGATCTGGAAAAGGTCAAAATTCTCGACATTACGCGCAAAAATAAAAACCTGATCCCGACCGTGGAGTCCAACGACGCGGTGCTTGTGTTCACCGAGGCCGGTCACGCGGATATTTTTTACCGCATGTGGGATGCAGGACTGGGTGAGTGCGACGTGTGGTATAATACCGGCTCGGACCCCTCCGGCCCGATCGAGCACAACAAGCTGCGCGATATGATTAACCGCGGCATCAACGCTTCGGCGGCGATGCTGATTCTCAACCCGAATGCCCGCTCGACCTACAAGATCGGCATGCGCAACTCGAGCTTTTCGCGCGGGTCGATTCACTATGTCGGCAGCGAGATTCGCGCGGTCATCCTCAATAAAATGCACATCGCAAACGACGATACCGTGTGCATCATCTCGGGCGAGTCGATTGCGGTCGAGTCCGCGATCATCGCGGGCGAGGGTACGGTCATCGCGGTCGAGTACAACCAGAACGACCGACGCACGATGGAGGAGAACATCGAGCAGTTCGGCCTGAACAACATCCAGATCATCGACCATGTGGACGACGAGACAATGAAGGGCCTGCCCGTGCCGTCGCTTACCATGTTGGTCGCTTCCGCAAGCATGGAGCAGGAGATCGAATGCCTGCTGCGCATCAACCCGCATATGGAGTTTGTCATTTATACGCTGGACTTCCGCTGCGCCGCGTCCATCCCGGATTTGTTTGCGCGCTACGGCATCGGAGAGACCGAGGTGATCCAGCTTTCGGTCTCCAAACTGACCAGCAAGCACACCTTTGTCACCGAGCCGGCACCGTGGTTGATTTCGGGCAAGGCTTGACGTGTCCGCGCAGGAGAAACATCTGTTTTTGTGCGAAATGACGATTGACATTGCTGCACCCCTTTATTATAATAAAGTGCAGTTACAATAAATGAGCCAAAGATGATGAGGGAGACAGTAGGATCGCATCCCAACGCCGCAGCGAGCCGGGGCATGGTGTAAGCCCGGCGCCAGTAGGACGATACCGAAGATCACTCCGGAGTTGCAGCCCGAAACCCCTTTGGGGAGTAGGTGCTGACGGTTTTCCCCGTTACAGGAAGCGCGTATGATGGTATGCAGTAACGGGTGGTTACACGTAAGTTTTCGACAGGCTTTCGTCCCTTTACGGGGACGAAAGCCTTTTTTGTTTTCACCCGCGGAACGCCCCGCGCTTGGATGGACAGGACAAAGGACATACGAGGAGGAAACAGCATGAAAAACATGGTGGAGATTCGCTGGCACGGCCGCGGCGGACAGGGCGCGAAAACCGCCTGCCTGCTGCTGGCGGATGCCGCGTTTGCATCGGGCAAGTATGTGCAGGGCTTCCCGGAATACGGACCCGAGCGCATGGGTGCGCCGATCACGGCGTACAACCGCATTTCGGACGAGCGGTGCACCATTCATTCCAACATTTACGAGCCGGATTATGTCGTGGTCGTCGATGAGACGCTTTTGCAGTCGGTCGATGTGACGCACGGCCTGAATCCCAAGGGGGCCATTGTTATCAACACACACAAGTCGCCCGACGAGGTGCGTCCGTTGCTGCGCGGCTATGAGGGCCGCGTCTACACCATCGACGCGCGCGCGATTTCCGAGCGCACGCTCGGCAAGTATTTCCCCAATACGCCTATGCTGGCCGCGATTGTCAAGGTCAGCGGCGTGCTCGACCCGTGGCGCTTCCAGTCGGATATGGAGGTTTCGTTCAAGCATAAGTTTGCAACCAAGCCGCAGGTTATCGCAGGCAATATGGAGTGTCTGGCCCAGTCTCTCAAGGAGGTGCGCGGATAATGGCAAAGTGCGCAAAGGATATCAACGAACAGTCGCCGTGGCAGGAACTGACCCCGGGCGGCGAGATTTACGAGGGCGGTACCGCCCGCATGACCATGACCGGCGAGTGGCGCGCCAACATCCCGGTCTGGCATGAGGAAAAGTGCAAACAGTGTCTGCTTTGCGCGCCGTTCTGCCCGGATTCGTCCATTCCGGTGACGGACGGCAAGCGCGCGGACTTTGATTTTGACCACTGCAAGGGCTGCGGCATCTGCTGGAAGGTGTGCCCCTTCGGCGCGATCGACTTGGTGAAGGAGGGAAAGTGATGAGCATTCGAGACCGGCTTTCGGGCAACGAGGCGGTTGCCTATGCCATGCGGCAGATTAACCCGGACGTGTTCGCCGCGTTCCCCATCACGCCCTCGACCGAGATCCCGCAATATTTTGCGCAGTATGTGGCCAACGGACAGGTCGATACCGAGTATGTGACGGTCGAGTCCGAGCACTCGTCCATGTCCACCTGCATCGGTGCGTCGGCAGCAGGCGTGCGTGCGGTCACCGCGACCTCGTCCTGCGGCTTGGCGTATATGTATGAACTGCTGTATGTGGCAGCGTCCGCCCGCCTGCCGATCACGCTCGCGTGCGTCAACCGCGCGCTGACCGGCCCCATCAACATCAACAACGACCATTCGG
>DXDZ01000034.1 GCA_019115185.1 Candidatus Agathobaculum merdipullorum
GGTGATGCCGTAGCTCAGGCCGCGCATCTTGCCGCGGCGGTAAGCCAGTGCGAGGTTTTCCTCGATGCCCATAGTTGCCGCGGTGCCGCGCATGGGGTCCTGGAAGACGCGGCCGAGGAAGCGTGCGCGCTTGTGCTCGGGCAGGTTGTTGAGGGTCAGACCGTTGAGCACGATCTTGCCCGAATCGACCGGGAACACGCCCGCGATGAGGTTGAGCGTGGTGGACTTGCCCGCGCCGTTGCCGCCGATGACTGTAACGAAATCGCCGTTTTCCAGCGTCAGGTCGAGACCGTCGATCGCACGCTTTTCGTTGACCGTGCCCGCGTTGAACGTCTTATAGATGCCCTTCAGTTCAAGCATTGTCCTCGCCTCCCTTCGCATTTGCGCTTGCTTTGGCGATTGCCTTGCCCGCGCCCTTGAAATACTTGCCCTTCCAGTAGGGGATGGCAAGGAAGATCGCCACGACTGCGGCGGTAATCAGCTTGAGGTCGTTGGTGTCCAGGCCGAGCGTAAGCACGAGCTGGATGACGATGTAGTAAATCACCGCGCCCAGTGCGACCGACAGCAGCTTGAGCGCGAAGTTGCGGAAAATGCGGCTGAACAGCACTTCGCCGATGATGACCGCCGCCAGACCGATGACGATCGCGCCGCGGCCTGCATTGACATCGGCAAAGCCCTGATACTGGCAGTACAGCGCGCTCGACAGCGCAACGATGCCGTTGGAAATCATCAGGCCGAGCACCTTATTGAAATTGACGTTGATGCCCTGCGCGCGGCTCATGTTCGGGTTTGCGCCGGTTGCACGAATCGAGCAGCCCAGCGAGGTACCGAAGAACCAGTACAGCACCGCAATCAGCACAATGGTGAACACCGCCGCGACGAAAATCGGGTTTTCCAGCGTCATTTTCTTGACGTTGCGCAGCGAAACCAGCAGGTCGTAGTTGTCCGGATTGATGGCCATGTTGGCCTTTTTGCCCATGATGCGCAGATTGATCGAGAACAGCGCAAGCTGCGTCAGGATACCGGCGAGAATAGCCGGGATACCCATGAAGGTATGCAGTACACCGGTCACCAGACCCGCGAGCATGCCCGCGATAAAAGCGCACAGCAGCGCCACCCAGACGTTCACGCCGTTGGTCATCAGCACGATACACACCGCGCCGCCCGTTGCCATGGTGCCGTCCACGGTCAGGTCGGCCAGATCGAGCACCTTGAAGGTGATAAACACACCGATCGCCATCAGGCCCCAAATCAGGCCCTGTGCCACCGCGCCGGGCAGCGCGGCCAGCAGGTTGGAGAAGAAATCCACTTTTCAATGCCCCCAATAATAATATCATCTGATAAAGTGCGAAAGCACAATCATTAGTATAGCAAAAAAAAGCGGAAAAGGAAAGCCCTTTCCGCTCTTTTTTGTTTTTTATTGCTGCTTAGCCTTCGATAGCGGTGTAGCCCTCCGGCACGGTGATGCCGAGCGCCTCACAGTTGGCAGCGTTATACATCTTGGTGAAGTTCGGCGCAGGCTGGACTTCCATATCGCCCGGGTTGGAGCCGTTCACCAGAATATCATACGCCATTTCGCCGGTGATCTCACCGAGCTCGTAGTAGTCGATCGACAGGGTCGCTACGCCGCAGCCCGAGCAGATACCCTGCTCGCCCGCGATGACCGGAACCTTGGCCGGCAGAACGACGTTTGCAATCGCTTCCGTGCAAGATGCAGCGGTGTTATCGGTCGGAATATAGATTACGTCGCTGGAGGATGCAGCGTTCTGTGCCACCGATGCAACGTCGTTGGTATCGGTGAACGCATACTCGGTGCAGGTGTAGCCCATGCCCTCGAGAATCGGCTTGATGGTATTGATCTGATAAGCAGAGTTCGGTTCACCCGAGCAGTACAGCAGGCCGACGTTCTTCGCATCCGAGAACATCTCCTGCAGCATCTCCGCCTGACCGTCGAGCGGTGCAAGATCGGTCGTGCCCGAGATGTTGGTGCCGGTCTTACCGGTCCAGTCGGTCACGCCCAGCGCCGTGCCGTAGTCGGAAATCGAGGTGCCGAGAATCGGGATATCCGCCGTGGCAGCCTGTGCCGCCTGCAAAGCAGCAGTCGCGTTCGCCATAATCAGGTTGACGCCCTCGGAAACAAAGCCGTTGGCAATGGTCGCGCAGTTGGCGGAGTCGCCGGAAGCGTTCTGCACTTCGATATCCACCGAGCCGCCGTCCGCTTCAATCAGCTCCTTCAGCTTATCCTGAAAGCCCTGCGTTGCAGCGTCGAGCGCTTCGTGCTGCACCAGCTGCACCACGCCGACCTTGTAGCTGCCGGCAGCGCCGCCTTCGGCCGTGTCGTTCGTATCCGAATTTGCAGTATCGCTGTTCGTGCCGCCGCAGGCGGTCATGGTCAGGGCCATTGCGCCGGCCATCAATGCGGCGAGTAATCTCTTCTTCATGTGAAAACCCCTTTTCTGCGTAAAATGCATGTGAAGGAAAGGTGAAACCCATCCCGCTTTTACAGTTTATCAGTTAAAAGCGTTTTCGTCAAGTCCATTGTCTACTTTTTTCTGGAAAAGCCCGCTTTGCCGTCAAAACAGACAAGGACCAAAGATTTAATTGTTAATAAACTGTTATTATTGCCCAGAATCGGTTGACCAGCACCGGACAGCATCGTACAATAAAGATAGAATCCACAAGGAGGACATGCGATGAATATTTCTTTTTTCCTCAAGCCCAAGGCAGAGGTTTCGTACTTATCCGCGGACTGTCCGGTGCGGCAGGCGCTCGATGATATGATGCAAAGCGGCTTTACCGCCATCCCGGTGATCGACCCCAAGGGGCGCTATACCGGCACGATCACAGAGGGGGATTTTTTGCGTCTGGTGCTGGACCACACCCCGGAGCAGCTCAATCATATGACGGTCGGGGAAGTGCCGCGTCGCATCCGGCACCGTTCGGCCGGGATCGACGCGCGCATGGAAGATATGATCGAGCTGGTGTCCGCGCAGAATTTTGTGCCCGTGACCGATGGACGCGGCATGTTCTGCGGCATCATCACTCGGCGGGATGTGATCCAGTTTCTGCGGGATACCTGCAAAAAAGCCTGAGAACAGACATATGAACAAAACAAACAAGCCGTCCGGCAGTTGCCGGACGGCTTGTTTCATTTTAACTTAGCTCAGGAAAGCTGCACGCGCTCGCGCACTGTGCCGTTGACCGACAGGGCAACCGTCTGAGTGGTATAACCCACACAGGCAACCTGTGCCATGTAGCTGCCGCGCCGCAGGCTGAACGAAGCCGTGCCGTCTACGCCGGTGGTGATATTCTGTCCGCCGATGGTGACCACCGCGCCGGAGAGCGGCGCACCGTATGCATTGGTCACAACGATCTGCACGGTTTCAAGGATTTCACCCGTCAGCTTGACCGAACGAACGCCGGAAACGCTTGTAGTGGTAGAAACCGCCTCCGTAAAGCGTTCATGGGTCGCGGTGACCTTATAACTGCCTTGCTTGACGTAAACCGTCGCTCTGCCGTTTTCATCGGTAGAGGCGGTCATGGTCGCGCTGCCGGTGCTGCTGTTTTCCGGCTCTACCGTAACGGTAGCACCCTGAATCGGCAGACCCATATCATCCACGACCGTTGTCGTCAAGGAATAGGTCGTCACGTAATTGACCCGCAGCGTGGGGTTGAGGCCGTTGGACATGATAAAGTTGAAGTTGACATAGGTTTCGCCGTTGGATGCAAGCGCCGCCACTGCGGACTTGCTGAGCGTTACCTCGCTGCCATTGACCTTATATTGCCAGTTTTCTTCCAGCGTTTTGCCGTTTGCCGTAATTTTCTCAAGTTTCGCGCTGTCCGCTATGCTGAGCGTGACCGTCAGATCCTGATAGCCCTCCGAATTGACGTTGGAGTCGAAATCCAGCTCGGACGGAGAGATATTGTTGACCGGAGAGGTATCCACAACCATGAGCGTGCAGGAGAACGTCGTGCCTTTGCTGGGTACAAAGGTGATGGTGTATGTACCCTTGCTCTTTTTCTCCAGCGACTCACGCTGGAAAGTGACAATGCCGGTGGTGGAGTTATAGAGATAATCCACGCCGCGTTCCAACTCTCCGCTGCCGATCTTGATCGAATCGAGCAGCGTGCCGGTGGGCAGGACAACGGTTACAGACTGGTTGGAGTAATTGGGGGACTGCTCATACTTATCAAACGTAATCTGAGACGGGCTGACCGCGCTGAGAGCGGAATTGCCCACCAGAATGCCAATCGAAGCCTTGGAATCATCCGCAAACGCCAGCTCGGCAGTATGTACACCGGCGCTGAGCGTTTTCAGATAGGTTCTGTACACGCGGATGCCGTTTTTATCGCTCAGCACGTTATAGTCCGTGCCCAGCACCAACGCCTGACCGTCCACAGTCATGCGGACCAGATCGTTTTTATCTGCATTGAAGGTGAAATCATAGGAATGCGCGATCGCTTCCTGATTGTTGATGTCGATCGAAAGGGTGGACGGGGAAATGGAAACGCCCGTCGAAGAGGAGACCGACTGGCCGGCGATGACCGCCGTCACGCCGCCGCCCAGAGAATAGGTATCGGGCTGCATAATCAGCTCACAGCCGGACACGGTGAGCACCGCAGACTGAATCGAGCCGCCGCCGGTGACCGACGTTTCGCCGTTCGCGGTCAGCTCACCGATCGACGTGCTGCCCGTGGTCAGGATGGAGGTCTTGCCGGATGTGGTCACATCCCACACCGCAGCATCCAGTGTCAGCGACAGGTCGCTGCCGGTCAGCACCAGATCAGCAAGGCCGCCGGCCGTTGCGCCAAGGTTGGACTCGGTCAGCGAAGCAGAGGTCTGCACCTCGGTTTCACCGATATTGGTGTTGCCCGTGCAGGTCACCTGCGGCGTCATGCCGAGCGAGTTGGAAACCGTCATATGCAGCGCGGAAACGCCGTCCATTGCCACATTGCCGCTGCTGACGATGATGTCGCCCTGAACCGTCACATTGGACAGGCTGATGCTGCCCGAACCGACGCCCTCGGTGATGAACAGGTTGCCGCTGATCGTCGCGTCGGACAGCGAGCAGGGCGCGGAAATGGTCACATTCTTGGTTTCGGTGTTCAGATCCTCGCCGGTATAGGATTTACCCGAGGTATTGAGCGAAGAGCCGAGGAAATAATACAGGATCTTGGCGATTTCACCGCGGGTGATATTGCCCTGCGGCTTAAAAGAGCCGTCGGTATAACCGTTGATATATCCCTTGGAAACCGCTTCAGCCACATAGGATTTGCTGTAATCGCTCAGCTTATTTTTGTCCGTAAAGCTGTTCAGCACGGACAGATCGGTGCTCGGCGTATACTTGTGCAGACGGCCGAGAATGGTCGCAGCCTGCTCGCGCGTCAACGTGCCCAGGGGGTCCATCTTGCTGTTGCCAACGCCGTTAATATAGCCGTACTTGACCGCGACCTGCACGACTTCATAATAAGTCGAGCCTTCTTCAACATCGGTAAAGTTGATCGAAGCCTTTTCCGTAAAGCCGAAAGCGCGGTTGATATAGCGCATGAACTCCCAGCGCCGAATCGCCTGATCGGGCGTATACTCGCCTTCCGAAGAGGGGTTGATTACCCCAAGCTCATTGAGTTCCAGCAGGTAAGGTTTTGCCCAATGCTTTTCGATGTCGGAAGCAGCAAACGCCGCCGGCAGCGTGCACAAAAGCATGGCAACCGCCAGCACGGCGGATAGAAATCTTTTCACAGCTATCACCTCTTTGGTATTGTTATCCCTATTTTACCATTGTTTTCGTCATTTGTGTACTGTTTTTTATAAAAGACAGCAAAGAACTGCCACAATCCGGCACATCTTTCCGAAAAACGGCATTTCCGGTCGGTTTTTTCGTGCCCAATGGGAAAGAAAAGGGGCTGCAAATTCCGTTTTTCCGGATTCGCAGCCCGAAAAGCCGCTCAGATCAGTGTCAGCAGCTTGGCAAACTCCGCACGGGTGAAGCCGCGCTGCGGCTGGAAGGTACCGTCGGTATATCCTTTTATCAGCCCCTTCTGCATGCACAGCACAACAGCGGCGCGGCGTTCTGCCGGAATTTCCTCGGCATCCTTGAATGAAGCAAGCGCTTCCTCCACGGTCTTTTCATCGGGCAGTGTACTGCCCTGCTGCACCAGCACATTGGCGAACAGCTGCGCCGCATCCGCGCGCGTCATCACGGTTTCCGGCTGGAAGGTGTCGGTCAGTCCGTCCAGCAGGCCCGCAGACCAGACTGCGCTGACCTCTTCCGCATACCACTTGTTTTCCTCAATCCCGTCCATCCGTTCGCCGTTCGTCTCCAGCTTCAGGCTGCGCGCAATCGTGGCACAGACTTCTGCCTGCGTGATCTGCTCGTCCGGACGGAATTTTCCGTTGGCGCCCTGCATCAGTTCATTATCGACCGCCGTCTGGATGTAAGAGGCCGCCCAGTGCGTCGTGCTTACATCGGAAAAGCCCGCCACCGTATCCAGCGGCTTGGCAAACTGCATTTGCAGCGCGGTATAACATGCGCCCTCATAATCCACCACATCCGAAAGCTGTTCAAACGTCAGCAGATAGCTTTCCGTATAGGCGCGGCGCGTGTCGCTTTCGTATTCATTATAATAATAGGTCACGCCCTTGGCGCTCATGCGCGGAAAACTGTACAGATAGATTTCGTGCTCCGCAGGCAGCAGCTTCTGCACAGCATCCAGATAACCGCTGACAAACAAATCGCTGATCTTATACTGTTCTCCCGTGCGCAAATCAAACGCCACACTGTCGTTCCACACGGATGCGCCCGTGCCTTGTCCACTGATGCAGTTGGCCCAGACAACCAGCACCGAGCCCTCAACCGACGCGCCGTAGCTGCCCTCGAGCGCTTCATACTCGGCAGTGACCGACGGCCCCTTCAGGAAAAACGCACGGATTGCGTCGTTGATGGTTTTCTGCACTTTTTCGTCCGACAGACCGCTGATCTCCGGAAAATCTACATTCCAGCCGTGTTCCGTGCCGTCCGCCTGATATCCCATGAATTTTTCGTAATGCACGGTCTTGGCTGTGAGCCCATCGCCCAAATCAAACGACTTGGGCTGCTCGAACAGCACCGTGCCCGTGGACAGATTGATATAACGCAGCGTGTCGTCCTGCACCACTCGCACGACATTTTCGCTCAGCAGCGTCGGATTTTCCGCATTTTTCAGGTTGGCGAAATAACCGCCGTTCTTTTTGAAAAAGATCAGGCTGCCGTCCGCTGTTCCGTGCCAGGCAAGACCGTAACGCAGTTCGTTGAACCCGCCGACATAGCTGGACACCCGATAGGTCATCGCGCCGTTCGCCTCGATTGCCGCGGCAGAACCATCCGCGCTGCGGGCGGCATACAGCCCTTCGCCCATATAGGACAGGTAATAATAGGTCGGCTGGATCAGCAGCTTGCCGGACGTATCGATCGTGCCCCACAGGTTGCCCTCGCGCACCATTGCCACGCCGTCATGGAATTCGCTGATTTCGCTGTATTGGAACAGCGTCAGGTAGTCGCTCTTGGAAAGCGAATACAGCGCCTTGGCAATGCCGTTGGAAAGAACGATCGTATCCTCACCGAAAATCGTCATGTAACACGGCTCGATGCCGCTTTCCAGTGTGTACAGCGTCTGTCCCTTGGTGTCGATGGCCAGATACTGTCCGTCCGTCGTGCATACCAGCGCGCGGCCGCCGGAAAAGACGCCCGCATTCTTGAAGCTGCCTGCAAACGCGCTGCTGCCGTCCTGCGTCACATAGGAGTACAGGCCGGTCGTCAGGCTTTTGCACAGCAGCAGCCCGTCCTCAAAAAAGCCCTCGGCCCCGTCATAGGAGCCGATCTTTTCTCCCTGCAGCGTATAGTACACACTATGATCGGCATAGCGGTAGGCGATAGCATCCTCGGAAAATTCAACCGAAACCGGCGCATCGGTATAATCCACGATCAAGTTGCCCTCGCGGTCGATCACTGCGGTCTGCCACTTGTCGTCCTCGACCGCCGCCAGACCGCATTTGGCAAATTCCCCGGCCTGCGTGTAGGCAAACGGCAGCGCTGTGCGGCCCTCTTCATCCAGATAGCCGTACCGAGTCACGCCGTCGATATCCGTGCGCTGCACCGGGAAGATCGACCCTGCGGCCGAAGCACCTATTATCATGATAAACGCCACAAACAGGGCGGATATGGTTTTCTTGAGCATAATTTTTTCCATCCTTGGGTGATTGATATATAAATTATAGCCTTTTCCTGCATGCCGCTCAATAGCAGGCGAAAAAGTGTAACATTTGTGACACAAGCGCGCGCAATATTACATTTTTATTGCATTGCCGTTCGTCTGCCGCATGAAAAAACCGTCCCCTGACAAAAGGGGACGGTCGGTTTTGTATTATTTTTTCTGACGCATGCAGTACCGGGTCATTCCTGCGCATCCGGTGCATGCTCCTGCGCAGGAGCGTTCTCCGCACCGCCCGCGTTTTCCGCGTTCTGCGGCTTGTGGCGGCGGCGTCCGCCCCGGCGACGGCGGCGGCGCGGCGCGCCTTCCGCGGGGGCTTCACCCTCGACGGACGGTTCTCCCTGTGTCTCCTCCGGCGCATCCTCAGCCGCGGCCTGCTGCTTCTTCTGCTGCTTGGCGGCCTCCTGCTCCATGCGGCGGCGCTCCTCCGCCATGGCGGCGGCATTCTGCCGGTTGCGGCACGCACCCTTGACTACGCAGCAGTCTGTGCACTGGAACTCGGTCAGCGAATGTTCAGGGCTGTCGTCCAGCTGCACCTTGCAGGTGCCGCGCAGCATCTGGGTCGTGATGACTTTGCCGCGCCCCTCGGGCGTATCGACGACGCTGCCCTGCTTAGGCGTGACCTTTTGCAGCTCGGCATAGGCTTCATTCTCATATTTCAGGCAGCACATCAAGCGGCCGCACACGCCCGAAATTTTCGCCGGGTTGAGCGACAAATTCTGATCCTTCGCCATATTGATCGAAACCGGATGGAAGTCCTCCAGATACGAGCAGCAGCACAGCTCACGCCCGCAAGTGCCCAGACCACCGATCATCTTCGCTTCGTCGCGCACGCCGATCTGCCGCAGCTCGATGCGCGTGCGGAACACGCTGGCCAGATCCTTGACCAGCTCGCGGAAGTCCACGCGACCGTCGGCGGTGAAGTAAAACAGCATTTTGTTCATGTCGAACGTGCATTCCGCCGTGACCAGATTCATTTCCAGCCCGCGCTCTTCAATCTTGCGCTTGCAGATGATGAACGCTTCGTCCGCGCGCTTTTTGTTGCGTGCCAGCGTCTTTTTATCCGCGTCGGTCGCCACGCGCACCATGCGCTTGAGCGGCTGGACGACCGTCTGGTCGGGCACCTCCGTGTTGCCCTGCACGCACTGACCGTATTCCAGCCCGCGCGTCGTTTCCACGATCACGTCCTCGCCCGCGGCCACCGGCGTGTCCTGCGGGTCAAAATAATACATTTTTCCGCCCGTTTTAAAACGGACACCAATAATCGTTGTCAAAAACTGATCCTCCTACATTATAAAAAGCAGATGCGGTAGGCATCGCTTGTCAGCGCGCAGGTCACCGCCGCCGCCGCTGCGTTGCGGGAGACACGGTCGGTCAGCACGCTCAGAAAATCATACAGCGCAAGCAGCCGTGCCGCGCTCACGGCGCTTGCCAGCGCCTGCGTCTGTTTGCGCAGCGCCGCCACGACCGGCGGCTGTGGCAGCCCTTTTGCGGAAAAAATCGCGTCGCGCAGCGCGCTTTGCAGCACGCCGATCACACCCAGCAGCGCGCGGCGCGGGGTTTTCTCCAGCGCGAGCGCGGCCAGCATCATGCGATCCTCGCGGCGCTGGGCGAGCGCTTCCAGATAGGGCGCGAGCAGCGCGGCGGCTTCGCCGTCCCCAGTCCTTTCCTCCTGCGGGACGAGTGAAAACTTGGTGCAGCGCGAGCGCACGGTCTGCAATAAGGTATCCGGCTGCTCGGCGGTCAGCACGAAAAAGGCAAAGGCCGGCGGCTCTTCCAGTTCCTTCAGCAGCGCGTTCTGCGCCATGGGGTTTAAGTTCTGCGCGTGCCGGATGACGGTCACGCGGCGCGCGCCGTCGTTCGGGATGATGGCGTTTTCCGCCTTGATGCGGCGCGCCAGATCGACTTTCAACTCGTTTTCGCCCTCGTCGATGATAGTCAGGTCGGGGTGTACGCCCTCGCTGACCTTGCGGCAGGAAAGGCATGTCCCGCACGGGCGCGGCTCCGCGCTTTCGCACAGGATGCCCGCGGCCAGCACGTCCGACCAGGCCGCCAGCGCCGCAGAATCGTCCCCTGAAAGCAGAACAGCCTGCGGAAAACGGTCGGCCAGCGCATGTTTCAGCGCGCTTTTGAGGGCCGCATTGCCCGGCAGCGCGTCAAATGAGATCACAGCTTTTCAAAGCGCTCGACATTGAGAACGAACACAGTCGCGCCGCCGACCTCAACCTGCACAGGCGTGGACGGGAAAAAGCCCATGCCCAGCTCGGCGGTGGTGGGGATGATCTGCTTGCGCGAGGAGGAATTCTCGCGGATGATGTTAAAGCATTCGTCCAGCTTGGACTCATCCAGACCAATCAGAACGGTCACGTTGCCGGCCTTGAGGAAGCCGCCGGTGGTCGCCAGCTTGGTGATCTGGAAGCCGGCCTTCATCAGATTATTGATTACATCCTGAGCATCATCATAGTTGATGATCGCAAGTACCATTTTCATAGAAAAAATCCTCCTTTGAGGTAAATCAGCCGATCACAACCGTGATCTCGCTGATTTCATTGTACCATCTTTCGCGGATAAGTTCAATGTGCGCGCGGGTAATTTTCTCCCCCGGCCACAGCAGCGGCACACCCGGCGGATAAGGCGTGACCGGACGGGCGCACACCAGCCCTTCGGCGGCGGAAAGCTCGACGCGGCCGGTCTTGGCAAACCATGCGTCGCGCACGGACATCACCCGCTCAGCAGGCGGGAAGGGAGCGACAGGGGAGGGCAGCAGCGCCTCATGGCGGCGGTGCGAAATACGGCGCAAGCCGCGCCGCAGCCGATATATCGCCGTGCCGGAGTCCGCGCAGGTCAGGATAAACACCACATTACGGTCATCCGCCATCTCACAGGCGACACCGTACTCGCTCCACAGCATGTCGGCCAGCCGGTGGCCGGTCACGTCCGTGCCTGCGGTGCACACAGTCAGGCGGCAGGGGTCGAGCGCGGGGTAGTCCTCCAAGGTCAGCGGCGTAAAGCCCGTGCGGCGCAGCACATACTCGCGCAGCTCGCCGCAGGTCTCGGCAGCGCGGCGGTAGGCGGCGCGGCCCGGCCCTTCGGTGTAGGCACGGGCAAGGTCGATGGAGGCCATGATGGGGTAGGAGGGGCTGGACGTACCAAACAGGGCGGTGTTTTCGCGCAAGGCGCGCTTATCCACACCCGGGCCGCTCAGCACAACCGCGCCCTGTCCCAGACAGGGCAGCGTTTTGTGGATGGACAGCACCGCCAGATCCGCACCCTCCGCAACCGGGGTCGGCAGGCCGACGGCAGGAAAGTGTGCGCCGTGGGCCGCATCCACCAGCAGCTGCTTACCGTAAGCGCGGCACAGATCGACAAAAGCCGGAATCGCGCGGCGCACACCATAATAGGTAGGGGAGGTGAGCAGCACGGCGCGAATCTCGGGATGGTCAATCAGCTGCTGCTCGGCATCTGCGGGCGCAAGCGCGCCCGAAATACCAAACGGCTCCAATACCGGCGCGGAGATAAAATAGGGCGTGATATCCAGCAGCGCACAGGCATGGCACACCGATTTGTGGCACTCGCGGTCGAGCAGTACTGCACCGCCGCGGCCGACTGCGGTCGCCAGCATGGACAGAATGCCCTGCGTCGAGCCGCCGGTCAGGAAAAAGCAGTCGGACGCGCCGAAATACCGCGCCGCGGCGACCTCCGCGTCGCGGATCGGGCCGTCGCTCAGGTACAGGTTGCCCGTGCCGTAGGTTTCGGTGAAGTCGATGGCAAACACCTCGGCATAGCTGTTGAACAGCGGTTCTCCCTTGTGTCCGGGCATGTGAAAACGCGCGGAATCGCCTGTAGCGAGCAGCTGCAACGCATGGAACAGCGGCGCATTGGTAAACGGCAGAAGCCGGTTGATCTGCCGGTGGCTCAGCTGAGAACGCTGGCCCGGCTGACGGCGCCGGAACATAGCCATCCTCTCCTTTCGCATCGCGCCGTTTTCCACAATCCTGTGCAAAAACGCGCGGCTTTTCTTTCTCATTTCTGCCTTAGTATACCATATCCGGCAAAGCACATGCAATCCAGCGCCGTTTGCGCAAACACTGCACCATCTGTCCATATTGTGCAGACATTCGTCTTTTTGCGACGGAATTTTGGTTTAATTTCCCGTAGTAAATCGTTCTCCCTTATACTATAATGAATATTGCATTCCTATACGGAATAGCACGCTGATTTATTGAAAGGCAGGTAACTATCACTATGGCTGACAATCGTATCTACAATTTCTCCGCTGGCCCCTCCATGCTTCCGGTGCCCGTACTCGAGCGCTGTGCATCCGAAATGCTGAACTACAAGGGCTCAGGCATGTCCGTCATGGAGATGAGTCACCGATCTAAGGTATATGACGGCATCATCAAGGAGACCGAAGCTGCGCTGCGCCGCGTGCTCTCCATCCCGGACAATTACAAGGTGCTGTTTTTGCAGGGCGGCGCGACGACCCAGTTCGCGGCTATCCCGATGAACCTGATGAAGACCGGCAAGGCGGACTATGCCATCACCGGCAACTTCGCCAACAATGCTTACAAGGAAGCCGTCAAGTTCGGCGACATCCACGTAGCGTTCTCCTCCAAGGAGGGCAACTTTGACCGCGTGCCCACGCAGGGCGAGCTGGACATCCGTCCGGACGCGGATTACTTCTACATCTGCGCCAACAACACCATCTACGGCACCGAATACCAGTACGACCCCGAAACCCCGGCGGGCGTGCCGCTGGTGGCCGATATGTCCTCGAACATCCTCTCCAAGCCGGTTGACGTTTCCAAGTACGGCGTTATCTATGCGGGCGCACAGAAGAACATGGGCCCCGCAGGCGTAACCGTCGTGATCGTGCGCGAGGATCTGCTGGGCAATTATCCGCTCGAAAAGTACCCGGTCATGCTGGACTGGAAGACCATGGCCGACAAGGACTCCATGTACAACACGCCCCCCACGTACGGCATCTATGTGCTGGGCCTTGTGCTCGAGTGGGTCGAGCAGATGGGCGGCGTGAAGGTCATGCAGGAGCGCGCCGCAAAGCGTTCCAGCATGCTGTATGACTACCTCGACAGCCAGAATTTCTACAAGGCGGTTGCTGAAAAGGCATCCCGCAGCCACATGAACGTCACCTTCCGCACCGGCAACGACGAGCTGGACGCGAAGTTTGCCAAGCAATCCGCGGCAGCCGGCATGTCCAACCTCAAAGGCCACCGTTCGGTTGGCGGCATGCGCGCTTCCATCTACAACGCAATGCCGATCGAAGGCGTGGAATATCTGATCGACTTCATGAAGAAGTTCGCAGCAGAAAACGCGTAAAATGCTGATAGGGGGTATCCAATACCCCCTTCGCTCTTTTCGAGCGAAAACACAAAATAAGAGGAGTGCTTCCCATGTATAATGTAAAGCTTTACAATAAAATTTCCAAGGTTGGTCTGGAAAATCTGGACCCCGCCAAGTACACCTGCTCGGAGGACTTCACGGACTATGACGCCGTCCTCGTCCGTTCGGCCAAGCTGCACGACGTCGAGTTCCCGAAAAACCTCAAGTGCATCGCGCGCGCAGGCGCGGGCGTGAACAACATTCCGCTCGACCGCTGCGCACAGGAAGGCATCGTCGTATTCAACACCCCGGGCGCAAACGCCAACGCGGTCAAGGAGCTGGTTGTATGCGCGCTGATGCTCGCCTCCCGTAAGATCGTGCAGGGCGCAAACTGGGTAAAGAGCCTCGCCGGCACGCCGGACATCGGCCCGGCTGCGGAAAAGGGCAAGTCCACCTATGCCGGCCCGGAAATCTCCGGCAAGCGTCTGGGCGTCATCGGTCTGGGTGCGATCGGCGTCAAGGTGGCAAACGCTGCGGTCGGTCTGGACATGGAGGTCTGGGGCTACGACCCGTATCTGTCGGTTGACGGCGCACTGGCGCTGTCCCGTTCGGTCAAGCACGTGACCGAACTCGACCAGATTTTTGCAAACTGCGACTATATCACCATCCACGTTCCGCTGACCCCGGACACCAAGAACACCATCTGCGAGGAGTCCATCGCCAAGATGAAGGACGGCGTGCGCATCATCAACCTCGCCCGCGGCGAACTGGTAGACGTTGCTGCGATGGCAAAGGCGCTCGAGAGCGGCAAGGTTGCGGCCTATGTGTCCGACTTTGCTTCCGACGAGATCCTTGCGCAGGAAAACGCGATCACGCTGCCGCACCTCGGCGCGTCCACGCCCGAGAGCGAGGACAACTGCGCTAAGATGGCGGTCAAGGAGATTTCGGATTACCTCGAAACCGGCACGATCCGCAACTCGGTCAACTTCCCGAACCTCAAGGTGCCCTATGAAGGCGGCTACCGCGTCTGTATGATCCACAAGAACATCCCGAACATGATCGCATCCATCACCGCCGCGGTCAAGTGCAATATCGAAAACATGGGCAACCGCTCCAAGGGCGACTACGCATATACCATCGTAGACCTCGCAGAGCAGCCCACCGAGGCCAACCTCGACGCGCTGCGCGCGATCGACGGCATGATTTCGGTGCGTGCCCTCTAAAATCTTTGCATAGAAAAATGCCTTCCGCCCCAGGCGGAAGGCATTTTTGTTTTTGCATCAGTCGTAGATGGACTCTACATCCCAGCCAGTCACATTACCGGTGTTTGCATCAATGGAAAATTCGTATTCCATGCTGTTGTAGATGATCTTGCCCTCGTATTCCAGACGGCCATCGTCATAATCCAGCTTGAATTCATAGATGTTAGCCGTGCTTGCGCCCGGTACCTTATTCAGCGCAATTTCCTTGGCGCGCGCCTCGGTGATGGTCGCCGTCTGGCTGCCGCTATTGCCGCCGGTCGAAGGCACGTAGCCCTCCGCGTCATAGTCATAGCTCAGAATCTTGCCGGTGGAAGCGTCGATCTCATAATCGTATTCCAGATAGCTTGTGCCGGAACGATAGATGAACTCGATCTCGTAAACCGTTTTACCATTCTCCCAATCGGACTTTGCCTTGACGAAAGTCACCTGACCAGCCGTCTTGCCCGCGTGGTTGAGCGCGATCTGCTTTGCCTGTTCAACCGTTACGCTGCCGGTGGTCGTGCCGGTATTGCCAGTGTTACCCGTATTGCCGGTGTTGCCGGACGGATTGTTCGTGTCAAAGTCGGTCACCTGACCGCCGGACGTGCTGCCGGAAATCGAAACAGTCTGGGTTGTGCCGTCCCACGACACGGTTTTGCCCATGATCTCGCCAATCGCGCGGATCGGCAGGTAAATCGAGCCGTTATACAGCGCGGGATCGACCTTCTGGCCGTTTGCGTTATAGAACGTGCGCGCCGTGCCGTCGATCACGATCGTGATGCCCGGCTCAATGTCCATCGTGATGTCCTGCGGAATGGCATTGCGGTCCGGCGTGCCGGTTGCGTCCGCCGTGACACGCGCGCCGCCGATGGTAGCAGTGTTCGTCGCCTCGTCCCAGTTGACGTTCTTATCCATCAGCTCACCGATCGAGCGGATCGGCACATAGGTTGTGCCTGCGTAGCTGATGGGGTGCACTTCCCGCCCCTGTACGTTGTAGAAAACACGCTCCACGCCGTCGATCTTGACCGTGATGTCCGGGCTCAGCTCCGCCGTTACCGAATAAGAGCCGTTCGCCGCTCCCGCCGCGCCGCACAGCAGTGCAGCCAGTGCCATCGTACAAACCAGTTTTTTCATTTTGTCTTCCTCCTTTTATGCCTATCAATCAAATACGGATTCCGCGTCCCATTCTTGAATGGCGCCGCTGTATGCGTCGATCTCGAAATCGTATTCCATTCCCTCGTAGATGATCTTGCCCTCGTATCTCAGCTTGCCGTCGTCGCGGTCCAGATTCATGCGGATATCGTTCTCGGTCGCGCCCGGCACCTTGGCCAGCGCAATGGCGCGGATCTCGGCTTCGCTCTTGGTCTCATTCGTGCCGGAAGTGGTGTTCTGCTGTCCTGCGGTGTAGTTTTCCGCATCATAGTCGAAGCTGCGGACTTCGCCGGTCGCGGCGTCGATCTCGTAATCGTATTCCGTGCCGGTCGCGGCAACGTAAAACTCAACTTCATAAACCAGCGTACCGTTTTCATAATCCTGTTTAGCCATCAGGAACGTTGTGTCACTCTCACTCACGCCCGCATGCTCGAGCGCGATCTGCTTGGCGCGGGCCTCATCCACCGTGCCCGTCTGGGAAGCGGCAGTTGTACCGGATGTGCCGGTCGTATCCGTCGTGCCGGTCGTCTGCGCGGTGCCGCTGCTCGATTCGATCACCGCACCGGTCATCGCGTCGATCGCGTAGTGATAGGTCGTACCGTCTGCGGTGAAATCCACGCCATAATAGGCGATGCCGTCCTTTTCATCCAGCGAAACACCGGAAAAAGAAGCGTTTGCGGTATCCACCTGCGCAGCGGTGACCGCCATGTTTTTGGCCGCGTCTTCACCGATATATCCCATCTGCGCGCTGCTCTTCTGAACGGGCTTGCCGCAGCCTGCCAACGCGGCGGCCAGCATTGCCACAGCAGTAAACATCAAAATCTGCTTTTTCATGTTGCTCACACCTTTCGTTTGAGTTCATATACAGGATACCAGCCCAATATTAAAAAAATATTAAAACAGTAAATTTTAAAAAAATATTTTTATGTTGGGTTTTCGCTACCCTCAGCGGGCTGTCCGATCGGAAAACGGAAGGTGAAGCAGCTGCCCACACCCGGCGCGCTGTCCAGCGTGACCGTGCCGCCATGCAGCGCGGCGATCTGACGCACCATAGTCAGGCCCAGCCCGGTGCCGGCCTGTCCGCTGCGCGACGGCTCTACCTGATAAAACCGCTGCCAGATCTTTTCCTGCTGCTCCTGCGCAATGCCGATGCCGTCATCCCGCACCGCGAGCACGGCATCCGCCTGCTCCCGTCGCAGAGAAACCCAGATATGTCCGTCCTGCCTGCCGTACCGCACAGCATTACCGATCAGGTTTTGCAGCAGACGGCTGACCAGCGTCACATCGAAGCGGGCTTCGACCTCGGGCTGGATATCGGTTTGCAGCGTGATATTCTTGGGGAAAGCAGGCTGCTCCGTGCAAATGACCTCCACCAGACCGCTCAGGTCGGCCCACTCGAAAGATGCGCGCTGCGTACCTTGCTCCAGACGGGTCATCTGCAACAGCTGCGCGATCAGGTCGGACATTTTGCCCGCCTGCCGCTCGATCACCTCGATCGCCTGCGTATACTGTTCGGGCGTTTCGGCGTGCCGCCGCGCGTCCTCGCACTGGGCAAGAATAACCGCGGTCGGCGTGCGCAGCTCGTGCGATGCGTCCGAGGTGAACTGCTTTTCCGACTCAAAAGATGCTTCGAGCCGCACAAACATGTTGTCAAATGCCTGTCCCAGACGGCTGATCTCGTCCCGTCCCGGAGGCAGGCCGATGCGCTGCGACAAATCGCGCCCCTCTCCGATACTCTCCGCCGCGCAGATGATGCGATCGATGGGGCGGAAGGTCGATCGGGCGAGCAGATACGCGCCCAAGCCGCTGACCACCACCATCAGGGGCAGGATGAGCAGCGCAATACCGGTCATGTCGTCCAGCACATCGGCTACATCCGGCGCCTGAATCATGCCGCGCACCCACACGCCGTCGTCCCAGCTGAACGGCAGCCAGAAATCCAGCACATAATAACTGCCGTTATCCCCCTCGGCCATGCGGATCGCGCCGTTTTCAAACGCTAGCGTATCCGGGAAGGACAGCGGGAGCTGTCCGGCGAGCATTGCACCGCTGCTGCTGTATACAACCGTATGCACGCCATTTTTGGTGAACGAAAAATCCTCGCTGAAGGTGAGGTTGCCGTTTTCCTTGGAAATACCGCTGAGATTGCCGCGCACGGTGTTCGTGAGCTGCTCATATGCGTTTTCCGAAACGACCGAACTGCTCACCACCACCATAAACACCAGCACCAATGTGGTGAGCAGCAGCATGAGCAGGGTAATCCACAGGGTCAGCTTGAGCTTGACGGAAAATCGTTTCACGGCTCCTCCTTTAAAATCCAGCCCGCGCCGCGGACCGTATGCAGCAGCTTTTTGTCAAAGCCGTTGTCGATCTTTTTGCGCAGATAGGTGATATACACATCGACCACATTCGAGCCGCCCGTATAGTCGTAATTCCAGATGTGATCCTCCAGCCGGGCACGGGAAATGACCGTACCCTTGTGCTGCATCATATATTGCAGGATGGCGTATTCCTTGGCCGACAGGCGAATCTCCTTGCCGCCGCGCGTGACCGTATGACTGCCGGTGTCCACGGTCAGGTCCGCGAGCGTCAGTACGCTGGTCTTTTGCGTGCCGTATTTGCGCGTCGCCGCGCGGATACGGGCGAGCAGCTCGTCAAAATCAAAGGGTTTAACCAGATAATCGTCCGCGCCGAGGTCCAACCCTTCAATCCGGTCCTGCACGCTGTCGCGCGCGGTCAAAAAGATCACCGGCACGGCGCTGCCCTGTGCGCGCACCTCGCGCAGCACCTCGCGCCCGTCCTTTTTCGGCATCATGATATCAAGCAGCAGGCAGTCATATTCCGCCCCCAGCAGATAATCGAGCGCAGCTTCGCCGTCAAAGCAGGCGTCCACACTATATCCTGCGCGTTCCAGCGTCCGGCAGATCAGCCGATTGAGATCACGCTCGTCCTCCGCTACCAGAATTCGCATAAAAACCCTCCTCTTGCATTCTTGACCTTATTTATATTATAGGACCGCGCTGTGCCGTTCGGCAAGTAGGGTTTGTGCGCGCAGCAGGAGAAATCAGAAAACATATAAAAACCCGGCAGCAACGCATCGCGCTGCTGCCGGGTTTGTCTTTCTTCTAATTCTTTGGCTGGCAAGCATCAATCCAGACGCTTGACCAAATCCTCCGGAATGGTGGCCGTACCCTGTCCATAATACTTAAACACATCCACCATCTGCTGAATCTGCGCATCGCTCATCTGCTTGGTCTCGCCATTGACGCATGCAGCACGCGCAGCCAGATAGCATTTTGCCGCTTCTTCCAGATAAACTGCGGCATACAATGCCTGATTCAAGTCCTTGCCGACCGTCATAACACCATGCTGGGACAGGATTACCGCGTGCCCGTCACCCACATATTTAACGGTATCAATGCCCATATCGATCGATCCTGCCGCAGAATACGGGGTAATCGGAACATTACCGCCCGCAGCATTCGCCAGCGCGGTGATGCACACGCGGAACTCGGTCAAGCCGGGGATCAGCGAAATCGCTGTCGCATAGGGCTGATGGGTATGGATGACGGCGTTGATATCCGGGCGCTCACGGAAAATATGCAGAATCGCCGGCGTATCCGACGAGGGCTTACGGGTACCCTCGATGACATTGCCGTCCAGATCCATCACGATCATGTCAGCCCAATCTGCTGACCGATGACCAGATCGGCGTTGTGCTCAACGCCTTCCAAACCTACCGAAAAAAATAAGGCCGTGCGGCTTTGCCGCGCATCATCAGGAGGGAATCCACATGGAAAAATGTGTTTATTGCGGCAAAGCCCTGCCGGAAGACAAGCTCATGGCAAAGGTGCACACCCGTTCTTTCGGCGTGTGCTGTGAATGCTGCCGGGAGCAGACCGAACGATATGTCCAGCACGACAAGCGGTTCAAAACCGCGCTTTATCTGCTGGTATTCGCGGGCGGACTGGGCTTTTTGATCAGCGCCTTTTTCGGCGGCAGTGGACCGCTGCATATGCTCGGCGCCTATATCGGACAGTTGATTGCAGGACTGGCCTTTGTCGCGTTTCCGTATCCGATCAGTTCTTTTGAAACCTTTCATGCCATGAGTATCCGCCGTGTTACACTGATTACCCGGGGAATCGGTCTGGTGCTCAGCGTATCCGCCGTCATCCTGATGATTTTGACGCTGCGCACAGCCGGTATCTGATCTTTGCAAAGCTCCCGCAGAAAACTGCGGGAGCTTTGCAGCATACTTGCGTTTATCCGGCTGGTCGGCTATAATGATTACAATACCGATCGGACAGATGCAGGGCGTTTCGCATGAAATGCGGCTCTGCCGACAGGGAAATCAGGAGGAATGACCCCATGAGAAAGATCATTACCATCAGCCGGCAGTTCGGTGCGGGCGGCGGCGAGCTGGGCCGGCGCACGGCCGACGCACTGGGTATCCCACTATACAATAAGGATCTGATCCTTCACACCGCCAAAGCGTCCGCCGGGCTGACGCCCGCGCAGGTGCGCAAATGGGATGAGCGCGTGCCGACCAGCTTTGGTCTGACGCAAAGCCTGTTTGACTTTTATAACCGTCCCCTCAGCGACAAGCTGTGGGAGGCGCAGGTCAAGGCCATCCGCGAGATCGCGGACCACGAAAGCTGCGTCATTGTTGGCCGCAACGCGGATTTCATCCTGCGTGAGTTCGACCACTGCCTGCGGGTCTTCGTTCACGCGGATTTTGAATGGCGCTTTGAACGCATGCGCGGCATGATGGAGGACACCGAGCCGGAAAAGCTCCGCGCCAACATCAAGGCGGTGGACAAGGCGCGCAGCGCCTACTGCACGCACTACACCGGCCGCCGCTATGCCGACGCGACCAACTACGATCTGACGATATGCACCAGCCGATTCGGCATTGATTTTGCGCTGGAGGAAATTTTGCGGGCCGCCGAGCACATTTGACCTGCGTTTTTGTCAAAAACAGGCGGTACACTTGACGAAATATTGATTTTACGCTATAATGGTGTGGGCATGATAGGCGATGGTAGTTGTCTGGATACTTCCATCGCCTGTTATATATCTATGGCTGATGCTCTGCATGCGTGGGGAGAAACGCTATGCAGATGCGGAGGGTAAGAAAAAAGAAAAGGAGAATCACAAGTGAAAAAAGTACTTTCTCTGCTGATGGCGGCTACGCTGGCGCTGGGCCTTGCGGCTTGCGGCGGCAATGCGTCTGGTGGCGACAGCAATGCGGCAAGCGATACGTCCAATGGCGCATCGGGCGATGAAAAGGTTTGGGTCATTGCATCCGATACCGTGTTCAAGCCCTTTGAGTACACCGACGCTTCGGGCAACTTTGTCGGCATCGACGTAGACCTTGTTGCAGCGATTGCCGAGGATCAGGGCTTCCAGTATGACATCCAGAGTCTCGGCTGGGATGCAGCGTTGGCTGCTTGTCAGGCGGGTCAGGCGGACGGCCTGATCGCCGGTGCATCCATCACCGACGAGCGCAAGGAAGGCGGCTGGATCTTCTCGGACGGCTACTATCAGACCACCCAGACCCTGACGGTTGCAGCGGATTCCGATATCACCGGCTTTGAAGACCTGTCCGGCAAGACGGTTGCCGTTAAGACCGGCACGCAGGGCGCGGCTTACGCGGAGAGCCTGAAGGATCAGTACGGCTTCAACATGACCTACTTTGAGGATTCGCCCACGATGTATCAGGCGGTGCTCGGCGGCCAGACGGTTGCTTGCTTTGAGGATACCCCGGTTATGACGGCTTCCATCAAGGACGGCGATCTGGCGCTCAAGATCCTCGAGGACACCGCAAGCGAAGGCCAGCCTTACGGCTTTGCGATCTTTAATCCGGACAATCAGGAACTGATCGACATGTTCAACGCCGGTCTTGCCAACATCAAGGAAAACGGCAAGTACGACGAGATCATCGCCAAGTATCTGGGCTGATCATAGCGGATTAACCTGAATTTTCAGGGGGCACTGGTTGGTTCCGGCGCCCCCTGCTTGTTTGAAAGGAGTTCTGACCCATGCTTGCCAAAATTATTTCCACCTATGGGTCGCTGCTGCTGGAGGCGATGGGGCAGACGCTGCTGCTGGCTTTATGCGGCCTGTTTTTTGCCTGCATTCTGGGCTTGATTTTCGGCCTGCTGAGCGTGCTCAGAAGCCGCGTGTGCAATATCATTTCCACAATTTTTGTCGATGTGATCCGTGGCCTGCCCATGATCGTGCTGGCCTTTTTCATCTACTTCGGCATACCGCAGCTTATCAATACCTTTATGGTGGGCACCCGTTTCACCCTGTCGGCTTTGCAGGCCGGTACGATCGCGCTGGCGCTCAACTGCGGCGCCTATATGTCGGAAATCATCCGCGCCGGTATCCAGAGCGTGGATAAGGGCCAGATGGAGGCTGCGCGCAGCCTTGGCCTGCCCTACTGGAAATCCATGCGCAAGGTCGTGCTGCCGCAGGCCATTCGCACGATGATCCCGTCGATCATCAACCAGTTTATCATCACGCTCAAGGATACCTCGATCCTGTCGGTCATTGGTTTCCCGGAGCTGGTCAACACGGCCAAAAACGTGCAGGCAAATACTATGCGCCCGTTTGAAGTATGGTTCATTGTCGGCATCATGTATCTGGTTGTCATCACCATCCTGTCCCGCTTCGCAAAGGTCATGGAAAGGAGGATCAACCGTGGCAGAGAATAACAAGCAGACAAAGATCCATGTTTCCCATCTGAAAAAGAACTTCGGTGATCTGGAAGTGCTCAAGGATGTCTCGATCGACATCCACGAGGGCGAGGTCGTCGTTATCCTCGGGCCGTCCGGCAGCGGTAAGTCCACTTTCCTGCGCTGCCTCAACCGTCTGGAAGAGATCACCGACGGCACAGTCATTGTGGATGGCTACGACATCACCGACAAGCACACCGATATCAACAAGGTGCGTGAAAACGTCGGCATGGTGTTCCAGCTGTTCAACCTGTTCAACAATCTGGACGTCATGGGCAACATGATGCTTGCGCCGACCGAGCTGAAAAAAGCCACCAAGGAAGAAGCGCGCGAAACCGCCATGCGGCTGCTCAAACGTGTCGGCCTTGCGGACAAGGCGGACGCCTATCCCGCGCAGCTGTCCGGCGGCCAGAAGCAGCGCGTCGCCATCGCCCGTGCGCTGGCGATGAACCCGGACATCATGCTGTTCGACGAACCGACCTCCGCACTCGACCCCGAAATGGTTGGCGAGGTATTGCAGGTCATGCAGAACCTCGCCAAAGAGGGCATGACGATGGTCGTCGTCACGCACGAGATCGGCTTTGCCCGCGAGGTTGCCAGCCGTGTCATCTTCATGGAAGGCGGCTACATCGTCGAGGAGGGTACACCGAATGAGGTCATCAACCATCCGAAGGAACCTCGCACGATTGATTTCCTGAGCAAGGTGCTGTAAACAGTATATAAAAAGCGGAAGCCCAACGGCTTCCGCTTTTATTTTTGCTTTTCTTCCGGCTCAATCCTCCAGCGCGAGGGCTGCTTCCGATGCCATGATCAATAGACGCTGGAATTCCTTGCGCTCAGCATCTGTCATATGCTGCGTGATTTGTCCGAAGCACGCTTCAATCTGCTCTTTGATGAACGGATAGACCTCCCACGCTTTTTCCGTGGGGTGGATATCATAGGTGCGCTTGTCCTTTGCGTTGGTGGAGCGGATGAGAAAGCCGGTTTCCTCCAGCTTGTTGACCGTCTTGGCGATCACGCTTTTGTCCAGCGACAGCCGCTTTGTCACCTCATCCTGCGTCAGACCGTCATAATCGCAGACAATCAGGATGACCACGGCCTGCGCCGCTGTCAAATGGTGGGACACACAACCGTTATTGAGCCAAATATGCGATTTGCGATACAAAATGGAGATGGATTTGAACGGGCTGTCCATAATATAAGGCATGGCACAAGCCTCCTTTCTGCTGGTTGCTATTATAAGCTATTTTAGTGGCAATTGCAACCGGATATTGACGCGGTGTGCTTCTCATGTTATTCTAATATAGTGGCAGTTGCCACTATATTTTTTTATCGACACCCATAAAGGAGCTTTATGCACATGGAAAAAACAGAAAAAATCTGGAACCGAAAATTTATCCTTCTCTTTATCACAAACCTGCTGGTTTTGGCAGCGTTTTACGCATCCATCCCCATTATCCCCATCTATTGTCAGGAAATCGGCATCACCGGCTCGAAAATCGGTATCGTGCTGACCGCAATGTCCGTGGCGACCATCCTGTTTCGTCCGGTCGCGGGATATCTGCTGAATAACTTCAACCGCTATCATGTCTATCTGCTGTTTCTGGCGCTGTTCTGCCTGTCCTTTCCCAGCTTTATCGCGTTCCCGCTGTTCGGCGCGCTGATTGTCATTCGCCTTTACATGGGCGCGGTGTACTCCGTGTGCGATTCGGCCACGATGACGCTGGCAAGCGATGTGCTGCCGGTCACCAAAATCACCGAGGGCATCAGCCGCTTTGCCTTCACCGTGTCGATCGGCATGGCGGTCGGCCCTTATGTCGGCATTCAGGTCCAAAACAACATGAGCAGCAAGGCCTCTTTTCTGACGATTTTCGGCATCACCGTTGTCGCCCTGATCTGCGTTGCCTGCTGCCGCATCCGCTATCCAAAGGTAGAGCGGAAAAAGTTTGCGCTCAAAGACACCATTCACGTTTCCGCGCTTCCGTTCATGTTCAACATGATGTTTCTGATGATCCCTTACGGCGCGGTTATTGCCTATTCCTCCATTTTGGCACAGGAAAAGGGCTTGACGCCCTTTCTCCCTTACTTCTATATCTGCCTTGTTGCCGGTATGCTGACCTCTAAGCTGTCCACCCAGAAAATGATCGATGCCGCCAAGCATCGCGTGCTGGTCTACATCAGTTTGGTGATCCTGATTATCACGATGGCGAGCTATCTGTTCCTGTCCACCGGCGTACATATGCTGGTCGCAGGCTACTTCTTTGGGCTTGGATACGGCATTTTGCAGCCGCTGTTCCAGTCCTTTGTGACCGGAACTACCCCCGCCCCCAAGCGCGGTGTCGCCAACGCCACCTACATGCTGTCCTATGACGTTGGCATCGGCATCGGCTCGCTGCTGATGGGCTGCTTGCAGGAAACCATCGGCCTGCCCACCGGCTTTGCCCTGACTGACATCGCCTATGTGATCGGCGGCATCATCTACATCATCCATGTGGATGGATATTATCACAGACTGCGGCATCATCTGCACCATCATCAGTAAAGTCCCTTGATGATGGATACACAGGTGTCAATGCCCAGCGTTCCGCTGTTGAGGGTGATATCGTAATTCTGCGCATGGCCCCACTTCATATTGGTATAAAACCGGTGATAGATGGCGCGGCGCTTATCCTTGTCCTTAAGGCGCTGCTCCGGGGAGGCTTCGCGCTCTCCATACACCTTGACGATGCGCTCGGCGCGGAATTTCATGTCCGCATGGATGAACATCCGCAAGCAGTCCGCCTTGTCGCGTAGAATATAGTCCGCGCAGCGGCCAACAATGACGCACGGCCCTTTTTCCGCCAGCTCAGTGATGATGTTATATTGAATGGTCCAGAGATAGTCCGCGTTGTTCAGACCGGCTGCCCGGTGAGAAAAAGCGGAGGACAGGTATCCACCGGGGGAGTATTCGCCGGCGTCTTTGATGTAGTTTTCGCTAAACCCGCTTTGCTCCGCAATTTTCTCAAGCAGTTCACTGTCATAGCAGGGAATGCCCAGCTCCTCCGCCACTTTTTTACCGATCGTGCGGCCGCCGCTGCCAAATTCACGGCTGATGGTGATGACTCGGTTTTTCATATTTCACGTCTCCTTCCACAAAAAATATGCAGTTGCTTTGTTATTTTATGCCGCAGCCGGCTCCTCTTTTAACTGCTTTCTCTCATAGATGAGCAGGATCAGCGAGAATAGGAAGGCCAGACCGTCCGCGACTGGACCCGTCCACAGAACACCAACCACACCAAGGAACATCGGCAGAATGATCACCGTCGGGACGAAAAAGATGATCTGACGGGACAGCGACAGGATCGCGGATTTTACCGGCTTGCCGATTGCCTGCAAATAGATCGCCATGACGGTCTGGAAGCCGGTCAGCGGGCAAAACAGCAGGAAAATGCGGAAGGACAGCACGGCAAACTCATTGTACAGACCTTCCTCCGAACCAAACAGCGAAACTACGCTCATCGGTGCGAACTGGAAGATCAAAAAGGCGATAATCGCCACGATTTCGGATGCAACTACTGCAATATCAAACGCCTTGCGCACACACAGGAAGTTCTTGGAACCGTAGTTATAGCCGATGATCGGCTGCGCGCCGGTAGAGATACCAACCAGAATGGAAATCAAAATCTGATTGACTTTCATCACGATACCCATAGCCGTCAACGGGATTTCCGAACCGTAAATGGACTGCGCGCCGTATGCAACCAGCAGGTTGTTGGACAAAGCCATGACGATCGTGATGGCGATCTGCGTGATAAAACTGCTGATGCCAAGGCTCAGCACTTTACCGCAAGTCTTACGCTTGAGCCGGAATGCGGAAACGTCAAAACGGAAGGTCTTAAAGTGGAAAAGGTAGATGGCGGACATGATAAAGGTGGCGACCTGTCCCATGACGGTTGCGATAGCAGCGCCACGAACGCCCATATGGAACACAAAAATGAAGATCGGGTCAAACACCGTATTGATGACAGCGCCGAGAATCATGGAGAACATGGCGTACTTCGGGCTGCCGTCCGCACGAATCATGGAATTGAGTGCGACCGGAATCATCATAAACGGCAGGCCGATGCCGATGATATAGCCATATTGCAGCGCATAGGTGCGCAGGGCATCGGTTGCGCCGAACAGCGTCAAAATCGGATTGATGAAAATGAGAAATACCGCCATCAGGATGATACTGACCCCAGTCACCATGATAACGGCGTTGCCCACGCCCTTTTTCGCGCTGTCGATATCGCCCTCACCGAGTTTCAAACTCAGAAAAGCCGCGCCGCCGTCACCGATCATCAGCGAAAGCGCAAGTGCAATAATCGTGATAGGGAACACGACGTTAGTCGCGCCGTTGCCCAGATAACCGACGCCCCAGCCGATGAAGATCTGGTCAACGATGTTGTACAGCGAGTTGACCAGCAGCGAAATGACGCAGGGAATCGCAAATTTCAAAATCAACCGGCCGACCGGCTCGGTTGCAAAAGGACTTTTGTTTTCTGATATGACTTTTTCCATTTTACGCACGCTCCTTATCAAGTAACTGGTTACTTATTAAGCCGAAAAAGCAGGCAGCGCACCGAAGTGATTTCCTCGGCACACTGCCCGGGGAATTGTAATTTCCTCAACCGGAAGGGCTATTCCGCTCCAATATTTTTCAAAAGCATATCCGCCATTTGTTGTAGCGTCTGCTTCTGCTCCTCGGTAAAGTTGCTGCACAGCTCGGATAAAACCTCTTCATCCTGCGCCAAAATCACCTCATGGATGCCGCTTGACTGCTCCGTGCAGGTGATTTTTTTATACCTCCGGTCGATTTCGCTGGGAACACATCGAATAAACCCCTTGCTTTCCAGCCGCTGCAACAGCTTGGTCATGGCCGGATGCGTCACATGCTCGATCCGCTCCAGATCATTCTGGTGGATTTCGGTTTGTCCGGCCGCTTCCAGACGGCTGACCGACCCCAGCACGCGCAGCTGCACCGACGTCAGCCCCATAGCGCTGGCCTTTTCATCCAATCTTTTGTGAAAGGCCCGATTGATAATGGCAATTTTCAATCCGAATGGCATCATACCCGGCATGTCTTCCCCTCATTTCAATAAGTAACTAATTACATAATAGGCCGCTTTACTGCATTTGTCAAGATGGTGCGGCAAAGAGATTGCTACATCCGGCTGCCTTCTGCGCATCACTCACCCAAGGCCGGATGGGATTGCTCATAGGCTTTTCGGATGTCCTCCGGCATTTCCTCGGGCGTTAACACGCGCAGCCGTTCCTCGTTTCCGTCCTGTATCGCCTGCTCATAGTACCAGCACTTGAACCGCAGCATCGCCATCACCCGCTGCAAACGGCCCAGTTCTTCCTCCACGCACTGCTTCTGCCGGCGGAACAGCTCCAGCCGCGCCGGATAGGTGCTGCTGCCCTCCACGCACCACTCCATGAATTTTTTGATATCCTTGATCTCAAGACCGGATTTTTTCAGGCACTCGATCACGCGCAGCGCGTCGATTTCCTGTTCGCTGAACTTTCGGATGCCGGAATCCCGACGCATCCCGGGAAATAATCCCTCTTTATCGTAATACCGCAGCGTCGAAACCGGAATATCGAACATCTTGGAGACCTCACCAATTGTGTACATTTCTGTTCCGCACCTTTCGCAAAAACATCTTGACCTAAAGTCAGGTTTAGGTATTACAATCATTCTATCACAGAATATTAACCCCGTCAAAGGAAAAGGAGCGGTAAATATGGAAAATCTGCATTTGGGTACGGAGTGGGACAAGACCTTCCCGCAGAACGAACAGGTAGATCACAAAAAAGTCACCTTTTACAATCGCTACGGCGTTACGCTGGCAGCCGACCTGTACGCGCCGCGCGGCGTGGACAGCGCGCTTCCTGCACTTGCCGTCAGCGGCCCGTTTGGGGCGGTAAAAGAGCAGGCCTCCGGTCTGTACGCACAGAAAATGGCGGAAAAAGGCTTCTTGACCATCGCCTTTGACCCGTCCTTCACTGGTGAAAGCGGCGGATTTCCGCGCAATGTCGCCTCGCCGGACATCAACACCGAGGATTTTCAGGCGGCCGTGGATTTTCTCTCCGTGCAGGAGAACGTAGACCCCGAACGCATCGGCATCATCGGCATCTGCGGCTGGGGCGGCATGGCGCTCAACGCCGCGGCAATCGACCCGCGCATCAAAGCGACGGTCGCTTCCACCATGTACGACATGACTCGCGTCACAGCAAAGGGCTATTTTGACGCGGAGGACAGCGAGCAGGCGCGCTTTGAAAAGCGCAAAGCGCTCTGTGCGCAGCGCACAGCGGACTATAAAAGCGGCACCTATGCCCGCGCCGGCGGCGTAGTCGATCCGCTGCCCGCGGATGCACCCGATTTTGTCAAGGACTATTATGCCTATTATAAGACCGCGCGCGGCTACCATCCCCGCTCTCTGAACTCCAATGACGGATGGAACGTCACCTCGTCGCTGTCCTTCCTCAATATGCCGATCCTGCAATACAGCCAGGAAATCCGCAGCGCGGTGCTGGTGATCCACGGCGATCAGGCGCATTCCTGCTATTTCAGCCGCGACGCCTATGCGAAACTGACCGGCGACAACAAGGAACTGATGCTCATTCCCGGTGCTGTCCACACCGATCTGTATGATAATGTGGACGTGATTCCGTTTGACAAAATGGCCTCGTTTTTCGACGAATACCTCAAGTAAGCCCTTAAAACATTTGCATGATACAGGAGGTGCGTATCACATGCTATCCAAACTGATGCTGACCCTGCTTGTCTGCATGGGCATGACCGGATGCGGAACACCGCCCACCACGTCGGACACACCTGCGACGCCGTCTGTTTCCGACCCGTCGGAGGCGCAGCCACCGGAAGAGACGGCGGAAGGGGAGAGCACAGCCGACCAGACCATCACCCTCGATATCAACGGGACGGAAATCCCCGTCCAGTGGGAGGAAAACCGCGCGGTCGAGGATTTGAAAGCGCTACTGGCAGACGGGGAACTGACTATTCAGACCCAAGCCTACGGCGGATTTGAGCAGGTCGGCTCGCTGCCGCAATCGCTTACAGCGGACAATGCTCAAGTCACAACCGAGCCGGGGGATATCGTATTGTATAACGGCAATTCTATTGTGCTGTTCTATGGCTCTAACAGCTGGTCTTATACCAAACTGGGACACATGACCGACTTTGATGAAGCAACAGACGCGCTTTTGCGCGCAGACACCGTCACCATCACTTTATCTCTCGCTTAATACGCCGCATGGTTCATCCTTTAACCTTCTGCGGTAATTTGCCTTTCTCCTCAGACAAATCTTAAATGAAACGGAGAATATATCGTAAGGCGGTATAAAATCGATATTCTTGCAATTCCCGGAATTCATACTATAATAGAGTAGATAGAATTATTCTGGAAAAGAAAGAAGAACGATTTTTTGAAAAAGCAAATTTATTACAGAGCACTATTCTATGTTGTGGGGCTTCTCATCTTGGCGATGGGTTTGACGCTGAACACCAAAACGGGTTTGGGTGTTTCTCCGATCATTTCTGTCTCTTACAGCACATCGGAGATTTTCGGATGCAACTTCGGAGACATGACGATGGTTCTCTACTGTATTTTCGTTGCAGTCGAACTGGTTCTGCATTTCGTGCGGGGACGAACAAGCCCGCAAAAGAATCAAAAACTGATTTTGCTGATGGATATTCTGCAAATCCCTCTCAGCCTGATTTTTACCCGGTTTCTCAATCTGTTCGGTGCTTTCCTGCCGGATTTTTCCTCCGGCACGGACAGCTGGGACCAAAACTTTCCGCTTCGTCTGCTGGTTCTGATTCTGGCGATCGTCTGCACCGGCGTGGGCGCTGCGATGTCGCTTTCCATGCGAATTGTCCCCAACCCTGGGGATGGAATTGTGCAGGCCATCGCGGACTGCATCCACAAAAATGTCGGCTTTACCAAAAACTGCTTCGATCTTTTGAACATCACCATCACGATCACCTTGGGCCTGCTGCTTGCAGACCGTTTGGTCGGCGTGGGCATCGGAACCGTGCTGGCGGTGATCGGCGTGGGCCGGGTGATCGCTTTGTTTCAGCATTTGGCAGGGAAGAAAATGTCAACGCTTTCCGGCGTAGCGATTTCATAAGTTTTTGTATATGTTGCCGCATGAAATCGCAGCGTTTGTTTGCATCATAGCAAATGGGATGGCTTTACGCCATCCCATTTGCTATAATTCCAGATTTTTTTGCCATCACAATTTGTGTCCGCATTCCGTGCAGAAGGCGCAGTCCGGCTCATTAGAGGTGCCGCAAGACGGACAGATTTTTTCAGAAGCGGCCTCCGGCGCTTGTTCTGCCGAAGGCGACGGTACCTGCTCGAGCGCTTCCTGCGCGTCTGGCAGCGCTGCCGGTGCAGCCGGCACCGTATCCCGCAACATCGGCTTTCCACATGCGGTACAAAAGCGTGTACCCTGTGGAATCATTGCGCCGCAGCTTGCGCATTTTTCCAGATTCTATGTGTTTGATGATGCCGTGCTTTTGGGCGTCGGCGCACCGCAATAACTGCAAAATGCCGCACCGACCGGAATATCCGCGCCGCATTTCTCACAGCGGACAACCCCCTTGATATCCTGAATCCGTTGTCTGCACTCGGCAATTTTTCGCTCCGACTCGATTACCGAAGCGATCATCCCGGCAAAATCACTTTCATAATCCGCCGCATGTTTGGCAACATATGTAACATGGCAGTTCACGGAGAATGAGGGCGGCATCCGGGACTACTACTGGGGCCACTACCATACGGACCGGGAATGGGCGGAGCGGGACTTTTCCCGCCGTACTCAGGATTATCAATTGTGTAGAACTGTATCGAGAAGGAAAATGGCCAGAAACGCCAGAAGGTATTAGGGATAAATCCTTTTGGAGTGATACAATAAAACCGTACACCCAAGGTGATATAATGAAGCCAAGAAAGGGTGTAGTAGATGGGACGGAAATACACGGAAGAATATAAAGCCGATGTGCTGAAACTGGCCGATGAAATCGGAGTGAGCGCGGCGTGCCGGCGGCTTGGCATCTCCACGAAGACCGTATACAACTGGCGTCGGGCAGAG
>DXDZ01000002.1 GCA_019115185.1 Candidatus Agathobaculum merdipullorum
GCCGATGTTGGAGGTCATGATGATGATGGTATTCTTGAAGTCTACATGGCGGCCCTGACCGTCGGTCAGCACGCCATCCTCGAGGATTTGCAGCAGGATGTTGAACACATCCGGGTGCGCCTTTTCGATCTCGTCGAACAGGACGACCGAATACGGATGGCGGCGCACCTTTTCAGACAGCTGACCGCCTTCATCGTAGCCGACATATCCCGGAGGCGAACCGATCATGCGGGAAACCGCATGCTTTTCCATGTATTCCGACATATCAATGCGGATCATGGCGTTTTCGTCACCGAACATCGCTTCTGCCAGCGCCTTGGACAGCTCGGTCTTGCCGACACCGGTCGGGCCGAGGAACAGGAACGAACCAATCGGACGCTTGGGGTCGCGCAGGCCGACACGGCCGCGGCGGATCGCCTTGGCGACCGCGGTGACGGCCTCGTTCTGGCCGATGACACGCTGATGCAGCGTATCCTCGAGGTGCAGCAGGCGCTGACCCTCGTCCTCGGTCATCTGAGCAACCGGGATGCCGGTCCAGCCGGAGATCACGGCTGCAATGTCGTCTTCGGTCACTGCGCCGTGGGTCTTGGTCTGCTGGTCAGACCATTCCTTGCGGCGCGCTTCGAGCGCTTCACGCTTGTTCTTCTCTTCATCGCGCAGCTTGGCGGCGTTCTCGTAGTCCTGACCCTTGACTGCCTCTTCCTTCTTCGCGGCAATGGCGGTGATTTCATCCTCCATCTGCTTGAGGTCGGGCGGCGTGGTCAACGTGGACAGGCGAACCCGCGAGCAGGCTTCATCAATGACGTCGATCGCCTTATCCGGCAGGAAACGGCCGGTTACATAGCGCACGGACAGCTTGACGGCAGCTTCGATGGCTTCATCCGGAATCTTGATGCGGTGGTGCGCTTCATAGCGGTCACGCAGGCCCTTGAGGATTTCGACAGCATCCTCCGGGCTCGGCTCGTCAATCTGAACGGGCTGGAAACGACGCTCGAGCGCTGCGTCCTTTTCGATGTTCTTACGGTATTCATCCAGTGTGGTTGCACCGATGACTTGCACTTCGCCGCGGGACAGGGCGGGCTTCAAAATGTTCGCAGCGTCTGCCGCTCCCTCAGCAGCGCCCGCGCCCATCAGCATATGCATTTCATCAATGAACAGGATGGTGTCCTTATTCTGGGTCAGCTCTTCGATAACCTTCTTGATGCGTTCCTCGAACTCGCCGCGGTACTTGGTGCCCGCGATCATGCCGGTCAGGTCAAGCGACACGACGCGCTTGTCCTTCAGCGTTTCCGGTACATCACCCGCGACGATCTTCTGCGCCAGTCCTTCGACTACGGCGGTCTTGCCGACGCCGGGGTCGCCGATCAGCGCGGGGTTGTTCTTGGTACGACGGGACAAAATCTGGATCACGCGCTGGATTTCCTTGCTGCGACCGATGACCGGGTCGAGCTTGCCCTCGCGGGCAGCGGCGGTCAGGTCGCGGCCAAACTGCTCGAGCGCGTCGCCCGACTTGCCGGATGCACCGGCAGCGCCGGGGCCTTCGCCCTGCTGCACGCCGCCCAGCACTTCGCTGAGCTTTTCGGCCACCATCTGCGGAGTGACCTTGAGGTTCGCCAGCGCAGTCAGCGCAACGTTCTGTCCCTCACGCAGCAGGCCGAGCAGCAGATGTTCGGTGCCGACGTAGTTCGTCCCCATCTGGGCGGCAGACTGGATGGACAGCTCAATGATGCGCTTGGTGCGCGGAGTCATGCCCTGCGGAGCGGTGCTGTCAGGCGTGCCGCGGCCGGACAGCTCTTCGATCTGCTTAACGAGCGCGTCGTCAGTCACGCCACAGGCAGCCAATGCCTTGGCCGCCGGGCCGCCTTGTTCACGCAACAGGCCGAGCAGTAGGTGCTCCGAGCCGATATAACTGTGTCCGAACGATGCGGCGGCTTCCTGCGCCTTGGTCAGTGCCTGTTGCGCACGCTCGGTAAAACGGTTCTGATAAAACATAGGTCAACACTCCTTTCCGAGAGGGAAAAGTCCAAATTCGGTTATTCTAAAATCAGGTTCTTCGCCGCCTCACGCAGCAATTCTGCGCGTTTGCGGTCGCGTTCCTGCGGCGCGCCGTTCAGCATTGCCGGACGGATGCGCTGTTCGAGTTCATACAGTTTTTGCGGATCGACGCCCGACAGCAGGCCCATTTGCAGGCCGACCAGCACATCTGAAATGCACTGCACGGCTTCGCTGGTGTCGATCAGGTATGCCGAGCGCAGCGTGCCTGCCGCACGGTAGATGCGGTCGCGCAAGCCCGCTTCGTCCTGACTGCGCACCTGTTCGCGCGCCTTCTTCTCTGCGTCAATAATCGTGGTTGCGGTCTCAACCAGCTTGTCGGTCAACTCAGCCGCCGAAGCGCCGAGCGTGACCTGATTGGAGATCTGGTAGAAGCCGCCGACCGCCTTGGAGCCTTCGCCGTATGCGCCGCGCACTGCGCAGCCTCGGCTGCCGGCGTAGCCGGTAATCCGGCCGATCTCGCCCGTTGCCGTCAGCATGGGCAGATGCAGCATGATGGATGCCCGCAGGCCGGTACCGATGTTGGTCGGGCACGCGGTCAGGTAGCCCAGCCGCTCGTCGTAAGCGAACGGCAGCTCGCCTTCGATCAGTGCCGCGATGCGGTTTGCCGTATCCAGACACTCCTTCGGGCACAGGCCGGTGCCGATCACCTGCAAGCGCAGGTGGTCTTCTTCGCCCACCATGATGGACACGCCGCCGTCCTTGGAGACGATCAGCCAGCCGCCGTTCTGCGCCAGCTCAGGCGAAATCAGATGCTCTTCGACCAGCTGAGAAGCCTCGGTCGAACGCGGGATAATCTGCTTTTTCTCAAATTCCGGCCCGACGGTCGGATTATTCTGCAAGGCCGCGAACACTTTGTCCGCGATCTCCTTGTGTTGTGCTTCGGTGATACGGAAGGGATATCCCTTCAGGTTGCGGGCAAGCCGCACGCGGCTAGTTGCCGCAAGGCCGGTAAAACCGCCATGAATTTCAAACATGCTCATTTCTGCTCGCCCTCCATTCTGCGGATCTCATCACGCAGGCGCGCGGCCTGCTCATATTCTTCGTTTTCCACTGCGGTTTTCAGCTGTGCACGCAGCGTTTCGATCGGGTCAGCCTTGGGCTGCTCGGCAGCCGGAGCTGTACCGATGTGCCGCGTTGCGCCGTGAATCTTTTCGACATACGGATTCAGGATATCCGAGAACGTGTTGTAACAATCCGGGCATCCCACGCGGCCGGTCTGCCGCAGTTCGCTTTCGGTCATGCCGCAGGTCGGGCACTTGCGTTCGGTGCCCAGCAGCGTCGCCGTCGGCGCACCCAGCATGTCGTTCCACAGGCTGCCAAAGCCGCCGCCGAGGAACGAATGGAATGGATCACTCCAGAAGTGGTTCATCGAGGCGAACGCATTTTCAAATGTGCTGCCGATATTCTCTTTCTTCGCGCAGTCCTCGCACAGGTGCATTTCGCGCGTTACGCCGTTTACAGTTTCCTTATAATACATTGTCGCTTCATTCTTACCGCATTTCTCGCATTTCATAAGTCATTTCTCCTTTCGAGAATCTATCCTCAAGTGATTTTGTTAACTGTTGTCATGCTGTGGCAATGCCCATCACCGCGCATCGGAAAATCGCTGCGCGCAGACGGTCGCGGTCGGTTTTGTCCACCTCAGCCAGCGCACCGTCCGAGCATGCCGAAAGCAGAAGCTGTGCTTCTCGCTGCGTCAGCAGCTCCGCCGACAGCAGCGCGCGTGTCAGACGCGCTGCATCGTTTTGCGTCAGCCTGCCGCCGATCCCGCGGGCCGCCTCCAGCAGCGTGCGCTGCTTGTCGTCCATCAGCCGCACGATGCGGATATATCCGCCGCCGCCGCGCTGACTTTCGACCAGATACCCGTGTTCCGGCGTGAAGCGTGTCTCAATCACGTAGTTGATCTGGCTCGGCACACACGAAAAACGGTCCGCCAGACTTTTGCGCTGCACTTCGGCCACGCCGCCGCCCGACGAAAGCATCTCGCCGATAAATTCGGCTATGACATCCGACATTTTCATGTGAACACCTCCTTCGGTCTTGGGCCTTTCATCTGACCTTTCCTGACCTTTGTCTATATTATAGGAGAAACAACGTCAAAACGCAAGAGAATTTTCTGACCATTTCTGACCATTTACCAGATCTATTTTTTGAAAACCCAGTGTTTTCTCTTGATTTCTAACTTAATCTCATTTTTTCAAAGTTTTTTATTTTTTGACTTTCT
>DXDZ01000035.1 GCA_019115185.1 Candidatus Agathobaculum merdipullorum
GTCGCTGGTGCACAAAGCGCAGCGCGAGGTGCTGCGCGGGCATCTGGCGGGCTGCGTGCAGGATGCTTTCGAGACGGGCGACGAGCAGGCCCGTGAAGGCAAGCTCGACGAGATCATCAAGCTGCTCGATAAGGCGTGAGCGCGCATTTGCCCGCATTGCTGCAACCGGTACAGGACGGGGATATGCTGCTGTCGCGTGCCGCACGCGACGAGGAAACTGTGGAAAGCGTTTGCATCCGTGGGGCGGACCTATCCGGTACGCATTATGAAGGCTTGCGGCTGCGCGGTGTGCGGCTGGAGGGCTGCCGTCTGACCGGCTGCCGTTGGGAGCGTGCAGACTTTGCGGATGTGGTGTTGGACGGCTGTGAGCTTTCGGGAAGCGGCTGGCGGGATGCGTTTTTTGAGCGGGTGGAGCTGACGAGCTGCAAGGCTGTCGGCGCGGATTTCGCTGCGACCGGCTGGCGCGAGGTGAATTTTCGGGACTGCCGCTTGTCTGATGCAGTGTTCGATCAGGCGCGACTGCGCCGGGTGGCAGTTTCGGGCTGCGATTTGACGGGTGCGTCGTTTTGCGACTGTCAGTGGAAAGGCTGGACGTTGACGCGTACGGTGCTGCGGTCGGCGGGCTTTCTGCATACGTCGCTTATGGGGCTGGATTTGACCGGCTGTGAACTGGACGGCATTGTAGTGTCCGACACCAACGCCGAGCTGCGCGGTGCGATAGTAACCATCGAGCAGGCGGCTATGCTCGCCAAGCGGCTGGGAATTGTCATCAAGACATAACAAAAGAGCGGAAGATTTCTTCCGCTCTTTTTCATGGAATAGGTGCTTACAAAAAGGCGCGCAGCGCGTCGATCATGCGATCCATCTGCTCGTCTGTACCGATGGTGATGCGCAGATAGTTATCGATGCGCGGCAGCTTGAAATACCGGATGAAGATTTTTTTCTGCCGCAGGTATTCAAAAATCTCCGGCGCTTTTTTGGCCGGGTGCGTGACAAACAGGAAGTTGGTCAGCGAGGGCTGGACAGCAAAGCCCAGCGCGCGCAATTCCTCGGCGGTGCGATCGCGTGTGGCGATGACCTTGCGGCAGGTTGCCTGAAAATACGCTTCGTCTTTGACT
Organism: Candidatus Agathobaculum merdipullorum; assembly: GCA_019115185.1. Taxonomy (GTDB): domain Bacteria; phylum Bacillota; class Clostridia; order Oscillospirales; family Butyricicoccaceae; genus Agathobaculum; species Agathobaculum merdipullorum. The sequence goes on from DXDZ01000035.1 coordinate 1,119, forward strand.
GCGGCTTCGCCTGCGGCGAGTGCGAGCGCGTCCATCGTGTAGGAGTTATAGGAGTTTTTGACCGCTTCGAGCGTTGCAATCAGCGTTTCCGAGCCGAGCGCGTAGCCGATGCGCAGTCCCGCGAGCGAGCGCGATTTGCTCATCGTCTGCACGATGAGCAGGTTTTCGTATTTGGAAAGCAGCGGTACCGCACTTTGCGCGCCAAAGTCCACATACGCTTCGTCGATGATGACCACGCAGTCCGCGTTGTGCTGCAAGAGGTCCTCGAGAAAGTCGAGCGACACGCCGCGGCCGGTCGGCGCGTTCGGGTTGGGCAGGACAATGCCGCCATTCGGCTTGTCGTAGTCGCGCACGTTCACGCAGAAGTTCTCGTCCAGCGGCACGGTTTCATAGGGGATGCGAAACAGGTCGCACCAGACCGGATAGAACGAATAGGTGATATCCGGGTACAGAATCGGCTGCTCCGAGCAGAAAAATGACTGGAACGCAAGCGCCAGCACGTCATCCGAGCCGTTGCCGAGGAATACTTGCGTCGGTTTTACACCAAAGCGGTTCGCAAGGGCGTTTTTGAGTGCTTTGCCGTTCGCGTCCGGATAGAGCGCAAGGCGCGATGCGTCGAACGTGCGCAGCGTTTCCTGCACGCCCGGCGCGGGCGGATACGGGTTTTCGTTGGCGTTTAACTTGATGATATCGTCGCTTTGCGGCTGCTCGCCCGGCACATAAGGGTCGATGCGGCGCAGCTTTGCGAGAAAGGGCTTGTCCATCGGGAAGACTCTCCTTTGTATTTTACTGACTGCGGATAGTTTATCACAGTAAAGCGAGAAAGTCAAGCCCTGTTTGTGTGCGCGCCAAAAGCGTGGTATAATCGTGCTATTAGAAAAGCATAGAAAGGGTGCAGGGGATGTACCAACCCTTAGCGGATAAGATCCGCCCAAAAACTTTAGATGATGTGGTCGGTCAGCAGCATTTGCTGGGCAAAACCGGCCTGTTGCGCCGCGTGATCGAGTCGGGCACGATCCCGAATATGATTTTTTATGGTCCGTCCGGCGTGGGCAAGACGACGGTCGCGTCCATCATTGCAAAGCAGACCGAGCGCAAGCTGTACCACCTCAACGCCACGACCGCAGGCATTGCGGACATCAAGGCGATCATCGACGAGCTGGACACCTTCCTTGCGCCCAACGGTGCGCTGGTGTATCTGGACGAAATTCAGTATTTCAACAAAAAGCAGCAGCAAAGTCTGCTCGAGTTCATAGAAACGGGCAAAATGACGCTCATTGCGTCCACGACGGAAAATCCGTATTTCTACGTCTATAACGCGATACTCAGCCGCAGCACGGTCTTTGAATTCAAGCCGATTGAGGCAACTGATATGCAGCGCGCGGTCGAGCGGGCGTTTGCGCTTGCCATTGGTGACAAAGGCACGCCCGTTGAGGACGGCGTCGCGTCGTACATCGCGCAGGCAGTCGGCGGAGATGTGCGCAAGGCGCTTGGCGCGGTAGAACTGCTCGTGCTGGGCGCGGGTAAGGACGGCGTGACCCTTGCGGATGCGCAGCAGGCGGCGCAGCGCTCCAACATGCGCTACGACCGCGACGGCGACAGTCATTACGATATCCTGTCTGCGCTGCAAAAGTCCATCCGCGGCTCGGACCCAGACGCCGCGCTGCATTACCTTGCGCGTCTGCTTGAAGCGGGCGACATGATCTCGGCTGCGCGGCGTATGCTGGTTATTGCCAGCGAGGATATCGGCCTTGCGTACCCACAGTGCGCCTCGATCGTCAAGGCGTGCGTGGACAGCGCGTTTCAGCTCGGTCTGTCCGAGGCGCGTATCCCGCTGGCTGAGGCGGTCATCCTGATGGCGACCGCCCCCAAGTCCAATAGCGCCGCCGCTGCGATCGATGCGGCTATGGCTGATGTGCGCGCGGGGCGCACGGGTGATATCCCGGCGCACATCAAGGATGCGCACTACGGCGGCGCGCAAAAGCTCGGCCGCGGGTTGACCTATCAGTATCCCCACGCCTTCCCGAACCATTGGGTGCGGCAGCAGTATCTGCCAGATGAAATTAAAGACGCACACTATTATGACTACGGCCCGAATAAGACCGAGCAGGCTGCCAGAGCCTATTGGGAGCGTGTCAAGGGTGGAAAATAAGGCTCATTCAAACACGGTCGCAATGTATTTGCGGTCGCAGCAGGCGGGGGTGTATACCCACTCGTCGATATGGCCATCGGTGATGAAATACGGCGGGGGTTCGGGCGCGCCTGCGGGGGCGAGTACGTCGATGACGGTCAGCTTGATTTTCATGCGCTGCGGCAGGATGGACTTGATGTAAACCGACACGATCGTGCCGGGGGCAAGGTCGTCGCGCGGCTCGGCAAGGCCGGACAGATTGGGCGCCAGCTCAATAAAAACGCCATATGGCTCGACCGATCGCACCACCCCGCGCACGGTTTCGCCGGGCGAAAACAGCGCGGCGTTTTCCGCCCAGGTGCCGAGCAGCTCGCGGTGGGTCAGTGAAATGCGACGGGCTTCCGTATCCACCGAGCGCACGACGGCACGGATGCGCTGACCGACGTGCAGCCGGTCGGACGGATGAAAAATACGCGAAACCGACAGGTTTTCAATGCCGATGAGCGACGCAACACCGCAGCCGATATCGACAAACGCGCCGAAGTTCTCCAGATGGGTGACGGCGGCCGGAATGACGTCGCCCGGGCGCAGAGTGTCCAGCAAAAAGTCCTGCGCGCGCTGCTGTGCGATCGTGCGGGACAGCCAGATGAGCGGCGTATCCGCACTTTCGTCAATGTCCGTGACGACAAAGCAGGTGGGCTTGCCCACGCGGGACAGGATGGCGATTTCGCGCGTGTCGCCTTCGGCCACGCCGAGCGCGCAGCACGAGCGCGGCATGATGCCCTGCGCAAAGCCGAGATCGAACAACAGGTCGTGTGCGGCGGTGCACCGCTGCGCGACCGCCTCCAGAATCATCCCTTCATCCTGTGCGCGCCGCAGTCCGTCAAGGGACGCGAGCGCCTGCCGCACTTCGGGCAGCGCGGTGTAACTGCCCTCGGGCAGATAGCATTCGCTTGTTTTCATAATATAGCAGAGCCTCCTTTGGGGTCTGCCTTACTATATGAAAAAACGGCTGGGATTAGCACTGCAAATGTGGTATGATGAAAACGGATAAAATCCGGTTTGGAAAGGGGAAATGGAAATGGATGTGCAGGTCGGCGATCTGCTGACGATGAAAAAGCCGCATCCCTGCGGCTCCAAACAATGGAAAGTGCTGCGCACAGGCATGGATTTCAAGCTCAAGTGTACGGGCTGCGGGCATGAGGTCATGCTGCCGCGCGCAAAGGCGGAAAAAAACATCCGAGTGATTGAACGGGAGGGAAAAACGGTATGTTGATCGACGGAAAACAGATGCATTTGCAGATTACCAAGGGCGATGTGGGCCGGTATGTGATTTTGCCCGGCGATCCGGCGCGCTGCGAGAAAATTGCGCGTTATTTTGACGATCCCAAGCAGATCGCGCAAAACCGCGAGTATACGATCTGGACGGGGACGCTGGACGGCGAGCCGGTGGCCGTATGCTCGACCGGCATCGGCGGCCCGTCGGCCGCAATTGCGCTGGAAGAGCTGGTCGAGTGCGGCGCGGATACCTTTATCCGTGTGGGGACTTCGGGCGGCATCGTGGACGAGGTCTGCGGCGGCGATATCGTCATTGCGACCGCAGCCATCCGGCAGGAGGGAACGAGCCGCGAATATCTGCCGGTCGAATTTCCGGCGGCGGCGAATTTCGAGGTCGTCAGCGCGCTGCGGGATGCGGCGGTAAAGCTGGGCCTTACCCATCACATCGGCGTCATCCAGTCCAAGGATAGCTTTTACGGCGAAATTCGCCCGGCCCAGCAGCCGATTGCGGATGAGCTGCTCGCCAAGTGGAAAGCATGGAAAGCGGCGGGTGCGCTGACCAGCGAAATGGAAACCGCGGCGCTGCTGATCGTTTCTCAGGTGCTGCATGTGCGCTGCGGCGCGGTGCTTAATGTCCTGTGGAATGCGGACAACGACGACGCGCCGAGCATCCCGCCCGACGCTGCCGAGCGCGGTGTGCGCACGGCGGTCGAGGCGCTGCGCATCCTGATTCAGGAGGATAAAGCGCACTGATATGGAAAAACAGAACAAACAAAAGCGCGTGGCCGATCTGGGGAAAGACCCGGTCGGCACGCTTCTGCTGCGCCTTGCGCTGCCTACCATCTGCGCACAGGTGGTCAATCTGCTGTATAACATCGTAGACCGCATCTATATCGGGCAGATTCCGGTCGAGGGTAAGCTCGCGCTGACCGGTATGGGCGTAACCTTTCCGGTGATTACGCTGATTTCGGCTTTTGCCGCGCTGATCGGCATGGGCGGCGCGCCGCGCGCCTCGATTGCGATGGGTGCGGGAGAGCACGAAAAAGCCGAGCGCACGCTCGGCACCTGCACCGCCGCCCTTTGGGGGATGGCGATTGCGCTGACAGTACTGTTCCTGCTGTTTCAGGAGCCGCTGCTCGTACTGTTCGGCGCGTCGTCGGACACGCTGCCCTATGCGATGCAGTATCTCAACATCTATGTGCTGGGCACGATCTTTGTCATGACCGCACTTGGACTCAATGGCTTTATCACCGCGCAGGGCAAATCCGATGTGGCCATGAAAACCGTGCTGATCGGCGCGGTGCTCAACGTCGTGCTCGACCCGGTGTTCATCTTCGTGTTCGGGCTGGGTGTGCGCGGCGCTGCGATTGCAACCGTCATTTCACAGGCGGTGTCTGCGCTGTGGGTCGTGCGGTTCCTGACCGGTAGGAAAAGCACGCTGCGGCTGAAAAGGGCCTTTTTCCGGCTGGATAAACGGCTGCTGCTGCCTGCGATCGCGTTGGGTGCGTCGCCGTTTGTCATGCAGTCCACCGAAAGCCTGCTGACCGTGACCTTTAACGTGTCGCTGCAAAAGTACGGCGGTGATCTGGCGGTCGGTGCGATGACCATTTTAACCTCGGTGGCGCAAATGGTGCAGATGCCGCTGATGGGTCTGACACAGGGCGCGCAGCCGATTTTGAGCTTTAACTATGGTGCGAAGCGGCCCGACCGCATGAAGAAAACCGTGCAGTATAACCTGCTGGGCGCTTGCGTGTTCGCGTTTTCGGTGTGGGCGCTGGCTATGATTGCGCCGCATACCCTTGCGCGGCTGTTTGCACACGACAGTGCGCTGATTGACGAGACGGCGTGGGCGCTGCGGATCTACTTTGCCGTGGGCTTTGTGTCGGCGTTTCAGAACACGTTCCAGCAATGCTTTGTTGCGCTGGGAGAGGCGAAGATCTCGCTGTTTCTGGCGCTGGAGCGCAAGATTATCCTGCTGATTCCGATGATTCTGATTCTGCCGCATTTTTTCGAGGATAAGCTGTTTGCGGTGTTCTTTGCCGAGCCGGTGGCCGATCTGCTTGCCGCCGCCACAACAACGACGCTGTTCCTCATCCGTTTCCGGCAGATTCTGCGCAGCATATCAGAAGAAAAGCCGAAAGCAGCGCCGTAAGGCATATATAACAAAACAGGCTCCCAATCGGGAGCCTGTTTTTGCTTGTGTTCATTCGAGCTCGAATGCGCCTGTGTAAAGTTGATAATACTTGCCGTGTTCGGCAATCAGCTGCTCATGGTTGCCGCGCTCGATGATATGGCCGAGCTGGAGCACCATGATAACGTCTGCATTCTGTACAGTGGACAGACGGTGCGCGATGACGAATACCGTGCGTCCGTACATCAGGCTGTCCATGCCCGCCTGTACGATCGACTCGGTGCGCGTGTCGATCGAGCTCGTCGCTTCGTCAAGAATCATGACCGGCGGGTCAGCCACGGCCGCGCGCGCGATCGAAATCAGCTGGCGCTGGCCCTGCGACAGGCTGCCGCCTTCGCCGTCAATGACGGTGTCATATCCGTCCGGCAGGCGGCGGATGAAGTCATCGGCATTCGCCAGTTGTGCGGCTGCCTCAATTTCCTGATCGGTCGCGTCCAAATTGCCATAGCGGATGTTGTCGCGGATGGTGCCGGTGAACAGGTTGGTATCCTGCAAAACGATACCCAGCGAGCGGCGCAGGTCGGCTTTTTTGATCTTGTTGATGTTGATGCCGTCGTAACGGATCTTGCCGTCAGCGATGTCGTAAAAGCGGTTGATGAGGTTGGTGATGGTGGTCTTGCCCGCGCCGGTCGCGCCGACGAAAGCGACCTTCTGGCCGGGTTCGGCGTACAGCGTGATATTGTGCAGCACGATCTTATCTGGGTTATAGCCGAAGTCCACATCGTAGAAACGCACATCGCCCTTTACCTGTTGATAGGTGGTCGTGCCGTCCTCATGCGGGTGCTTCCATGCCCAGATGTTGGTTTTTTCCGGGGTTTCCACCAGATTGCCCTGCTTGTCGTACTTGGCGTTGACGAGCGTAACATAACCGTTGTCCTGCTCGGGTTCTTCGTCCATCAGCTCGAAAATACGTTCCGCACCGGCCAGCGCCATGATGATGGAGTTGAACTGCTGCGAAATCTGGGTTACCGGCATGGTGAATGACTTGGTCAGCTGCAGGAAAGAGGCGATGACGCCGATGGTGATGCTGCTGCCGACGATGCCGGACAGCGCAAGCGTGCCGCCGACCACAGCCACCAGCACATACAGCAGGTTGCCGATATTGGCCATAATCGGCATCAAGATGTTAGCGAAGGTGTTCGCGTTCTTGGCGCTTTCGCGCAGCGCGTCGTTTAAGACATCAAACTGTTCTTTACACTTTTCCTCGTGGCAGAACACTTTAACGACCTTCTGGCCGCCGATCATCTCCTCAATGTAGCCGTTGACCTTGCCCAGCGCGGTCTGCTGCTCGAGGAAGAAGCGGGCGGACTGACCGCCGATGCGCTTGACGACCACCAGCATCACGGCAATGCCAATCAGCACGAAGATTGTCAGCCACACGTTGGTCACCAGCATGGCAATAAACACCGCGATGATGGTGATGAGCGAGGAGAACATCTGCGGCACGGACTGGCTGAGCATCTGCTGCAGTGTGTCGGTATCGTTGGTGAAGTGGCTCATGAGGTCGCCGTGGGCGTGCGTGTCAAAATAACGGATGGGCAGCTTCTGCATGCGCTCGAACATTTCGTCGCGCACCTGCTTGAGAATGCCCTGCGAGATCGAAACCATGATGCGGTTATACAGGAAGGTAGAAACAATGCCCACCAGATACACCAGCCCCATAAGCGCGATCGCGTGGATCAGGCCAGTAAAGACCGGCGAGGCTTGCAGGAGAAGCGGTGCGATATAATCATCGATCAACACGCGCAGGAACATGGAGCCTGCCACGTTCGCCACCGCGGAAAACAGGATGCAGATCAGCACCACAGCGAACTGCACGGCGTAGCCGCCCTTAAAATAACGAAGCAAACGCGCGAGGGTTTTCTTCGGGTTTTTGCTGCGCTTGCCGCCGCCCATCTGGCCGTGACGGCCCGGACCGCCCATCGGTCCTCTCATTCCAGGTCTCGGCATTATTCCTCGCCTCCTTTCTTCATCTGCTGGTTGTAGATTTCCTGATAGATTGTGTTGCTTGCCAGCAGCTCTTCATGTGTGCCGACCGCTTGGATCGAGCCGCCGTCCAGAATGATGATCTGATCGGCATCCTGCACGGAGGAGATACGCTGCGCGATAATCAGCTTGGTCGTATCCGGAATCTCTTCCGCAAACGCCTTTCGGATCAGTGCGTCGGTCTTGGTATCGACCGCGCTGGTCGAGTCGTCCAGAATCAGCACCTTGGGCTTTTTCAGCAGCGCGCGGGCGATACACAGGCGCTGCTTCTGGCCGCCGGATACATTGGTGCCGCCCTGCTCGATGTAGGTATCGTATTTATTCGGCATCTGCTCGATGAATTCATCGGCCTGTGCCAGACGGCAGACGCGCTGGAGTTCTTCATCCGTGGCGTGTTCGTCGCCCCAGCGCAGATTTTCCTTGATCGTGCCGGAGAACAGCACATTTTTCTGCAATACCATGGCAACCTGCTCGCGGAGCGCTTCAATGTCGTAGTCGCGCACATCCACGCCGCCAACCTTGACCGAGCCGGTGGTTACGTCATACAGACGCGGAATAAGCTGCACCAGTGTGGACTTTGCCGAGCCGGTGCCGCCCAGAATGCCGATGGTCTGCCCGGCTTTGATGTGCAGGTTGACATCCCGGAGCGCGAGCTTGTTTGCGTCACCCTTGTAGCTGAAATTGACGTCTTCAAAGTCGATGTCGCCGCTCTTGACCTCAGTGACCGGGTTTTCCGGGTTGTGCAGGTCGGACTTTTCCTCAAGCAGCTCGGTGATACGCTCGGCGCTGGCTCTGGACATGGTAATCATAACAAATACCATAGCCACCATCATCAGGCTCATCAGGATCTGCATCGCATAGGAGAACAGGCTGGTCAGCTCGCCGGTGGTCATGGTGCCGCCCACGATCAGGCGCGCGCCGAACCACGAAATCAGCAGCATGCAGGCGTACATGCAGAACTGCATGAGCGGCATAACGCCCGCCATAGTCTTCTGCGCCTTGGAGAACTGGCGGTACAGCAGACCGGATACGCCCTTGAACTTTTCGGTTTCGTGATCCTCGCGCACATAGGCTTTGACCACGCGGATGCCGCGCACGTTTTCCTGCACGACCGTGTTCATGCGGTCGTAGGTTTTGAACACGCGCTCAAATACCGGCGCAACGCTCTTCATCAGCAGTCCCAGACCGATTGCCAGCACGGGCAGCACGCACAGGAAGATCAGCGCAAGCTGGCTGTTGATCTGGAACGCCATGACCAGCGCAAATATCAGCATCACCGGGCAGCGCACGGCGATGCGCGTGCACATCTGGAACGAGTTCTGCACGTTGGTGACGTCGGTCGTCAGACGGGTGACGATCGAGCCGGTGGAGAACTTATCAATGTTGGAAAATGAGAAATCCTGTACCGCATAATACATATCGTGACGCAGGTTGCGGGCAAAGCCCGTGGAAGCCCGCGCGGCATAGGTGCCTGCCGCCGCGCCGAAAATGAGCGCGAGCATGGCGCAGACGATCAGAATAATGCCGTATTTCCAGATTTCCCCCATGTTTTGCGCATCAATGCCTTTGTCGATCAGCAGTGCCATCACCGCCGGGATGACAACCTCCATCACAACCTCGAGCACAACGAAAAACGGCGTGAGCAGCGCGTCTTTTTTAAACTCACGCACGCTTTTTAACAGCCTCTTAATCATCCTTGTCCCTCCGAAGATTTGCGTTGATAATTTTCCAAATTGGCACGGATTTTTTCACACACACGAAACCAGACGGCAAGCTCTTCCGGATCAATGCCCTCTTCCATGAGCGCTTCGGTTTGATCCATTGCCTGTTGGATGCGCTCATACAGCGCCTTGGCGCAGTCGGTCAGCACCAGACGCTTGAGCCGTCGGTCGTGTTCCACCGGTTCGCGCCGCAGCAGGCCGTGCTCCTCCATCAGATTCAGGATGCCGGTTGCGGTCGAACGCCGGATGCGGAAATGGGTTTCGATATCCCGCTGGAAGCGTTCTTCCTTTGCCTGCATCAGAAACCACAGAATCATCGCCTGCATGCCGGTGATGTTCGCCATCTCATCTTTGCCGGTGGTGCAGACCATCTGCCGTTTGATGAGGTTGTTGAGCATGCCAAGCTCCGTGCCGATTCGCTTGTCACACACTTTGTTAGCCTCCTTACTATTAGCTTACTAACACATTATAGCGGGTTGAAAGGCAATGTCAACCATCTTCACAGAATGTTCAAAAAAAGCCTGCCGCATGACAAGACGGCAGGCTTTGGACTGGATGGTTTTTATGCAGATTTACGGTTGATATAGCGGCGCGAGATACAAATTCTGTAAATATAGTCGGCCGGTGCGCGTGCGGAACACACGCTCGTCCGCAGTGCGGCAGGCCTCCGGCGGCAGTGCATCCTCATAGGCATTGACCAGAAAATCCGCTTCGAGCAGGATGCGGAAATCCTTGTCTTCGGATGCGGTATAGGTATGATGATGGGCGATCAGCCAAAAAATCCGCTCGCAAGCCGCAGGGTCCGCCCCCACCTGCTCCAGCAGAGGCGCGGCGACTGCCGGTCCTTCCACCTCCTGCCACTTGCCGGCGGAGGAGGAGTGCTTGCGTTCGGCCTCGTGGATGCCGATGTCGTGCAGGATGGCGGCGGCTTCCAGCGTGTTCTGCGTTTGCGCGTCCAGTCCTTCACTTTGTCCGATGAGGCGGCAGAATGCATAAACCTTCATCAGATGCTGCACGCGGCGCGGGTCGCCTGCGTCATAGGCGATGGCCAGTTCGGTCAGTTTGGCAATGTCAATCATGTGATAAGCCCTCCCATTGGTATTTCTGCATGTCCACACGGCCGTCCGGCGTAAAAGTGATGCCGTCGGCTTCGAGCATGGCGCGCTGCACATCCGCGCCGCCGAAGGCAAAGGCAGGGGAGGTGCGGCCGTCTTTGGTCACTACGCGATAACAGGGGATACCCTCGGGATCGGGATTGGCATGCAGCGCATAGCCGACTACTCGTGCCCAGCGCGGGTTGCCCGCAAGAAAAGCCACCTGGCCGTAGGTTGCCACCGTGCCGCGCGGGATACGGCGCACTACTGCATAAATTTTTTCAAAAGCTGTCATTTTGCAAGTTTCTCCTTTTGTGATTTCATTATATCAGCGAAAGCGCACAATTTCCATCCCTCCTGCGAAAGAAAAAAATGTATATTATTAACACACTAAAGTATTGCGCTCTACGGCGAAATACTATATAATAGGGAATGCACTACCGCAAGTATGCAAGTTATTCCGCACTTTTCCCTGAAAATTGGAAACAGTCTGCGGCAGAAATGTAAGGAGGACAAATAAAATGGCACTTACCAATTCTTACCTCAAGCGCGTGTATGAGACCGTGCAAAAGCGCAACCCGAACGAGCCGGAATTTCAGCAGGCGGTTCTCGAAGTTCTCGAGAGCTTTGAGCCGGTTGTCGAAGCTCGTCCCGAGCTGGAGAAGAACGGTATCATCGAGCGCATCGTTGAGCCGGAGCGCATGGTTATGTTCCGCGTTCCGTGGGTAGACGACGAGGGCAAGGTTCAGGTCAACCGCGGCTTCCGCGTGCAGTTCAACTCCGCGATCGGCCCCTACAAGGGCGGCCTGCGCTTCCATCCGTCCGTTAACGCTTCGGTCATCAAGTTCCTGGGCTTCGAGCAGTGCTTCAAGAACAGCCTGACCAGCCTGCCCATGGGCGGCGGCAAGGGCGGCTCCGACTTTGACCCGAAGGGCAAGTCTGATGCGGAAGTGATGCGTTTCTGCCAGTCCTTTATCACCGAGCTGTCCAAGCACATCGGCCAGTTCACCGACGTACCGGCGGGCGACATCGGTGTTGGCGGCCGTGAGATCGGCTTTATGTACGGCCAGTACAAGCGTCTGCGCAACGAGTTCACCGGCGTTCTGACCGGCAAGGGCCTGTCCTACGGCGGCTCTCTGGCTCGTACCGAGGCGACTGGTTACGGCCTGTGCTACTATATGAAGGAAATGCTCGCATACAAGGGCACCTCGTTCGAGGGCAAGACGGTTGCGATCTCCGGTTCGGGCAACGTTGCTATCTACGCTTGCCAGAAGGCGACCGAGCTGGGCGCAAAGGTTGTCACCATGTCCGACTCCAACGGCTTCATCTACGATCCCAACGGCATCAACCTTGATGTTGTCAAGGACATCAAGGAAGTCAAGCGCGGCCGCATCAAGGAGTATGCAGAGCGCGTTCCGGGCAGCACCTACACCGAGGGTCAGCGTCCGTGGAGCGTCAAGTGCGATATCGCGTTGCCCTGCGCTACCCAGAACGAGCTGGATGAGAACGACGCCAAGGCACTGATTGCGAACGGCTGCAAGTTTGTTGCAGAGGGCGCAAACATGCCGTCCACCCCGGAGGCAGTTGCTGCGTTCCAGGCAAACGGCGTATTCTTCGGCCCGGCCAAGGCTGCTAACGCAGGCGGCGTTGCGACCTCCGGTCTTGAGATGAGCCAGAACTCGCTGCGTCTGTCCTGGACCTTCGAGGAGGTTGACCAGCGTCTGCACGATATCATGGTCAACATCTTCAAGACCTGCATCACCGCGGCTGAGAAGTATGGCCAAAAGGACAACCTGGTTATGGGCGCCAACATTGGCGGCTTCGAGAAGATTGCTGACGCAATGCTCGCGCAGGGCGTATGCTAATTCTCGATTGAAACCACGCTTTCAATCGAATATACGTCCTTGGCAGTCTTTGACTGCAAGGACTATTGCAGAAAAGCAGGCTCGGAATTTGATTCCGGGCCTGTTTTTCTGTTTGTCAAAACCGACCCGGCAAAGCTGGGCCGGTTTTGGAAACAGGCGGCTTTCGGTTCCCTTTGCCGCCTGTTTCTTTCTATTGCGCTGCGGCGCGGGGAATACATGCAAAGTGCGGCGGCATATTCCTGTCCCCTCTCTGCATAAGCTGTACTAAGTGAAAGGAGGCGGCGGACATGACAGGAAGACGTCCGGTGCGCAAACGCGCAGGCAGCGGCAAAGGGATGCTGCTGGTGGTGGCGCTGGTGCTGGCCGCGGGGATCGTCAAATATACGGATACGCCTTTTGCAGTCGCCGCACGGGAAAAGGCGGCGCAAGTGCTGGCGGGTGCGCCCGGTGTGGATCAGATGCTTGCGGTGTTCGGCGGGGAGGACGCGGATGCGGTGTTCGGGGAGCAGTCCGGAACAGAAAACGCATATGCGGCTTCGTCGGGCGGCGCGGAGGATGTGCTCGGCCGTGAGCAAAGTCTGTTTCCGGACACGGTGGATGATACGGTGCATGCGTTGTCGTTTGAACACGTTTTGCCGACCGAAGGTACGCTGACTTCGGGCTTTGGCAGTCGGCTGAGCCCGACCACGGGCGAGCCCGCATTCCATTACGGTTTGGACATTGCGGCAGACGAAGGCACACCGATTGCAGCCTTTGCCGACGGCACGGTGCGCGAGGTAGGGGAATCCGACTATGGAAAATACCTGATCGTGGACCATGCGGACGGGTTTTCCACGCTATATGCGCATTGCAGCAGCATTTTAGCAGGCGTGGGCGATGAGGTGAAATGCGGTGGTGAGATCGCGCTCGTCGGACAGACGGGCAACACGACCGGCCCGCACCTGCACTTTGAAGTGTGGAAGGACGGCATGGCGCTCGATCCGTCGGATTATGTGGAACTGGCGTGACGCGCGGCAGGGTTGAGGTACGGGACGGGTTTGTCGTGCTGCTGGCCGCGCTGTGGTGTGCGGACCGGACAAACGTGCTGCCACTGGTGTTGTTGGCCGCTGCTGTGCACGAGGGCGGGCATTTGCTGGTGCTGCGACTGTCCGGCGGACGGCTGCACCGTCTGACGCTGACCTGCTGCGGTGCGGTGCTGCACTGCGCGCTGCCAGAAGGGCGGTTTGCGCGGGCGGCGGTGTGTCTTGCGGGTCCGGCGGCGAGCTTTGCGCTGACTGCGTTGGCACAGACGTGCGGCTGGTATCGGCTGGCAGGCGCAAGCGTGCTGCTCGGCGCATTCAATCTGCTGCCCCTGCCGCCGCTCGACGGTGGGATGGTGCTCGAGCATCTGTGCGCGGGCGGGGCGGTAACGGCGCGGGCGGCGCTTGCTTTGCTGAGCGCGGCGGGCCTGCTTTGCTGCGGGCTTTGGCTGCTGCGCACGGGTGGCGGCTGCTGGCTGCTGCTGATTGGTGCGCTGATCGGTGCAAAAAGTGCGAAAAACCTTGCCAATAGCATCAACATGAGGTAAGATAAAAGAGATCACAGAGGCTTGCTGGAACGGAGGCATTATGTATCAGATCGGCGATAAGGTCGTTCATCCATTGCATGGCGCAGGTGTGATTGTGGACATTGTCGAGCGCACGATTGACGGCGCGCCCGCAACCTATTATGCCCTCAGGCTGGCGCTGGACGATACACAGCTTTTCATTCCGATGGATGCGAGCGAAAAACTCGGAATCCGTCCGGTCTGTTCCCGCGCACAGGCGCAGGCGTTTTTGCAGCGGCTGGATGACATTGTCCGCAGCGAAAGCAAGGGCTGGAACCAGCGCTATCGGGAGAATATGCTGCATATTCGCTCGGGGGATCTGGATGAAGTGGCGCAGGTGGTCAAAAGCCTTGCCGCGCGCGACCGGGAGCGCGGTCTGTCCATGGGGGAAAAGAAAATGCTGCTTTCCGCGCGGCAAATTCTCGAATCCGAGCTGTGCTTTGCGCTGGATTGCAGCCCGCAGGAGATCGCACAGGTGATCGATCAGCATTTGGAAACGTAACAGGAAGGCTTTGCGGCAGAGCAAAGCCTTTTTTCAAAGGAGAATGGATATGCAGGAAAAACGAAAGAAAAAATCCCTGCCCGCAGCGGTATGCGCGGTGATCGTGGCGGCGGGTTCATCGCGCCGCATGGGAGGAGAAAACAAGCTGCTGCTCAAGCTCGCGGGCGCGCCCGTGCTGGCGCACACGCTCAATGCGTTTGAAAAGTGCGCGGCGGTGCGCGATATCGTGCTGGTCTGCCGCGAGCAGGACATCATGCCCTATACCGATTTGGCGCGCGCGTTCGGCATCTCCAAGCTGCGCACGGTCACGCGCGGCGGGGACAGCCGCACGGCGTCCGTGTTGGCGGGTATCACAGCCGCGCCTGAGGATACCGTGTTGGTCGCTGTGCATGACGGCGCACGTCCGCTGGTTTCAGAGGCGGTCATCACCGAAGCGGTGTACGCCGCGGCTGAGTGCGGCGCGGCGGCGCCGGTCGTTCCGGTTAAGGACAGCATCAAGCGCATCGAAAACGGCTGCATTGCAGCCGATGTGCCGCGAGATACGCTGGCGGCAGTGCAGACGCCGCAGGTATTCCGGCGGGAAGTGTTGCAGCGTGCGCTGACCGATGCACAGCGGAAAAATCGGTCGTTTACCGACGATTGCGCGGCGGTCGAAGCGTTAGGACAGACCGTGCGTGCCACGCACGGCAGCTACGAAAACATCAAGATCACCACGCCCGAGGACATTTCGGCCGCTGAGGCGTTTTTGAACAGGGAGGACGACTGACCATGCGCATTGGACACGGATACGACGTACACCGGCTGGTGGAAGGCCGCAAATGCATCATCGGCGGGGTGGACATTCCGCACGAAACCGGCTTGGACGGGCACTCGGATGCGGATGTGCTGGTGCATGCGGTGATGGATGCACTGCTCGGCGCGTTGGCGCTGGGCGACATCGGCAAGCACTTCCCGGACACCGACCCGCGCTATAAGGGCGCGGACAGCATGGCGCTTTTGCGGCATGTAGCTGCTCTGATCGCAAAGGAAGGGTACCGGCTGGGCAATCTGGACGCCACCGTGCTGGCGCAGGCGCCCAAGCTCGCACCGCACATTATGCAGATGCGCGAGAATATCGCGGCGGCGCTCGGCTGTGAGGTATCGCGCGTGTCGGTCAAGGCGACGACCGAGGAAAAGCTCGGCTTCACCGGCGCAAAGCAGGGCATCGCGGCGCATTGCGTCTGTCTGCTCGAGCGGGCGGAGTAAGGCGCGAGAAAACGAAATTCAAAGGCCGATCCGGATGCAGTCTGGATCGGCCTTTTCGCGCTGCGGGCGGCACGGCCCCGGCTGCTGACGCAGCGGATGCAAAAAAACCTGCGTCAGACTGAAAACGGTTGCATGATTCCTTGCACAGCGGACAAATGTTTTTCGGAAGAAAGCACAAAATTTGCATTTTTGCTCAAAAGATAATCGGTATTTTGTCTGAAATTGCCTGCATATTGAAAAAAACAATGCCGTTTTGGCAAAAGCGTAGTATAATAAAAACTAATCTGAACGCTTTACAGAAATAAATTCTGCGGGGCGGGGGAGATTATACAGTAAAGGAGAAGATTATCATGAAGAAAAGTCTCAGCATGCTGCTGGCCGGTTTGATGCTGGTCGGTACGCTGGCGGGCTGCGGTGGCAATACCGGGAGCACCGACAATGCGGGCACTGATGACAGCAGCGCTTCCGGCGCGGCGTTCAAGATCGGCGGCACCTCTCCGCTGACTGGTGATGCAGCGATTTACGGCAACGCGGTTGCGCGCGGCGCGCAGATCGCAGCGGACGAGATCAATGCCCAGGGCGGCATTCAGATCGAGCTGAAGTTCGAGGACGACGAGAACAACACTGAGAAGGCTGTCAATGCGTACAACAACCTCAAGGACTGGGGCATGCAGTTGTCTCTGGGTTCGGTTACTTCCAAGCCCTGTGAGGCGATTTCGACCGATATCAATACCGACCGTATCTTTGCGCTGACCCCGTCGGCATCTTCGGTTGCAACCACCGAGGGCAAGGACAACATGTTCCAGATGTGCTTCGCTGACCCGAACCAGGGTACTGCTTCCGCAGACTATATTGCGGACCAGAAGCTCGGCACCAAGATTGCAATCATCTGGAAGAATGACGACGTTTACTCCACCGGCATCCATGACAAGTTTGTTGCCGAGGCGCAGACCAAGGGCCTGGAGATCGTTTCCGATACCACCTTCACCGACGCTTCTGCAACCGACTTCTCGGTACAGCTGAACGATGCAAAGGATAAGGGCGCGGATCTGGTGTTCCTGCCGATGTACTACACCCCGGCTTCTCTGATTCTGACGCAGGCCAACTCCATGGGCTACGCGCCGAAGTTCTTCGGCGTGGACGGTATGGACGGCATTCTGGGCGTTGAGAACTTCGACACCAGCCTGGCTGAGGGCGTTATGCTGCTGACCCCGTTCAACGCGGACGCCACCGACGAAAAGACCGTTTCTTTCGTTAACAAGTACAAGGAAGCATACGGCGAAGTTCCGAACCAGTTTGCAGCAGACGCTTATGACTGCATCTATGCGTATGCACAGGCGCTTGAGGCTGCCGGTGCAACACCGGATATGTCCGCTGAGGATCTGTGCCCGCTGATGATTGAGCAGTTTACTTCTATGACCTTCAATGGCCTGACCGGCGAGAACATGACTTGGGATTCCACCGGTGCGGTTTCCAAGAGCCCGAAGGGCATGGTTATTGAAAACGGCGCATACGTCGGCATGTAAAACAGGTCTGAGGGAAACACCGTTTCACTCGGAAACACAA
>DXDZ01000036.1 GCA_019115185.1 Candidatus Agathobaculum merdipullorum
TGTTTTTCCACGGCGGCGGCTGGGTGCTCGAAAATGTGGACACCTATAACACGGTCTGCCGCAATCTGGCGCGGCGCACAGGCTGCCGCGTAGCCTCGGTGGAGTACGGCCTGGCGCCCGAGCATGTGTTCCCCGAGGGAGTGGAGGACTGCTATGCCGCTGCGCGCGAGGTCTATCGCCATCCGGAGCAGTTCGGCGTGCGCTCGCAGGAGATCACACTCATTGGGGATTCCGCGGGCGGCAATCTGGCGGCGGCGGTGTCGCTGATGGCCCGCGACCGCGGAGAATTTGAGGTTGCACAGCAGATTTTGATTTATCCCGCGACCTATCACGATCATTCTCCCGAATCGCGCTTTGATTCCGTGCGCGAAAACGGGGCAGACTATTTGCTAACGTCCAAGCGCGTGTGCGATTATATGATGTTGTATGCGGGCGGTAATCCGAAATGTATGCACAATCCGTATTTCGCGCCTCTGCTCGCACCAGACTTGTCTCATCAGCCGCGTACGCTGGTCGTGACCGCGGAGTTTGACCCGCTGCGCGACGAGGGTGAGGCCTATGCCCGCGCGCTGCGCGAGGCGGGCAACGCGGTGGAGCAGTACCGCATGCCGGACGCGCTGCACGGCTATTTTTCGCTGCCCATGCGGTTTCCGATGGTGCGGCGCACCTATGATTTGATCGAACAATTCCTGAATGGGGAGTCAATCGCATGGCAAACGATAAGCGCAACCGAAAAAATTTAAGCTGGAGCCGGCTGGATAACGCGGCGAAGATTTTCCCGCCGACCTCGCACGGGTCCGCGACGGGCGTGTTTCGCCTGTCGTGCGAGCTGCGCGAGCCGGTCGCACCCGACGTGCTGCAAACCGCGCTCGACCGCACGCTTGAGCGTTATCCGCATCTGCTTATGGTCATGCGGCGCGGCGTGTTCTGGTATTATCTCGAGCAGACCACGCTGCGGCCGTCGGTCGTACCCGAGCATGCGCCGCCGTGCGCTGCGCTGTACGAGGGCAGCCGGTCGCTGCTGTTCCGTGTGAGTTACTGGCGTCACAAGGTCAGTCTGGACATGTATCATGTGCTGGCGGACGGTGCGGGCGCGATTGAGTTTTTCGAGTCGCTGATGGCCGCTTACCTCATGCTGCGCCACCCGGAGGCGGGGGTGGACGGGCTGCCACAGGCATCCGTGTCCCAGCGCTGGGCGGACAGCTTCCAGAAATACTACAAACCGCATAGCGGCGGGAAGTCGTCTGACGGATTGGGACGCGCTTACCGTCTGCGCGGGGTGCGCCGCGCGGGCGGCGGTCTGACCGTCATTGAGGGCGTGGCGGATGTGCGGCAGGTGCTCGCCGCGGCGCATCGCTGCGGCGCGACGCTGACCGTCTACATGACAGCGCTCCTGCTGTCCGCAATCCACAGCGAAATGTACGTCCGTGAGCAGAAAAAACCGGTCGTGCTGACCGTTCCGGTCGATCTGCGCAGCTTTTTCCCTTCACAAACGACGCGCAACTTCTTCGGCACCATCCGCGTCGGATATGACTTTTCTAAGCGAAGCGGCGAGATCGATGATATCGTCGCTTGCGTGGCGGCGGCGTTCAAGGAAGAACTCACCCCGGAGCGGCTTGGCGCACGCATGAACCAACTGTCTGCGCTTGAGCACAATCCCGTGCTGCGGCTGATTCCGCTTGCACTCAAAAACCCGGTGCTGCGGCTGTCCGGCGCGGTGTCCGACCGCGGGGAGACCGCAGCGCTGTCAAACGTCGGCAAATTCCGTTTGCCGGATGCGCTGCATCCCTATGTGCGGGGGTTTGGCGTGTTTATGTCAACGCGCGCGACCCAGCTTTGCACCTGTTCGTTCGGAAACGAGCTGCATTTCGGCTTCACCTCTGCGTTTGAGAACACTGAGGTGCAGCGCCGCTTTTTCGAGCTGCTCGTCAATGAGGGGATCGAGATTGAAATCCGCAGCAACGAATACCATGAGGAGGAGGGAGCAGAATGCAGCGATGCCCCAGCTGCCGAGTGACCGTGGCCGGTCACAAAACCTGCTGTCCGCTGTGCGGCGGGCAGCTTTCCGGCACGCCTGAGCCGGACACCGAGGTGTTTCCTGCGCTGGACAAGCCGCGTTTTACGACCGGCTTTGTGCTGCGCCTGCTGGCGTTGATTGCGATTGCGGTGAGCGTCATCTGCGTGCTGGTCAATATCGCAATCGGATGGCACGCGCTCTGGTCGCTGTTTGTGGTGGCGGGTGCGGTGTGCGTCTGGGTGGCGGCGGCGGTCGGCGTGGCTTACCGGCGCGACATGGCGCAGAATATCGGCTGGCAGGTCGTGCTGATCCCGGTTTTGTCCTTCTTGTGGGACTGGTGGACGGGCTGGCGCGGCTGGTCGGTGGATTTTGTGCTGCCGTGCGTGTGCATCGTCGGCATTCTGGCGATGCTGCTGATTGCGGTGCTTTGCAAAACACCGCTGCGGCTGTTTGCCGGACCGCTGATCGGCGCGTGTTTTTTCGGACTTTTGCCGCTCGTCCTGATTGCCTGCGGACGGGTTCGGGTTTTGCTGCCTTCGCTTTTGTGCGCGGGACTTGCGATTTTGTCGCTTGCGGCGCTGGTGCTGTTCCAGTGGCAGACCATCAAGGCCGAGTTGCAGCGGCGGTTTCATCTGTAAACAAAAAAGAGCGGCTTGGCCGCTCTTTTTTGCATTTGGGCGTGTGCGCATCGAAATGGGTTGCATTTTGACGCAAAAAGCCGTATACTGTCAGGATAAGACGGAAGGACGGCACTTTACATGGACAAAAAACAACTGCTGCGGCTTGGCGGCAGCGCTGCGGGAGCGGTGCTGCCGTTCTGGCTGCTCGACTTGACCCTGCGCGCCGCGACAGGATGCGCTGCGTGGTATCCGCTGTATGCGGCGGCGCCCAACCTGTTTTCGCTCGGCTTCGGGGCGCTGTTTGCGGCGCTCTGTCTGTTACCGCGGCGGACGGTGGGGCGTGTGCTGTACGGGCTGATTTACGCCGCTTGGGCGGTATATGCGGTGGTGCAGTACGGCATCTGGCGTATTTTCGACCGGTTTCTGTTCCTGTCGGACTTTTTGTTCGCAGGCGAAGGTCTGGGCTTTGCAGGCTACATTCGGCAGCTGATCGATGTGCGCTTTGTGCTGGTGGTTGTGCTGCTGGTGCTGTGGGGCGCACTGGGCGTGTGGCGGCTGCCCAAGGATTTGCCGCGGCGGCAGGTTTGTCCGGCGTTGGTGGTGTTTTTCGCGCTGACGCAGTTTGTTGCGCCACGGCTGTACGCACCCGTGCCCGAAACGCTCGACTGGGACTCGTGGCAGTCAAGCGGATACGAATACGAGCGGTTTTCCTCGTCGTCCTATGACCTGGCGCTGACCGGGCCGTATCAGTTTGTGGTACGGGATGCATATCTGTCTTTTCTGCCGGACGCGGATGCGGCGGAAAAGCGCGCGCAGATCGACGCATTTTTCGATGAACGCCCCGCGCACGCGGACAACGAGATGACCGGTCTGCTTGCGGGCAAAAACCTGATTCTTGTGCAGCTTGAGAGCGTGGATGACTTCGTGCTGAACGACGAGAACACGCCGACGCTGGCGCGATTGCAGCGCGAGGGCATCAATTTTGCGGAGTTTTACACGCCGCAGTATTCCAACGGCTACACGTTTAACACGGAATTTGCCGCGCAGACCGGCATCTATCCGTATGCCAACGGAAACGTCGCCTATTCGCTCAGCCGCAGCGCGTTCCCGTATGCGGTGGGTAGTCTGCTGTCGGACGCGGGCTACACCGCCAACTCTTTCCACAAGAGCGAAGCCAAGTTCTACAATCGCGGCGCGATGCATCAGGCGTTCGGCTATGTGCAGTACCATTCTGCGCTGGATTACGCGGAGGATGAACTGGAGGCGGGCGACGACCGGTTTTTGATCGACTGCGATGAGCTATATGAGCGCATGGTGGAGACCGAGCCGTTTGTAGACTTTCTCATTACATACAGCGGACATCTCGGCTATGACGAGATCGACGCGCTGACGACCTATGCGCTCGAGCAGTTCCCGGAATACAAAGACGACAGTCGTCCCTATGAGATCAATGGTCTGTTTGCCAAGGCGCGGCTGACCGACGAGATGTTCGCGCACTTGCTGGCGAGGCTGGAGGAGGACGGTTTGCTGAAAAATACGGTCATCTGCGTGTACGACGATCATTACGCCTACGGCTTAACCGACCGCGCGGTGCTGGAGACGTATTCCGAAGCTGCGGGCGGCCGTTTGCTGGAGCGCACACCGTGCTTTGTCTGGTACGAGGGCTGCACGCCGCAGACCGTGACCAAAACGCTGCAAACGGTCGATCTGCTGCCGACGCTCGCCAATCTGTTCGGATTGCCCGTTCCCGATACGATGGGACGGGATGCGTTCGATCTGGATTATGCGGGTTATGCGATTTTCCCGAACGGCGGCTGGCTAACCGATACGGCTTATGCGGAAAATGGTCAGGTCGTCTGGAACAACGGCATGACGGATGCGGAGATATCTGAAATGAACGCGTTTGCGCGCCGTTTTCAGGAAATTAACGATGCGATTCTGGATACGGATTACTACGCGCAGGGAAAAGAATAAAGCAAAAAGGACGTTTCCGATCGGAAACGTCCTTTTTGCTATTCAGTGGGTCAGATCTCGCCGAAAAAGCGGCGGATCTCGATCTCCGCGTTCTCGGGAGAGTCCGAGCCGTGGATCACGTTATAGGTGGTCGAGCAGGCAAAATCGCCGCGGATGGTGCCGGGCATCGCGTTTTCGTTCTTGGTCGGGCCCATGAGCGTGCGCATACCCTGGATAACGTTTTCGCCCTCCACGACCATCGCCAGCACCGGGCCGCTCGTCATATACTCGACCGTGGGCGGGAAAAACGGCTGGTCCACGATGTGCGCGTAATGCTCGCGCAGAATGGGCTCGTCCAGCTGCATGGTTTTCATGTGGGTGATGCGGTAGCCCTTGCGCTCGATGCGCGCAAGAATTTCGCCCGTGATGCCGCGCTGCAATGCGTCCGGCTTGAGCATGATATAGGTTCTTTCCATAAAACGCCTGCTTTCCATTGATGTGGTTTGATTCAGTATACCACATTTTGCAGCGGGAGAAAAGCGGTGGACTGGTTAGGTGTGTGCGGGATTCTGTCCGCGTGCCAGCACTCGCAGCACCGGAACGGTCACAAAGATGGACAGAATGAACGCGAACAAATCACTGAGCGGCTGACAAAGCTGCACGCCGAGCAGCGCGAAAAAGACCGGCAGCACAATGGCCAGCGGGATGAAAAACAACCCCTGCCGCGCTGCGGCAACCAGACTCGCGCGCATGGTCAGCGCGATGTTTTGCAGCAACATGTTACACATGGTCACCCAGCCGATGAGCGGGAAGGACAGGCATTGCAGCCGCAGTGTCAGCGTGCCGATGCGGATGACTTCCGGGTCGTCCGCGCGGAAAATGGCGATGATCTGGGGCGCGAAAATCCAGCCCAGCACCGCCAGACCGAGCAGCACCAGAAACGAGGACTTGACGCAGAACCAGAAGCCGCGGCGGACGCGGTCGTATTTGCGCGCGCCGTAGTTATAGCCGCAGACCGGCTGGAAGCCCTGTCCGAAGCCGATCATGGCCGACCCGGCAAACTGCGAAACGCGGGAGACAATGCTCATTGCAGCGATGGCGGCGTCGCCGTAGGGGCGTGCGGCGGTGTTGAGAAAGGTGACTGCGACTGAAGCCAGCCCCTGCCGGCACAGGCTAGGCAGGCCGCCGCCTGCGAGCGCGGCGAAACGGCTGACGCTGGGCGAAAACTGCCGCAGGCGGATCTGCACGCCGCCCGACAGGCGAATGCCGAGCAAAAGCAGCAAAAAGCTGACGAGCTGGCTCAGGATGGTCGCGTAAGCCGCGCCGCTGATGCCCAGATCCAGCACGAAGATGAACAGTGGGTCGAGCGCGATGTTGAGCACACCGCCCGATACGAGTCCGACCATCGCATAGGTGGCGTTGCCCTGCTGGCGCAGCTGGTTGTTGAGCACAAGCGCAGCCATCATATACGGTGCGCCGCACAGGATGATCTGCATATAGGCGAGCGCATACGGGTAAATGGTCTCAGTGGCGCCGAGCAGGTGGCACAGCGGACTGCGCAGCAGCAAACCGAACACCAGAATCAGGATGCCCGTGATGAGCGCGGAAAAAAAGCCGGTCGCGGCCATGCGCTCGGCCTCTTCGTGATGCTGCGCGCCGAGCTGGCGCGAAATATAGCTGCCCGAGCCCTGCCCGAAGAAAAAGCCGATCGACTGGATCAGCGCCATCAGCGGAAACACGACGCCGACCGCACCGGTCGCGCTGGTGCCCAGTTTGCCGACGAAAAAGGTGTCGGCCATGTTGTAAATCGAGGTGATGAGCATGCTGATGATGGTCGGCACGGCCATTTTACAGATCAGCGGCTCGAGCGGCGCCTCGGTCATCTGATGAAAGCGGCGCTCCTGCGTCTCACTGGTGGGTTGTTCCGCCATGATGTTTCGCCTCCGTTCGTTCAATCTGTTCGCACAGCCATTCGGTTGCACGTTGGTAGCTCTCGTCCGCCGTTGCCAGCGGAGAGCGGAAAAAGCCGGCGGCCTCCATAGCGAGAAAGCCGTGCAGCGTGCTGCGGATCAGTCGGGATAAATGCACGCGCTCTTCTGCGGGTAGGCCAAGCGGTTCGAGCAAGCGCACGAACAAATCCATAAATGCTTTTTTCCGCGCGACCAGCCCCGGATCGGAAAACTGCGGCAGCATCATCATGGCACGGTACAGCTGTGGCTGCTCATGGGCAAAGCGGCGGTAGGCCACGGCAAGGGCCCGCAATGCATCCGTCACCGGACAAATATCCACCGCTTGCTGGAGTGTGTCCATCAGGCGGTCGAGCGCGCACTCAGCCAGACGCACGTTCAGCTCGGGCAGGCCCTGCAAGTGGTTGTACAGGGATGCCGGTTTGACGTTCAGCGCGTCCGCCAGCTCGCGCAAGGTCAGGTTTTCCATGCCTTTCTCCTCGGCCAGTGCCGCTGCTGCATCCACAATCGCGTCGCGGCTGAGCCCTTTTCTCGACATCTGATATCCCTCCAAACTAACAACGTTAGTTTACTGTATTTTCAGCATAAACTAACAAAGTTAGTTTGTCAAGCGTGATGCGCGCGAACAATGAGGGAACTTGGCGCGGAGAGACTTGACATATATCGGTTATCTATATATAATCAATATATCGAACACCGATATAAGGAGGGATAGAAAATGGCAATCGACAAAAGCTTACTGGCGGGCAGTACGGCACTGCTGGTGCTGCGGCTGCTCGAAGAGGATGACCTGTATGGCTACCAGATGATCGAGCGGCTGCGCGAGCGGTCGGACGACACGTTTTCGCTCAAGGCGGGTACGCTCTATCCGCTGCTGCACACGTTGGAAACGCAGGGGCTGGTGCAGAGTTATGAGCGGGCGGTGGACGGCGCACGAGTGCGCAAGTATTACCATCTGACCGACGCGGGACGCACGCGGCTGGCGGAAAAAACCGAGGAATGGCGGCAGTTTTCCGGCGCAGTTGAGCGTGTGCTGAAGGGGGGAGAAAGCCATGCGTTTGCCTGACAGTGTGCGGCGGTATCTGCTGCATCTGCTCGAACGCGACGCGGCCGAGCGGGCGCTGGATACCGCCGAGCTGCAAGCGCTGGCCGCAGCCGCCGAGGGGCGCAGCGTGAGGCCGCTGCCAGAACTGCTGCGCGGCTGGGTAAATAACGCGACCAGCCAGATGCGCTGGAAACGGGCGCGCCCGGTGGCGGCAAAGGAGTTGGCCGATCACCTGAGCGACCAGTACGAGGCTTTTCTGGAAGAGGGCATGGACGAAGACGCTGCTGCGCAAGCGACCGCGCGAGAGATGGGCGACGCGGTCGAAACCGGCACGCAGCTTGACCGCGCATGGCGGCCGCGGCCGGATTGGGTGATGCTGGGTATCGTGCTGGTGGTCGCGGCAATCGGGCTGGTGCTACAATATCTGCTGCGGTCACACAATGATTTGGAATGGTACATGTTTTTCGGGAAATATGTGGCGGGCGCTGTGTGTCTATTAGTGGCATATTTCTCGGACTACACCATCCTCGGGCGGCACTGCTGGCTGCTGTACGGTCTGTGGGTCGTCGTTGGGCTGCTGCTGACCCAAGGGCCGATCTCGATGGGCAAGCTGTATCATCTGGGGTGCTGGGTGTGGTTCTTTCCAGTGCTGTTTGCGGGGATTTTGTTCCGGCAGCGCGGCAAGGGGACGCGGGGGATCGGCATCTGCCTGCTGTCGCTGCCTGTCATGTGGTTTCTGGCGATACACGCGCCCTCGATGGCGGCGATCACTGTGCAGGCGGTGGTCTGCTGCGGCATGCTGGCAGCGGCGGTGTGGCGCGGTGCGTTCGGACGGCGCACGAGGGGCAAGCTGGCGCTTGCAGCATCGCCGGTGCTGGCGATGCTGTTGTACTGCCTGTATTTGTTTTTTACGGATAGCCATATACGTGAAAAGCTGGTGCTCATATTCCATCCGCAGCGCGATGCGATGTTTGAAGGCTATCAGGGCTCGATGATTCAGTATATCATGTTTGGCATCCGTTTTCCGGATTGCGAGCAACAGCCGATTGATTCTTGGCTGCGCTGGGATGGTGCGACCGATTGGGTAATTATGGCTTCAAAGTACTACTGGGGCTGGGCGGCGGTGCTGCTGATTCTGGCGGCGGCTGTGCTGCTGCTCCTCTGGGGCTTCCGCATTGCGCGGCGGCAGACCGGCCTGCTTGCGCGCAGCGTGTGCATGGGTGTGATGGTGACGTTCGCGCTGCAAACCCTCATGTATGTGCTGCAAAACTGCGGCATCATCCTGATTGCGAGCTATGGGTTACCGCTTTTGTCCTACGGCGGCATGTACCTGTGTCAGACCATGCTGCTGCTCGGGCTGTTGCTGTCCGCGCAGCGGTCGGGACAGCTCGAAAGCGGCCTTGCCCCGCAGAATGCGCGTTCTGTTCCGTAATGACAAACTATGCTATACTGAAAGACAGTCCCTTTGGGGGCTGTCTTTTGCATTGGCAAAAAATTTCCCTCCCACTGTCAGCAAATGCCCCGCTCATTCGTATTGTAGGTGAAGCGACGTTGCTGACACGGCCGGACGGCCGCCAAAGGAGTTGATGAAACCATGATACAACTGGACAGGGCCGAGGCCGAACGGTTGGTGAACACCTATTCCGACCTGATTTTGCGGCTTTCGTATACCTATCTGAAAAATACACAGGATGCAGAGGATATCTGCCAGACCGTGTTCCTCAAACTGCTCACGAGCGGGCAGACGTTTGACAGCCCGGCGCACGAAAAGGCGTGGATCATTCGCGCCACCGCGAACGCCTGCAAGGACACGATGCGAAATGCGTTTCGGCGGCGCACGGTAGCGCTCGAAGCGGTGGCGGAAACACCCGCGCCCGCTGCACCTGAAAATGATGTGCTGGAAGCGGTGATGGCGCTGCCGGAAAACTACCGCGAAGCGGTTTACCTGTATTATTACGAAGGCTACTCCGTCCGCGAGATCGCCGGCCTGCTGGGCCGCAGCGAATCCGCGGTGACCGCGCACCTGAGCCGGGGACGGCAAAAGCTGCGCATGACTTTGGGAGGGAATGAATATGAACAAAGCGTATAATGATAACAGAGAGTATACTGATGCGCTGGACGGTCTGCGCTTCTCCGATGAGGCCAAGGCGCGCATGGTGCAGAACCTGTTGGATGCGGCGGGCGAGAGCGCGCCGAAACAGGCAAAACCACGGGGGCGCAAATTCGGCCTGCCGCGTGTGGCGGCGGTTGGCGTGGCGGCAGCGCTGGTGTTGGGTATCGGCGCGGGCGCGTCGGGCGTATTTAAAACCGCGGGCGAAGCGTTTGCCGGTGTGTTCGGCCCGACGGCTGACACCGAGATCATCGACCAGATCGGCCGTCCGATCGGTGCGAGCGACACCGATAACGGTGTAACCATCACGGCAGATGCGATCATCGGCGATAAGTACCACTATGCGATCACCTATTCGATCGTCAAAGAGGACGGCACGCCATTCGATATCGACCTGAGCAAAACCGTTGGCGACGGCGTACTCCCGCTGAACTTTGCAGAGGAGGACACCTCACTGGCAGGCTATTTCGGCGGCACGCACGGCGGCTCGTACTTTTACGACGCCGATCCGACCGACGCGGCCATTCAGTATGTCGAAACCCGTGAGGTGAGCGACGGCGACGTGCAGGGACGCACGATCAAGGCAAAGTTCAGCGATCTGTATGCGTATGACGAGGATATGAACCGCGTTATGATCGCCGAGGGTGATTGGTCGTTTAAGTTCAATTTGGATTTTGAGGATACCTCGATCAATTTGCCGGCGGGTCAGTCGTTTGGCCTGAACGGCATGACCGCGACCATCGACGAGATCACACTGTCTCCGCTTGCGCTGCGCGTGGATTATACGGTGGACAGCGAGGTGCAGTGGGATGAGAACGCGCAGTCGGGCAAACAGTCCGATCATGACAGCGCACAGATGCAGAAATATTTTGACGATGTGCAGATTGTGATTAACAAAGCGGATGGCACCAGCCTGGATATGTCCTATGCAGGCGGCAGCATCAAGCCGCAGGACGGAAAGACCATCTGCCAGAAGGGAGATATGTTCAGCGAGATCATTCCGCTGGAGGATGTTGTTTCCCTGACGATTGGCGGCGTAGAAATCCCCGTTGAGCAGTAACAACCAAAACCGGCAGCGGCATCCCAAACGGGGTGTCGCTGTTCACTTATAAATAGACACAGTGTTCGGAAATAGCAAAAACAGACTGGATTCGATTTACAAATCTTCCAAGCGGTGCTACAATCAAAACAGGGAATCCACTACATGCGACCTCGGAGGGGATAGGAATGGATATGCTCAAGGATTATCCGCTGCTCCGCACGGATAGTTACGCAAAGATTTTTCTGTATAATACGCATGAAACTGTTGCCTGTGTGCCGCGGCATATCATCCGTATGCGCGATAAGGTCAAGCCGGATAAATTGCAGCAAGCGGTTGAGCAAGCGCTGCTTCGCTTTCCGCATATGATCCTCGGCGTGGAAGCGACGGATACAGGCTTCCGCTACCGCCCGAATGTGCTGCCGCCTGTGGTGCTGCCGTTCGACGGTGTGGAAAAGCGCTACACCATCGGCTCGCCGGACACGCATGGCTATCTGTTTCTGGTCGGTTATCAGGACAATACGATCACCATGGAATACCAGCATTCGATCTCGGACGGCCGCGGCTTTGAGGAATTTATCCGCTGCGTGCTGTTCCAGTATCTGACGCTGTGCGGGTATCCGGTCGAGAACGACGGCTCGGTGCGCGGCATGGATACACGCTGGTCGCCTGCGGAAAGCGAGGACGGCTATAAGCAACTCGCCGATCAGGAGTTTTCTCCTGCGGGCATCTGGAAAAAGCCCGAAGCCTCTCATGCGTGGGACTTGACCGACAAGGGGGATGGGCCGGAGATTGTGACCGATGTCACTTTCCCGTTTGAGCAGCTGCACAGCTATGGGAAGTCGATCGGCGTCAGCCCATTGTCCATTGTAGCGCCGCTCCTCATGCGCGCGTTTGACAAGAAATACGGCGAGCCCGATAAGCCGGTCATTTCGCAGATCCCGGTCGATCTGCGGCCGCTGCTGCCTTCGGCAACGACGCGGTATTTCATCTGCTTCATCGACCTGCCATATCTGCCCGAGTATCGCGACCTGCCGCTGCCCGAAGTGTTCCGCAAGACCAAGGAATTCCTAAACAGCCAGATGGAGCGCGAACAGTTACTGTATCGCGCAAAGGCTGCGTCCGATCGGTGCAGTGAACTGCACGAGGCGAATATGCCGCTGGCGGACAAGATGCAGATGGGGCAAAAAGTGTGCCGCGACTTCGTGCTCGAGGACAGCTTCTTGATCACCAATGTCGGACGCTTCAAAATGCCGGAAAGCTGCATGCCGTACATACTGGATTACGGCGCGGTGCTGCCCTGCGCGGTACAGCCGTTTGCAATGCTGGTGTCATCCTTCGGCAGCCGTATGAAGCTGTCGGTCGCGCAGCGCGACCACGATATGCAGGTGGTGGACAGTCTGGTGGAAGGACTGCATGAGATCGGCGTGGAGGCGGAAGAAGTGCATTACCCCTTCCGTGTGACCAAATATAACGGTTTGGAATGCGGTCAGATGTAAGTAAACCCAAAGAGGGCTTCGGAGGAAGCCCTCTTTTTTGTTTTTTTTGGAGGATTAGCGGAAGCTAACCGAAAAACTTTCCTTTTTGCGGAAAACGTGGTATACTATTTTTATCTGGAATTAAAATTCAAAATGAGGCGAAACAAATGACGAAAATTGATATTATTTCGGGATTTCTGGGCGCTGGTAAGACCACGTTGATCAAGCGGCTGCTGGCGGACGCCTTGAAAGGCGAGCAGGTAGTGCTGATTGAAAACGAATTTGGTGAGATCGGCATTGACGGCGGTTTCCTCAAGGATTCCGGCATTGTGGTAAACGAAATGAACGCGGGCTGCATCTGCTGCTCGCTGGTGGGCGACTTCGGTAAGGCGCTGCACGATGTGGTCGAGCAGTACCACCCCGACCGCATCCTGATCGAGCCGTCTGGCGTGGGCAAGCTGTCCGATGTCATCGGTGCGGTGCAGAATGCGCATCTGGATGTGCAGCTCAACTCGTTTGTGACGGTTGTTGATGCGCTCAAGGCTAAGATGTACCTGAAGAACTTCGGTGAGTTCTTTGAAAATCAGGTGGCGCACGCGGGTGCGATCCTGTTGTCCCGTACGGCAGAATGCCCGGCAAAGCGTCTGGACGAGGTCGTAGGCCTGCTGCGTGGGCTGAACGCGCATGCGCGTATTGTGACCACACCGTGGAAGGAGCTGACCGGCATGCAGCTGCTCGAGACGATGGAGGGCAGCCGCGATCTGGTGCAGGAGGTGCTCGACGAGATTGCGCACGAGCCGCATCATGAGCATCATCACCACCACGACCATGAACACCATCATGACCACGATCATGAGCATGACCACGACCACCATCACGAGCACGAACACGAACATCATCATGACCATGGCCCAGACTGCACCTGCGGCTGCCATGACCATGACCACGAGCATCACCATCATCACGATCACGATCATTGCGGCTGCGGCCACGACCACGACGCGGACGAAGTATTCACCTCTTGGGGTGTAGAAACGCCGCATAAGTACACCGAAGAGGAGCTGAACCGCGCATTGACCGCGCTGGGCGACCCTTCGCTCGGTACGGTGCTGCGCGCGAAGGGCATTGTGCCCGCGGCGGACGGCGGCGAGTGGCTGCACTTTGACTATGTGCCCGGCGCACCAGAAATTCGTCGCGGCGCGGCGGATTATACCGGTCGTCTGTGCGTGATCGGCGCAGAATTGGACGAAGAGCGCATTGCCGACCTGTTCGGTGTCGCCTAAAGGAGGAAAACGGTATGCCAAATAGGGAACCGATTCCGGTTTATGTGTTTACCGGCTTTCTGGAAAGCGGCAAAACCCAGTTTATCAAGGAAATCCTTGCGGACCCGAACTTCACGGAGAACGAGCGCACTGCGCTTTTGATGTGCGAAGAAGGCATCGAGGAATATGACGAGCGTGAGCTGCTGCACTATGGGACGGCACTCGTGCCGATCGAGTCGGCTTCCGACCTGACGCCCAACCGGCTCAAGCGGGTGGAGCAGAAGTTCGACCCCGACCGCATCATCGTGGAATATAACGGCATGTGGAAGTTGGACGATCTGTTGGCCGCGTTCCCCTCGCGGTGGGAGCTGTATCAAATCGTCACGACCGTGGATGCATCCACTTTTGAGTTGTATTCCAACAACATGGGACCGATGATGTTCGAGCATATCACGACTGCCGATCTGGTGGTGTTTAACCGCTGCACGGACGCGCTCAAGGAGATGCTGTACCAAAAGAACATCCGCGCGATGAACCCGCGCGCGACCATCTATCTGGATGATGTGGACGGCAATTCAGAGGACTATGCGCGCAATATGCCGCTGCCGTTCGATGTGGATGCGGATATCATTGATATTGCGCCCGCGGACTATGGTCTGTGGTATATTGATGCGATGGGCGATCCCGGCAAGTACGACGGTAAGACTGTGCGGTTTCTGGCGCAGGTCTATGTCGGCAACAACGTGCCGGCGGGGTCATTCGTGCCGGGCCGGTTCGGTATGGTCTGCTGCGCGGAGGATATCAGCTTTCTGGGATTCCTATGCCGCTGGCCGGGCGCAAAGGACCTCAAGCAGCGCGACTGGGTGCGCGTGACCGCATCCATCACGGTCGAGACGTTGCCGCAGTACCGCGGCGAAGGTCCGGTGCTGCACGCTTCCGAGGTCATTCCGGCGGAAAAGCCGGAGGAAGAGCTGGTATATTTTAATTAAGTCGTTTGAAGCGTATAGCTTCAAACGAGGCAGTCGTGCCGCATTGTGTGCGGACACGGCTGGAGCGGAAAAGTTCCGACGAGCGAAACTTTTCCCGCTCTGGTAGCAAACGGCAGGCGCATGTCCTGCCGTTTGCTGAAAACAGGCCGCCCAAAGCGGCCTGTTTTCTATTTTTATGCGCGCTGTTGCGCGAAATCCGTTGTGGCATAGAAAAATCCCCTCAGGCTTTGCCTGAGGGGATTTCTTGTGTCGATCTTGTCCGAAAAGAGAGGGATTACTCCTCAACCTTTACGTAAACACCGCCGTTGCGGCAGGACTCGGTCGCAGCCTTGGCCATCAGAACCGGACGCAGGCCGTCAATCGCGCCAACCGGAACCGGCTTGTCATTGTTGATGGCATCAACAAACGCGATAACCTGCTCGATGAACGCCTGATTGTAGCGCTCGAGGAAGAACCACAGCGGCTTCTCGGAGTGAGCGCCGTCCTT
The DNA here is from genome assembly GCA_019115185.1 of Candidatus Agathobaculum merdipullorum. Lineage (GTDB taxonomy): Bacteria > Bacillota > Clostridia > Oscillospirales > Butyricicoccaceae > Agathobaculum > Agathobaculum merdipullorum. The sequence continues at coordinate 14,968 of DXDZ01000036.1, forward strand.
GGTCATAACGGTCGTGGTGTTGATCAGGTCGTTGGCATCGGAAGCCATGCCCTTGGAGCCAAACGCCTCAACACGCTGGTCATAGCCGTAAACAGCCTGACGGGAGTTGTTGATGACCGCGATGCAGCCGTTTGCCATCTTCATGGTGACAACAGCAGTGTCAACATCCGGGATACCGGACTCTTCCTGCAGGTTCGGGTTGACCAGGCAGGAGCCGACAGCGGAGATCTCAACAGCCTCGGAACCGGTGACGTAGCGCACCATGTCGAAGTCGTGGATCATCATGTCGTAGAAGATACCGCCGGAAACCGCAACATAGGATGCCGGGGGCGGCTCCGGGTCACGGGAAGAAACGATAACGATGTGCGGATCGCCGATCGTGCCGTCCTTGACAGCGTCAGCGACTGCCTTGTGGTTGTGGTCAAAGCGGCGGTTGAAGCCAACCTGGAACTTCACGCCCTTCTCTTCTACCAGAGCGAGCAGCTTCTTGATCTTGTCGATATCATAGTCGATCGGCTTCTCGCAGAATACGTGCTTGCCGGCGTTGACAGCCGCCATGGAAACGTCGCAGTGCGTGTCGGTGGACGAGCAAACGAATACAACGTCTACTTCCGGATTGTTGATAACGTCCATGAAGTCGGTGGATACATTCGTGATCTTGCGCTCTGCCAGCCACTCACGTGCGCCGGACTTATCCAGCATCGGGTCTGCCGCAGCTACGACCTGCACGCCCGGTACGCTGTTAATCAGGTTATTGATGTGCAGCTTGCCGATACGGCCGCAGCCAACTACGCCGATTTTCAAAATGCCCATTTCAAATCTCTCCTTTTATATAAGGTGACTTTATTATAGACCACTGGGACAAGACCATCAAGAGCATGGCCGGAATTTCGGCGCACCGCCAAATTTTGAAAAGCATGATTGGTGAAAAATGGCGGCACAGAAGCGCTGTGAAGCGTGCAAAAAGCCTGTGCATTGTGCACAAAAGAGAAATGCACGGGAAAAGGGGTTTTGGGGGAAAGTGTGCAAAATGCACGCAATCGCTTGTACCGTGTGAGCTACTGTGATAAAATGGCTGTATATTGCAGACTACCCGCTGCAACAGCACAGGTAAAGGGGAATCAACGGATGAAGGTAACTGCACAGTGGATAGCGGAGCAATGCGGCGTCTCGCGCGGCACGGTGGACCGGGTGGTAAACGGACGCCCGAACGTAGCGCCCGAGGTGCGTGAGCGTGTGCAGAAAATGATAAACGAGTATGGCTATAAAACACCGGCGCAGCGGCAGGCAGCGCGGGTGGGACGGGGCGCTTATCGCATCGGCGTGATCCTGCCGAGCTGGGATGCGTTTTTTATTCGCCGTATGCGGGAAGGCATCCGCGTGGCAGTGCATAACCGTGGCCTGAATGACGTAAATGTATTGGTGGAGGAGCTGAAAAACCGTTCGCACCGCTCATATTTTGAAGCGATCGAGCGGTTGGAGGCGCGCGGAATCGACGGCCTGATCCTGACCGCGCCGGATACGCTCGCCATGAGTGAGGAGATCGACCGGCTGGTGACGGCAGGCATTCAGGTCGTCACTTGTGACTCCGACGTGCGGCAAAGCCGCCGCCTGTATCATATCGGACAGGACATGGTCAAATCCGGACGAGTGGCCGCGGGCCTGCTCGCGCCGTACATATCGGGCGCAGAAGTGCTGGTGGTGACCGGAAACCGCGAGTTTACCGCCCATGGGCTGCGCGTGCGCGGCTTTCTGGACCGGCTTTATGAAATTTTTGGCGGCAACGTGAATGCACACGTGATTGAAAGCGTGGAGCAGTATGAACTGACCTATGATGGTGTTTTGCAGAACCTGCGGCAAAATCCGCGGCTGCGCGGCATCTATATGGCAAATGAATCCGTGCGCGGCTGCATGGATGCGCTGGAGCGCGCCAAGCCCGCGCGCAAAGTGCATGTGGTCTGTCATGACCTGACACCTCACGCACGGCAGTATCTGGAAGAGGGGCGGCTGGATTTCATCATCGATCAGGACTTTTCCGCGCAGACGACGCGGGCGATCGAGGTGCTGGCCCACACCCTGCGCACGGTGGAGCTACCGCGGCAGGAGATTGAATATATCCATACGAGCATTATCACGCGAGAATTGCTCTGAACAGCAGGAGGAGACGATTACATAACAGATGAAACGGATACGAACAGGCGCTTTGCTGGCAGGGGCGCTCTGCGTGCTGACGGTTGTGCCGGCCGGCGCGATCAATACGCTGGATGTGGCCGGGGCCGGTATGTGGGCAACGACTTCCGCTGCGCAGAACGTGCTGGGGCGTGACGGCGTCAACGCTGCGCCGCCCGTGCAGGATGCGCAGTCCATCGGTTTTACCGGGCTGGAAAAAACCGTCCGGGCCAACAATCAGACCATACGGGGCTTTCAGAAAACGCTCAATGGCATTCAAAACACCGACCTGGATGCGCAGTTTTTCTTACAGGAAATGCAATATGAAGCCCAGTATAGCCAGTATAAAGCGGAATATGATGCATATAACGACTTTATCAATGCACTGGGCGACCCGCAGGACCAGACCGTGCAGGCGCAGATCACTATGGCCACGCGGCTGCGCGATCTCGCGGCAGCCGGGATGAGCGCCATGCGCAAGACGATCGACGGTCTGGATGAAGCGCAGGAGGACGCGCAGGAACAACTGGATGATACCTACACTGCGACCAAAAAGCAGCTGGATAACATGGCAAACCAGATTGTGGTTGGCGCGCAGAGCGCGTATATCGGTATTGTCACCACGCAGGAGGGTATCGCAACACTTGACCGTAATCTGGCTTCGCTCGACCGCAATATTGCGGTGGTGGAAAAGCAGGTGGAGCTGGGCATGGCGTCCCAATTGACGCTGGATAACCTGCGTCAGACGCGCCGCACTGCAGCAGCGCAGCGCGAAACGCTCACGCTGATGCAGACGACGACCGAAAACCAGCTGTCGCTTTTGTGCGGCAACACGGCCGCAACCACGGTCAAAGTGACCACGCTGCCCACGGTGACGGAGCAGCAGCTGTCGGATATGAACTTTGAAGAGGACCTCAAAGAAGTGATGGAAAACAGCTATTCGATCTGGTCGGCGCAGGATGAGGCGCGCAAAGCCTCGAACGACTATGAGGACAATGTGACCTCGACGGTGGATGCCTACGAAGCGGCAAAACTCAATCTGGAATATGCCAAGGAGAATGCCGAAAACAGCTTCCGCAAGCTCTATCTGGATGTGCAGGACAAAAAACGCCTGCTGGATGAAGCCAAGGCCGCATATGATACAGAAAAGAAGAATTTCGATGTGGATGCGCTGCAATATGAGCGCGGCATGATCTCGCAGCTCGATTATCTGACGGCGCAGGACGATCTGGCCGCCAAGCAGGATGCGGTGAACACGGCCGAGCACGACCTGTTTACGGCCTATAATACCTATGATTGGGCCAAGCGGGGCTACATGGCAGGCGGCGCGGCATGAAGGCAAACCGGAAAAGCGAGCGACGGAGGACACAGATGAAAAGCAAACGTATTTTGGCTGCCGTGATGGCGGCAGCGCTGCTCATGGGCGCAGGCTGCGGGCAGGAGCAGGAGCAAACGGAAGAGGCGCCAACCGGAACCGCGGTGGAAGTGATGACGGTTTCGTCCGGCCCGATGAACGCAGAGTATTCGGTCACGGGCAAGGTGGTGGCGGTCAACGAAGTGCAGGTTTTTCCGCTTTTGGCGGGACAGGTGCTGACGCTGCCGGTCAAGGAGGGCGATAAGGTCACCAAGGGACAGGTGCTGTTCACGGTCGATACCTCGACCGTCACCTCCACACTGGGCGCTTTGCAACAGTCGTACAGCGCCACCAAGGCCGCGACCGACGGCGCGATTTCTTCCGCGCAGCTCGGCGTAGATCAGGCGCAGATCGGTGTGGATCAGGCGCAGCAGGCGCTGGACAACACCAAGGCGCTGTATGAAGTCGGCGCGGCAGCCGCGCAGGACGTAACACGCGCGGAGCAGGCGCTGGAACAGGCACAGGGTGCGTTGCAGCAGGCGCAGGCAGGCGTGTCGCAGGCGCAGGCGCAGCAATCGGCCTCGCTTTCCCAGATTCAGGCGTCGATGGATCAGATCACCACGCAGGCGGCGCTTGGCACGGTCAAAGCGCCCTGCGCAGGCACGGTGACGGCGGTCAATGTGGTGCGCGGCGGCATGGCTTCGTCCGCGCAGCCCGGCGTGGTCATTGCGGAGGACGGCAAGGTGGAGGTCACCGCTTCGGTGGCGGAAGACGTTTTCACCAATATCCATGAGGGCGATAATGCGGGCGTTCTGATTTCGGTGCTGTCGGATGATATGATACAGGGCACGATCGGCTCGCTGCCCGCCGCGGCCAACGCCCAGACCAACCTGTATGACATTCCGGTTGCGCTGCCTTCGGACGCGGCGCCGCCGATCGGTGCGTTTGCGACCGTCACGTTCTATACGGCCCGCCGCAGCGATGCGCTTTCCGTGCCGACCGAGGCGATCCTGACCGGCTCGGGCGATGAGCGGTATGTGTTCGTGGTCGATGACTTCGGCGAGGGCGATACCGCCACGCGCGTGGTGGTGCAGACCGGTCTGGTCAGCAAAACCAACACCGAGATCGTGTCCGGCCTTGCCGAGGGCGACCGCGTGGTCGTCAAGGGGCAGTCCTATCTGGCGGATGGTTCGATGGTGCGCGTGGTGTCCGGTGAGGACGATGCGGCACAGGAGGACACCGCCGCAGGCGTAACGGACGCTACAACGGATGCCGCCGCCACGGACGGGGAGGGCTGACACCCCTATGAAAATTGCGGAAAACTGTATCAAACACAATGTTATGACCATTCTGGCGTACATATTGGTTGTTGTGTTTGGCTTTTATTGCTTTCAGTCGCTGCCGCTGGCGCTCATGCCGGACATGGAACTGCCGGTGGCGATTGTATATTCGGCTTATTCCGGCGCGGGCCCGGAGGATATCGAGCAGCAGGTGACCCGGCCGCTTGAGTCCGCCTGCGCGGGCCTTGCGGGTCTGGAAACGCTTAGCTCGACCTCGGCGGAGAACATGTCCATGGTCATCGTGCAGTTTGCCTACGGTACCGATCTGGATAAGGCGATGACCGATATGCGCGACAAGGTCGATCAGGCCAAGTCCATGCTGCCCGAGGACGCGACCGACCCGACTGTTATGTCGATCGACATCGACTCCATGCCGGTTCTGATGGTCGCGCTGCGCGGCAGCGATCTGGCCAGCCTCCAGTCGATGGCGGAGGACGAAATCGCGCCTGCGCTCGAGCGGCTGGACGGCGTGGCCTCGGTGGATATTTCGGGCGGCTATGAAAACGAGGTCGCGGTCAAGACAGACGCGGCCCGCCTGAAAGGCTATAACCTGACGGTCAGCTCGGTGGCGCAGCAGATCGGTGCGGACAACATGGCTGTGCCGGGCGGCGAGCTGGACAGCGGCTCACAGACGCTGTCCGTGCGCACGGACGGCGAGTACCAGTCGATCGACGATGTGAAAAACGCGCTGATCTCGCTGCCGATGGGCGGCACCGTGCGCCTGAACCAGATCGCGGATGTTTCCTTGCAGCCCAAGGACCGCGATGCGCTGGCCAAGGTCAACGGCGAGGAATGCCTGATGCTGTCGGTCAACAAGCAGTCCGGCTCGAACACGGTGGAGATTGCCGAGCGCGCCAAAGAGCAGCTGGACAGCCTGACCGAAAATAACGGCGCACTGGAGTGGGATCTGGTCATGGACCAGTCCGACTACATCAACATGACAGTTGACAATGCGGTTAGCAATATTTGGATGGGTGTATTGTTCGCGGCGATCGTGCTGCTGGTGTTTTTGCGTGACTTCGGCGCGACGCTGGCGATTTCCATTGCGATGCCGTGCTGCATTCTGTTCACCTTCCTGCTGATGTTCGCGTTTGACATTACGCTCAACATGATGTCGCTGGGCGGTATTGCGCTGGGCGTCGGCATGATTGTGGATAACTCGATCGTGGTGCTGGAAAACGTGTTCCATTACCGGGCGGACGGCTATGACCGTTGGGATTCGTGTGTCAAGGGCACGCATGAGGTTGTGCTGTCGGTCACGGCGTCTACCCTGACCACCATCGCCGTGTTCCTGCCGATCGGCCTGTCCGGCGGCTTGACCGGCATGATGTTCAAGGAATTCTGCATCACGATTGTGGCGCTGTTATCCTCGTCGCTGCTGATTTCGCTGACGCTTGTGCCGCTGCTGTGTTACATCCTGCTGGACCGCGGCGGTGTGCATCGTCTGTCGGCCGCAGCGCCGGGTCTGCGCGAGAAGGTCATCGCGGATAAGCCTGCGATACGGCTGTATAAAAAAGTGCTCAAGCTGTTTATCACACGCCGCTGGATTGGCATTGCGGTGACCGTGTGCATCTGTGTGGTTTCGATTGCAAGCATTGCGGCGGCTGGCGCAGAGCTGATCCCGGAGATGGATCAGGGGCAGATTGATGTTTCGGTAAGCATGCCCAGCGGCTCGACCATGGAGGAAACAGCTGCGATTGAGGACCGGATCGTGCAGATTGCCGAGCAGACCGTGCCGGAGATCGATCTGGTGTATTACAGCACGGGCAGTTCGACTTCGATCATGTCGAGCGCGTCGGGCGCAAGCGTGACCATCATGCTCAAGCCGGTCGAGGAGCGCGACCGTTCGGCGGCGCAGGTTGCCGCGCAGCTGCGCCGCGATCTGGCGGATATCGCGGGCTGCGAGATCACCGTGTCGGACGCCGGTATGATGGTGATGGACAGCGGTTCGGATATCAGCGTGCAGCTGTCCGGCAAGGATTACGATGAACTGGCGCAAACCGCGGAAGATCTGGCGCGCAAGATCGAAGCGCTGCCGGACGCGGTCAATGTCGAGTCCTCCGCGGGCGATCAGGTACCGCGCGTGGCGATCAAGGTCAACCGCGAAAATGCGTCCCGCTTCGGCCTGACAGCCGCTTCCATCGGTTCGCTGGTGCGCGGCGAGCTGACCGGCTCGGTAGCGACCACGCTGCGCATGAGCGGCGAGGAATACGATGTGACGATCTCGGGCGATGAAACGCTCACGCAGGATATGGATGCGCTCAAATCCTTGCAGCTGCCCGCGCCGACCGGCGGCACGGTGCCGCTGTCCATGGTTGCGGATGTGTATACCGAGCTGTCGCCGCAGTCGATCTCGCGCATCAACCAGTACGAGACGGTTACGATTACGGGTGAAACCGAGTCGGGCGACAGCGTGACTATCATGCAGCAGGTAAACGACCTGATTGCAAACTATCAGATGCCCGAGGGCATTGAGGTCGAGAACGGCGATACATCTGCATCCAGCATTGAGGAGACGACTCGTTCGCTGATGACCGCACTGATGGTGGCGATTTTGCTGGTGTATTTCATTCTGGCAAGCCAGTTCAATTCGTTTGTGTTGCCGGTGGCGATTATGCTCATTCTGCCGATCGGCCTGCTCGGTTCGCTGCTGATGCTGTGGCCAACCGGCAACAAGGTGTCCATGGTGGCGCTGCTTGCGGTCATCATTCTGGCCGGTACGGTGGTCAACTCGTCCATCGTGCTGGTGGACTACATTTTGCAGCGCCGTGAGCGGGGCGAGGATAAGCAGACGGCTATCCTCAACGCCTGCCCGCGCCGCGTGCGGCCGGTGCTGATGACTGCGCTGACGACCATCCTCGGTCTGGTGCCGATGGTGTTCTCCGGCGGCGAAGGCTCGGAAATGATGAAGCCGATGGGCGTGGTGATGATGACCGGTATGGTGATCTCCACGGTGGCGACGCTGTTTATCACACCGGTGTATTATTCGCTGACTGATGGCCTGACCGAGCGGGTGAAAAAACGCTTCCAAGGCCCGAAAAAAGAACGTCATTGGCTGAAAAAACTGAAAAAAGGCGGGGAATGACGCAAAGTTCACGCAAGTGACCGTTGCAATTTTGCGCCGAATACGGTATGATTAAGGCGGCACCGCAGGGAGCGGTGCCGCCTGATTTGTAGAGGAAGAGAAGAAAGAGGGAGGCGGGCTGAATGAAACGATCGGTTGCCATGGTGGTGCTAGGCACCTTGCTTTTGTCCGGCTGCACCCAGCAGACCGCAACAATGGAACCGACCACGGAGGAGACCGCGAAGACCAATGCGCAGATGCAGGCATTGGAGGCGGCAACGCAGGCAGGACTGCTCAGCGAGGATGCAACAGCGGGCCTGAGTGAACAGGAGGCGTTGCAGCAGGTTACCGGGTCCATAGATGAAACGCAGTACGACGTGGAGGCGACGGAGGAAACACTTTCCGTCGGCACAGATGCGTCGTCGTCGCGCGAATATTATGTGTTTGTGGTCAGCGACACCACCGGCCGGACGGTCGGCAAGGTGGCGGTGGACCGGGAAACCGGCGAGAAATACAATTATCTCGGGGACGGTGTGCTGGATGATTACGCTACCTTTCCGCTGTATGATGCCGAGGCCGAACAGCACAAGGGCTGGCCGGGCAGCTATGTCAGTCCGGCGGGCGTGACGCTCACCATCACGCAGGAGGAACAAACCGGGATTGTGTATTGCTTTTCCGACGGTACGGAGGGCACGGCGGCGGTCAACGGCGAGACGGCCAAATCTGCCGATGAGCAGATGAATTTCCTGCTCGCGGACGGGATTATCACAGTCGCCGGTGGTGGCCTGACGGGCAATTACACCGCTTTGGCTGCAAGTGATGCGCCGACCGAAGAACAGGACGCCGTACAAACAACCGAATAAAGCAAAATGCAAAGCCGCAGGACCATTGTCCTGCGGCTTTGTTGTGTTTTGCAGCTTATTCGACTTCACTTTCGCCCAGCAGTTCGAGCGCATCGACCGGTGTGCCTGCGCGGGCGGTCTCGACATGCAGGTGCGGGCCGAGCGCCGCTTCGGCGTCCATGGTCTCCGCAACCGTGCCGAGCGCTTCGCCTGCGGCAACGGCCTGTCCCTCTGCGACGCGCACATCGGTCAAGCCGCAGTAGGTCGAGGTCAGGTCAGCGTCGTGCGAGAGCGTGACGCAGGTGCCGTACAGCCCATCCTCGACGACCTGTTGCACCGTGCCGTCGGTCAGCGCCATGACGGTTTCACCGGCTTCAGCGGCAAAGTCCGTGCCGGTGTGCACGCGCCAGTCGCCAAAGGTCGGCTGGAACAGCAGTTCATCGCCGGAAAACGGCGTGATGACGGCACCGGAAACCGGGCGCACATAAACCGGGGCGGACACTGTTTCCACAGGTGTAGGTGCAGGTTCTGCGGTTTCGGCGGCGGTGTCGTCGGCCTCTTCCGGCTGCGTCTCATCGGGTTCATCCGTCGGCTCGGCCTCGTCCGTCTCACCGGTATCCTCGGACAGCACCGGCGTGTCCTCGGTTAGGTCGGGCAGCGGTTCCGCGGGCGTGACAATGGGCAGGCTGGCCTGTAATTCATCGTCCGCAGGTGCGGTCGCGTCCGACCAGAGCACCCACGCGGATGCTGCGATAATCAGGGCGCAGACGGTCAGGATGGTGTAGAAGCCGCGGGTCGAAAGGACTGCGGTATGTTTGGAATGGTATTGTTTCATATCCCTTTACCTCCGTTTTCCTCAGTATGACCGCGGAGAAAAGGGTTTATACATTGCCAAGCACGGTATTCGGATAATAATGCGCTAAAATTTCCGTATAATCTGCGCCCTGCTCGGCCATGTATTTGGCGCCGTACTGGGACAGGCCGACGCCGTGGCCGTAGCCGATGGTATGAAAGGTGATGCTGTCATCCGTAGTGGTGATGGTAAAGTTGGTCGATTGCAGGCCGAACAGCTCGCGCACATCCGTGCCTTCGACAGTCACGCCACCGAGCTGCACGGTGATGACGCCGCCTGCGTCTGAGCGGACGGACGATTTGAACCAGTCATCCGGCGGGCCGGACACATCGGCCGACGGGTAGGCCTGCGCGGCTTTATCACGAAATTCAGCCGCGGAAAGGGTGATGGCGGCTTCATAGCCGCTGTACGCTGTGCCGCCCGGGCTGACTACGCTTTGCAGATAGGGGACATCCTCGCCCCAGACATCGCGCGCGGCTTCGGTGCGAGGCCCGCTGACGCAGTGGAACACCGCCGCGATCGGCGCGCCGTCATAGGTCAGGATTTGGCCCTCGGTGTCCTGTACAGCCTGCTGCACGCGCGCCAGATCGTTGCCGGACGCGGTTTCCACCGCAATATTGCGGTAGGCCGCGCAATGGTGGAAGTCGTCGCATACGTCGGCGTCGGGATGCGCGTCGGGACGGCCCGCCGCCATTTTATAGACCGCATAGGTGCGCGCGGCGACGGCCTGCGCCTGAATCGCCTCGAGCGGGAAGTCGTTGGGGATCTCGGCGGCCACTACGCCGGCGACATAGTCCTCCAGCGGCAGCGCGGTTGGCGTGCCGTCGATCAAAACCGTGACAGTCGAATAATCGCCCGTTGGGGCGGTTTGCGTCTGGACTGGAGCGGAAGCAGATGCGGTTTGTCCGGTTTCGGGTTCGCTGCCGTATAGTAAGACAGTCGGCACAAGATACAGCGCCAACACAAGCCCACATCCGGTCAGCAGCAGTTTGCGCATGTCCGATGCCTCCTTTCTCCGATAGTATATGCGGGTTCAGAAATTGATAGCACACCAAATGTAGGCTGATGTTGACAAGCCTTCCAATATATTGTATTATAAAAAGCAAGGAACACGAACAAATGTTCGATGAAGATAAGGAGGCATAAAATGCAGCTGCAAGAAATGGCAAGGGAATACCGATCCAACACAGCGCTTCTGGAGCTGCGAGTGAAGCAATTGCAAATAGCGCGGCGCCGTGCGGGACAGAATGAGGTGAAATATCGTCTCAAACAGCGGATCAACTGTTTGCAAGCCATGATTAACGAAAACCGCAAAACGGCTTTTGTACTGGAGCATTATTATGACAGAGGAGGAGATGCACATGAAAACGGAAAGGCTGTCTGAGCAAGCGGCGAATCGCGCGGCATACGAACAGTATATTGCGGAACTGGGCACGGATGACAGTGCGTTTCGCGCCAAATTCCGCGAGGCATTCTTTCATGCCTTGCAGCAGCAGCTGACCGCACGGCAATATGAAGTGCTGTGGATGAGCGAGGTCGAGGGACTTTCCGGCAAGGAGATCTCCTACCGGTTGGGCATCAGCCAATCGGCCGTGTCGCGCCACCTGACGCGCGGGAAAAAGCGGCTGCGCGTGCTGCTGTCCTATAATCTGGAGCTGCGAAGCAATGGGTTTGCGTAGGCGGACGCAGATGCATCCCAAACAGTATGTGCCGGACGGGAATAAAAAAACGCCTCCGACGGCAAAATGCCTCGGAGGCGCAGCGATGGGCAAAAAAAGAACGCGACATCAGGCCGCGCTATTGCACCGCCCCGTCGCGTGTCTTTAGCAATAAATAAAAACGGTTTCAAGCAAAAGGATGTTCAGCTGTCCACCGATGATGGTAGAATTATAGCACTGTCGCAGTTGCGGGGACAAGATAAAAAATCGACAAAATCCTGTTCACAATTTGTTCATAATTGTACAATTCGACAAAATGGCAAAAGAAAAGTGCGAAAATGCGGCAAAGTAAATAAAAAACGCAAGTTGCAATATTAAAGGTAACTAACAATTTTAGATATTGACAAATCAGAATTGTTAGTGTTGCATATAAGCATACGCATAATAGACAAAAAGACATACGTCTTTTTGCTTATTTCCAGACACGGCAAATAGGAACCGTCTATCCAGACCGCTCCTAAGGGAAAAATATTCTGTTGTTTACGGGGTTATTGCTTATCGAACCATGGGCGGTAAACCATATTGGAGGTTTTCCAGCCCAGTATCCGACGGGGGTAGTCATTGATCCACGCCTCAACCATTGCTACCTGCTGGACAGATACTTTGGAGAGATCCGTTCCCTTCGGGAAATGGCGGCGGATCAGTTTGTTGGCATTCTCGTTGCTTCCGCGTTCGTAACTCCTATGGGCATGGCAGTAATAGACCTTAGTCCGTGCTTTGCGCTTGCTCAGCACGGACTTTTCCATACCCTCAAAGTCCGAAAACTCAGAACCGTTATCCACTGTGATCGTCTGAAAGACCTTGGAGAACTTGTCGGCACCCATGCTGCGTTCCAGCGCGTTAAGTGCGCGGACAACACTGCCGGACGTCCGATCACGCATACGGATGATCATTTCCTGACGGCTGCAGCGTTCCGTCAGGACGAGCAGCGTCGGTTTGAACTTGTCCTTTTTGGAGGTATAAACAGTGTCCATCTCCCAATGGCCGAAGGATGCCCTGGCATCCACCTCAGCCGGACGGTATTCAATGCTGGTGCCGCAGGATACGCGCTTTTGGATTTGCTCTTTCTTAGACCGGTTCCTACGCTTCTGCTTTCCCTTCAGCGGCAGATCTTTCTTTTCACAAGCAAGGACACCCCCTGAAATATAATTGTACAGAGTGCGAGTACAAATGGACGTTTGAAATGTCCTTTTACTATTACGGATAGCAGCTAAAGCCGCAGATGGAGAAAATTTCTTTTTGAGAATAAATTTTTCCAGCTCTTTAGCGTAAGCATGGTCATTACCGATTTTGATTTGCGTCCCTTTTGCAGCAAGGTTCGCCCTATACTGGCGCTCGGCCTTTTCGGGTGAATACCGTTCCTCTGTTGTAAGATCAGAGTTAGTATGTATGTAACGACCGCGTTTCAGTTCACGGGCAATGCAGACATGGCTGCACCCTATGACCTCAGCGATCTGTCTTGTAGTCGCACCGTGCAGGCGCATACGCTCAATAATCAAGCGTTGATTCCATCGCAAATGCTGACCTTTGTGCCAACGACGCATTACAACATGTTCGTTCTTTCCCATAGTATCCCCTCTAAACTATATATTGTATGCGTCTTGTATTATAGCACAATATATGCTAATTTACTTTATTATTTTAATGAATTATTGTGTGAAATTATCAGGTGAAGCTTGTGCAGGATACACAAATAAGCATTTATGGACAGTCTGTCTGGATTTTGTTACAATACCAAAAGAAGAACAAAAAGGAAGGCAGTGCCATGATAAAGAAATTTCGAAAAGCACCGGAGATGTTATCTGGATATTACTTTGCCTATGAACTCATGCCGAATGAGGCGCAGGGATATGGTGGAATAGAAGTTTCAGTCCATTATGTGAAAGACCCTGCAAATGGAAATATGCTGGGCGATGTTTGGCTACGCAGTTTAGAACTGCGTCCAGACATGAAAATCCTTGCGGCATACATTAGCACGGATCGTGGCGTTACACGCAAGGAAACCGAGCTGAAGCTTTTGCAGGAGATCAGGAAGTCGGAAGAATTTGAAAAAGCTTTGGATCTGTATATTTCTATGCTGTCCCAATTGCCAAACTATGATGGATAAGACACCAGAGAAAACCTTATTTTGAGATACGCATAGATATGCTTTGCGTTGAATAAATATGCAATTCTGCTTTGAACGCACAGGAATAACCTGTGCGTTTTTGTTTTGCCCGTAATCACAGAATTTTCAAACACTATGTCTAATAATTGCGGTCTTTTTGTGAACAATTTGTAAACAATTAAAAAAACGATGCAACACACCCCCCCTATAGAAGCTATAGTAGAGGCTTTTTTCAGAAGCACCGTTTGTGCAGCCTCTGCTGCACCTTGAAAAATGCATAAAATGGGCGTGCTCCTATGAAGCAAGCACCGGGTAGTTGCAGACCGTTAGGATAAAGGGAAGAGCAACAGCGGGCATTGGCGGCTCAAGACCAATGCACAAAAATCTGATAGGAAACGGAGGTGAAAGAACAGATGACAACAGATGAGCAGATACACCGGCTGAATAAGGATATCGAACGTCTTAAAGAAAAAGTTAAGATTTACCAAGGTAAAATATCCCAACTTGCAGAACGCAGAAAAAAGCTGGAAGATCGCGTCTTGCTCGAAATGATAAATGGGATTGCACCAGATTATTCTCAGGCACAACAATTGTTGTGCAAGTTGAAGGCAGAGCAAAGAACCGGACAGTGTACAGACGGAGGTGCAGAACATGGCAGCAGCAGCTCGGAGCGACCGCGTGACGGCTGAGCAAATTGAGCGCGCACGAGGTGTAGACCTGATTGCGTTTTTGCGCCAATATGAACCCGGCGAACTAAAGCGTATTGGTCAATCGTGGACACTGAAATCACATGACAGTATGCGGATTTCGGCAGATGGCCGATGGAACTGGTTTTCCCAACAAATTGGCGGTGGGGATGCAATCAGTTTTTTGCAAAAGGTACATAGCATGACTTTCCCCGAAGCGATACGCACACTGGCTGGAGAGGACTATCAAGCATTGCAGACTGATGAATCTGCCAGAGAGCCGCCGCAGCGCAAAGAATTTTCGTTACCTGCAAGAAACCAAACCAATCGGCGGGCATTCGCGTACCTGTGTTCGCGTGGCATTGATCCTGAGATTATTAACCACTGCATGAGACGTGGGTTGATATACGAAGATGCGCAGCATCACAATGTGGTGTTTGTTGGTCACGATGAAAAAGGTGCTGCGAAGTATGCCATGCTACGCAGCACGGTATCGAACTCCAGCTTTAAGATCGAGCAGGCTGGCAGCGACAAAAGCTATGGCTTCTGCATGCAGGGCCGCGGCTCTACACTGTATGTCTGCGAGGCCGCGATTGATGCTCTTTCGGTAGCCACGCTACGCAAGCTGGGTGGCCGAGATTGGCGGCAGGACAATTATCTGGCGCTGGGTGGTGTCACGGCATCGGCGGAAAAGTTACCGCTGGCGTTGGAGCGGATGCTGCAAAGTTTTTCTTTTAACCGGATCGTTTTGAGTTTGGATAACGACGAACCGGGCCAGCGTGCATCGCGGAATATTTTCGCGCTGCTCCGGCAGCGGTATCCGCAAATTGAATCAAAGGTTTGCGTGCCGCAGGAAAAGGATTTCAACGACCAGCTCCGTGTTAAGCTTCAGCAGAATGCGCAACCGCCGCCTTCGCGCGGTACGCGCGAACTTGGTTTAGCTAAGTAAAATCTGATGTCCTCGCAAGCATAGTGTTTTGGATAGCCAAAACACGCTTGTTAAGGGGCGCAGCCCCCTAAGACCCCCAAACGGACAGAACGGAGGAAAACGTAAATGCGCAGACGCGCAAATCAAATCATCATCCGCTTGAATGACGAAGAGCATTCTCTCTTAAAGAGAAAAGTGAAGGATAGCGGAATGTCTATGTCGAAGTTTTTTCGAGTGTTGATCCTTTCTGGTGAAGTCAAAGTTTTATCACCTGAGTTTGTGCGTGATATCCAGCGGCAGGTTCGTGGTGTAGGTCGAAATATCAACCAGATAGCGCGGCTGGCGCATATTTCAGGTAAGGTTTCCAAGGAAACCCTGCTTCAAATTTCTGCGGAACAGGAAAAGCTTGAACAAATGCTGGAACGGCTGGAATAATGGCAGTTCTCAAAATACATGTCATTCGTCAGCGGTTGGATAAGCGCGTCGCATACGTGCAGAATACGGAGAAAACTGCCTGTTCCGGTTTTCACAGTTTGCATGGAATCAAAGATACGTTAACTTCTGCTTTTAATTGTTCGTGCGAAGTCGCATATACGCAGATGCTCGAAACGAAACGGCATTTCAAAAAAACAGACAAGGTACAAGGGTTTCATTTTATCCAGTCCTTTAAGCCGGGTGAGGTAACGCCAGAACAGGCGCACCAGCTTGGCTGTGAATTTATCGAGCGATGCTTTGCTAATGATTATGAGGTCGTGATTGGTACGCATACAGATCGCGCTCACATTCACAATCACATCATAGTCAATTCAGTGTCGTTTGTAGATGGACATAAATATCAATCCACGCCAGCGACCTTTTACGAATTACGCGGTATCTCTGATGAGATTTGCAAAGCACATGGGTTATCTGTTATTCAGAATCCAAGTGTCAAAGCCGGAAAGCATTATGCGGAATGGCGTGCGGAGAAAGAAAACCGACCTACACTTCGCAGCATGATCCGTGAGGATATTGATGTGATACTGGCGCAGGCACGCACCATGGATGATTTTTGGGATATGCTGCGTGGGCGCGGATATGAAATTCGGCTCAACGAAAAGCGGAAATACGTTACGATCCGGCATCCAAACGGCGAGCGGTTCATCCGCCTGAAATCGCTGGGCGAGGACTATACGCCCCGGCAGCTCGCAGCGCGGATCGCAGCGCAGCGCGGCCATGTTGTGCAGAATATCCAGCGGATACAGATGCAGCAGCAAAAACTTGGTCAGCGCAAAAAGTATTATCCCATGCCGCACACCGCAGCGCCCCAAAAACGCAAAAAGTTACACGGCTTCCGTGCTTTATATTGGCGCTATTTGTATATGCTGGGAAAGGTAAAAAAACGAAAAGCGCCGAGAAAAGTACGCGGTGAAATAATGTCTGAACTGAAAAAGTTGGATCGCTATACTAAGCAGTATTATTTCCTGCGCGACCACCAGTTGAGTACCCGAAACGACGTTGCATTGTATGCAGATGCGGTTGCCGATGAAATTGATATCCTGACAGACCGCCGCGCACGATTGTATGCGGATAGGTGCAGGCCGGAAACCGATCACGCTGCATTGCAGACCGAAACAAAGCAGTTGACCGCTGAACTGCGCAGGCTGCGGAAGGAGCAACGTTTATGCAATGTTATCCAGAATACCGCACCGGCTATCAAGGCGCGGTTGGATGCGGCTACAGCGGAACAGAAACGGATCGAAGTAAGAATAGGAGGCGATCAATATGAACCCGGAAAGTACAGCAGCAGACCAGATTTTACGCATGGAACTGATGGTAACGGAATGCGCGATCAGGATGGCATCAAACGGAGCGGTGAATATCGCAGCACTGCTGGTAGCCCTGCTTCGCAACGAGAAGCAGATCGCGGGAAAGACAGATATTGAGAAGATAATTCAATCCGGCACACCCACCAGCTTCCCATTGGCAGCAGAAAAAATGCAGGAATTTTCCAAACTGGCAAAAGAGTATGGCGTGATGTGCACTTTTGTTCGAGACCCCAAGAATCCGGATACGGTGGACGTCATTGTAAGGGCGGAAGATGCAAAACTGGTAAACATTGTGCGGGAGAGAATCGGTGCTACGGCAGAGGTGAGTGAAAAAAACGTGGATGCCGGTCTGTCAGAGAGCGAATCGGTGAAATCCGAGATTATGAATCAGCACGGACCGGCATCAACAACGACTACGACTAAATTGCCACAGGCACAGGCAGACGGTATGCTGTCCCGGCTGGATCAAATCCGCGCAGCATTGGCGAGTGGCGCGGGATTGGAACAGTGCCGTACCCAATTACACGCGATACAGGATGAACTGGGTCGGGCGCTGGGTATGCCAGAGCGCTCGCAGGACAAAGATGCAACACGGGTAGCAACTTCTGAAAAACGAACACAGTATCGAGAAAAGCATGCAGCTCGTACAGATGGTAAGCCGTCAGTGCGTGACAGAATAGCGAGTATCAAAGACCGTCTCGCCCATGAGCCGCAGCATCTCAAACAGCCGCAGCATACTTTTCAGCCGCCGACTGGAAAAAATCCAATGGTAAAATAAGAGAGGAATGATAAAAGTCAAATGAAGATCAGGATATTTTGCGCGTCCGCCGCCTTGCTGCTGGCCTGCCTGTCTCCTGTACAGGCCGCAGCGCTGGCACAGGAAGATACTGCTTCAGCTGCTTCATCAGTACAGGCAGAGTCTGCAAACGCAGGCGTCACTTCCACACAAGGCGAAAACAGCGCTTACTTTCCGGTCGATGTTCAGGTAAGTGCAGACGGCCTTACCTGTAAGAAGATCTACGATGTGCCAACCGGGACATCGCCCGATCAGATCCCACAAGACGATTTTGATCGCGGCGATATGCACTATACGTTTCAGGATATGCTGCGCATTGAAATGCCAGATATCGACCGTAAGATGCACTCGGAGACCGTGACAGTATCTTCTACATCGGATAATTCAAACGACGTAATGGCGCTGCTGCCGAAAAGCAAGCCGGTCACAACAGATGATGGTTACAGCGGCACGGCCTATCTGGATGTCTCCAGTATCTCTACAAAGGTTGCGGGTACGGAAAGCGTATCGGAAGCACTGTCAGCAGCGCGTGAATACCCGAATATGCCGGAAATGGATATGACGGATATCCCTAAAACCATTGAGGATAACGGTCACACGCTGACATTCAGTGATATCGAATGGACACCTGAAACCGAGGAAACGGACAATCTCGGTACAATGGAAACCACCTATACGGCAGTTGTGACCTACACAGGCACAGCAACCTCCAGCCGCACGACTGGCTATACCGTGACCGCGACCTATGCTGGCGAGGTTTCTCACCGAAACAACGACTGCATGCGCTACATTGCGGTTTACAGCGGTGAACCAATTGTGATCGAACCGGAGGACAATACCGAGCCGCCTGACCTGACCAATCTTCTGCCGCCGGAACAGGATGTGCAGCCGGTGGATGAAAGTACAGGTAACACACCGATCAGCTGGGTGCTGTGTGCTGTATTTGGTATTTTGATGATGATTTTTGCGTTGCGGCCACCAGCATGTAAACGAATGGTGATGCAGATGCAGGCCATGGCAGCACAGGCGGGCGGCAAAATGCAGCAAACAATCAGAGAAACGGAGATGAAGATGCGTGAAAAGAAAAAACAGAAGCAGGCCGATGATGAAAAGCTGCGGCAGGAGCAGCACATTTTTGGCCCCTTGGAAAAAATCAAAGCCGCAATTCGCAGCAGAAGGCAACGGAAGGAACAGCAGCGTATGGCGTTGTTGGCCGC
>DXDZ01000037.1 GCA_019115185.1 Candidatus Agathobaculum merdipullorum
TTGGCCTTTATACGCCAGAAACCCGGCTTATGCTTGACGCATAGGCCGGGTTTTTCGACAGACTGAGGGCTTCGGGATATCCCGAAGCCCTTTTTGCACGTTTTGACCGTCAGCGGCATTGAAATTTACAATAATAAGTGATCTCAAATATCTTTGAATTTTACTAACAACTTAGCTTATTGAATAGAACAGTTTGAAATTTGTACATGAGTCAAAGAAAGGCCCGTGCACTTGCCTGTTATTGTGATTTCATCTCCATCGCTTAATTGAGCAACGGAATCAGATTAACTTTCGCTAAAAAAGCATTGTACAGGATATAGCACATTTCCACTTTCTAAAAGTACACATGGATCTTCTGAAACCATGTCTTGAGAAATATCTTGTACAGTTCCGCTAATTGCCACGATTTTGTTCTTATACAGTTTGTCTGCTTGCACTGTATTTGCCGCATACGCACTTACCAGATTGCTCGCGCTCACATTGATGATTTCCGGCTGCTCCGAGCTTCCCGCTATGTTGCCACTTTGGACAACAGGTGCATTGCGGTTATCCATGGCCACAAAAAGACCATAGAACAATAATACAAGGCTTATAATAAGCAATGCATAAGCAAATGCCAAGATTCCCTGATGTTGCTTGGCACCGCAATGGGGACAAACTCTTGCTGACTTTGCAATTTTCTCTCCACAAGTCTTGCAAACGGTTAGCTTATTCATACTATAACTGCCCCAATATTATAATAATAACTCTCATAGCATTTGAGGCTTTCCAGATGGAAAGCCTCTTTTTGTATGCAATTTTATCAGATCGTAAAGAGGTGGAACACCTTGGTGGCAAGCTCGGTGCCGAGGATGACCAGCAGCAGGATCGGCGCGATCCAGCGTACCATGACGCGGTGCAGCGCTTCGCGGTGGAACGAGCCTGCGCCCTCCTTGACTTCGTCCGCGATGATCTTGGTGCCAACCACATGGCCGATCAGGATGCAGGTCAGGAATGCGACGATCGGCATGAGCACCGAGTTGGAGATGAAGTCGAAGAAGTCGAGGAACTGCATGCCGATGATCTTGACGCTCGCCCACGGGCCGTAGCCCAGGCAGGACGGCACGCCGAACAACAGCACGACCACGGTCACAAGCAGCGTGGCAGGCGTGCGCTTCAGCGGGGTCTTGTCCATGACGACCGAGACGATGGTCTCCATCAGCGAGATCGAGGAGGTCAGCGCCGCAAACAGCACCAGCAGGAAGAATACTGTGCCGATGATTGTGCCGAAGTGCATGGAATCAAACACCATCGGCAGTGTAATGAACATCAGGCCGGGGCCGTTGTTGATCTGGGACGGATCGCCGCCGTTGAAGGCGACTACCGCCGGAATAATCATCAGGCCCGCGATGAACGCGAACAGGGTGTCGAATACTTCGATCTGCGTGACCGAATGCTCAAGCAGGTTTTCCTTCTGCATATACGAGCCGTAGGTAATCATGATACCCATGGCCAGCGACATCGAGTAAAACAGCTGGCCGAGAGCGCCGAGCACAGTCGAGGCCGAGAACTGCGAAAAGTCGGGCAGCAGATAGTATTTCAGGCCGGACATTGCGCCGTCGATCGTCAGCGAGTAGACCGCGACGACCACGCTCAGCACGGCAAGCACAGGCATCATGACGCGGCTGGCTTTTTCAATGCCCTTTTCCACACCGAAGATAACGACCAGCGCGGTCAGCAGCACATAAATCAAAAACCACGGGGTCGGGCCGCTGAAGTCCAGCATGGTAGCCGGGATGGAGCCTGCGTCAAAGCCGATGAAATCGTTAAAAAATCCGCCGTTGTCGGCCGCAGCCAGACCGTTGCCGGAAAGGAAGGTGGCCAGATATTTCATCACCCAGCCGCCGATGACGCAGTAATACGGCGTGATGATGACCGGCACAAACGCCGCGATCCAGCCGAGGAAGCCGAACCGGCGGTCGAGCGCCTTATATGCCCCGATGCAGGACAGACGGGTTTTGCGGCCGATGGCGATCTCGGTAATCATCAGCGCAAAGCCGAAGGTGACGGCCAGAATGATATACACCAGCAGGAAAATGCCGCCGCCGTACTGTGCGGCCAGATAGGGGAATCGCCAGAGGTTGCCAAGACCTACCGCAGAACCGGCCGCTGCCAGCACAAAGCCGATGCGGCTGGAAAAGCTGCTTCTTGATTTCTGTTCCATTTTTTGCAAACTACTCCCTTACATATTTCTCTTTCTTCATTGCCGCTGGGCGGCAGGGAACGCTATTCCGTGAGGCCAAATTCGCCGAGAAACTGCCATGTGCGCAGCAGGTTGTGCAGATAATAGTTGGCGACCACATCCGCCGTCCGGGCTTTGCAGCCCCAGTTCGGTCAGCTGCTCCGCGTTTTCCGCCGACGGATGCCCCTTTTCATCCATCGCGCACAGCACGGAAAGCGCCTGTCAGACGCTTTGCGCCAGCCTTTCGCAGCCGCGTAGGTCGGCGAAAAACAGCGTCAGCGCCACCGCAAGACCGGTCTTGACCGTTCGCAGTCCGATGTGCGGGACTAACCGCGCCAACGTTTCTTTCTCCTCCGGAATAAAATAATGAAGTTATTGTATCATAAAACCCGCTTTTTCACAAGATATTTGCAGGGAAAAGCCGGATATGCTATAATGATTTCAACAGCCTATCAGAATGGAGAGGTGAACTTTCATGAAAGCATACCGTTTTGGCGTGCTGGGCGCCGGCAACATGGGCATGGCGATTGCGGAAGGCGCGGTGCGTGCCGGTCTGTTGACGCGCGATCAGGTGCTGCTGTTCAACCGCAGTGAGGATAAACGCGCGGCAAACCGCGCCCGCGGCTACGCCGTCACGGGGAATTATACCGAAATCTATACCGGATGCGAAACCGTGCTGCTGGCAGTCAAGCCGCAGAATTTTGACGAAATTCTGCCGGTGCTGGGCAAGTGTGAAGGGGAAAAACCACTGATCGTGTCGATCGCGGCGGGCGTGACCTTTGCCAAGATCGAGCGGGCGCTCGGCGCGGATACGCCGATCATCCGCGTGATGCCCAACACGCCGCTCATGCTGGGCGAGGGCGCGACCGAACTGGTCAAAAACGCAGCGGCGACCGATGCGCAGCTCGCGCAAATCCGCGCGCTGTTCGACACCATGGGTGTGACCGTGGTATTTGACCGCGAGGATATGCTCAACGAGGTCATCCCGTATGCAGGCTCGGCTCCGGCCTATATCTATGCCTTTGCAGATGCGATGGTCAAAAGCGCGCAGTCGCACGGTATCGGACAGGAGGACGCGCTCAAGTTGTTCTGCCAGACCATGATCGGCTCGGCAAAAATGCTGCTGGAGGGCGGCAAAACGCCCGCGGAGCTGATCCGCGCAGTCTGCTCGCCGGGCGGCACGACGATCGAGGCCATGCGGGTGCTCGAAGCGTGCGGCCTTGCCGACATGCTGGCGCAGGCAAACGATAAATGCATTGCGCGTGCCTATGAACTGGGCAAATAACCGAATGCCGCCATTGACTTTGTCACAAGGGTGTGATAAAGTTAAGTAAATATTCCGCATCACTTTGAGAGGAAGTGGATTCTTTGAAAAATTCGACGAAAATCAAAGCGACTCTGCTGCTGACCAGTCTTGCATGTGCAGCCGGTGCAACGGCGGCGCTTGTACTGCTTCAGAAGAAGCGTGAAGAGGAAGTGTACCACGAAGCGGAGCTCAAAGCCATGGATGAGCTGGAGGAAATGATGCGCGACGATTCTGATTGCGCTTCCTGCGCCTGCGCAGAGGAGTGTGCGGCGGTAGACGACGCTTATCAGGATTCGTTTGACGAGCAGGCATCGGAAGCGGACGAGGAAGCCGGGGAAGAAAAGCCCGAGGAAAAGGCTTCTGAGGAAGCGGTAACCGAGGAATAAGCGGCAGCGGGCGGAGGCTTTCCCCTCCGTCCGCTGTTTTTTTGACAGAAACAAGGAGGAAAACCCATGATAGAATACGAAGGGCGCGTATTTCGTCCGCCCTCTGAGGCATATAGCCTGATCGTGCAGGTGACGATCGGATGCAGCCACAACAAGTGCACATTCTGCGATATGTATAAGGAAAAGCGTTTCCGCGTGCGCAAGCTGGAGGATGTCAAGCGCGATTTTGACGAGGCGCGCCGCATGTATCACAACGTCCGGCGCATCTTCCTCGCGGACGGCGATGCGCTGATGTGTCGCGCCGAGCACATGGCCGAAATCTTGCGATACATCCGGCAGGTGTTCCCTGAGTGCGAGCGCGTGACCAGCTACGGCTCGCCTGCGTCCATTTTGGTCAAAAAGCAGGAGGAGCTGAACCTGCTGCACGAGCTGGGGCTTGAGATGATTTATCTGGTCCTGGAATCCGGCTCGGATGAGGTGCTGCGCCGCGTCAACAAGGGCGAGACGGCCGACGAGATCGTGCGTGCGGGCCTGATGGTCAAGCAGGCGGGCATGAAGCTGTCGGTCACCTGCATCGCAGGCCTTGGCTCGCTGGAACTTTTCGAAGAGCACGCGGTCAAGACCGCCGAGGCGCTCTCGCGCATGAAGCCCGAGTATATCGGTCTGCTGACCCTGCTGTTTGAGCTGGAAACACCCCTGATGCGCGACTGGCAGGCGGGCCGCTTCTACCTGATGAACCCGATCGAGATCGCGCATGAGACGCTGATCCTGCTCGAGCATATCGACGCGGAGGGCAGCGTGTTCCGCGCCAACCACGCCTCGAATTATGTCAACCTTGCCGGTACGCTCAACCGCGACCGCGAGGCCATGTGCCAGCGTCTGCGGCAGGCGCTGGAGGGCCAAATCCAGTTCCGCAGCGAAGCGTTTCGGGCAAGATAACCAAAAATGGAATAAATTTTTTGGGAAATCCGGCAAAAAATGAAAGATATTGTGTTGTTTTCGTTACAATTTCAAAAAATACAAGACAAGACGAAGAAAATGTGGTATACTAAAACTGTTTTCGGGGTTTTATAAATCGACCCGGACGTTAAGAGGTTGTTAAGAAACGTGTGTTCCGTCTGGAGGATTGCTGATGGATTCCGTATCTCATATTCGCGTTGCACATCTGTTGATGGATTACGTTGAGCAGACCTGTGGCGTTACATTTGATTCGAGCGGCTTTGTTTATGGTAACTTAAAGCCCGACCTGACCGGCACGTACCTGACCAAGCGCCACAATCCGTCAATCATGATGGACGAGGTGATGGACAAGATCCGTGCATTCACCGAAAAATATACCATCGGTCCGGTCAACGGCCGCGAGCTTTCGGTGGATTTGGGCGAGATCTGCCACTATATGACCGATTTCTTCACCTATCCGCATAACGATGACATATATGAGCGTAATCTGCTGGCGCATTATCTCTATGAAAAGCGCGTGGCGCTGGTCATTCGCCGCCGGATGACGGAGGACAAGTTTGAGCAGTGGGCCAGCCCGATCATCCCGCCGGTAACGGTAGACGCGCTGATCGCGCGCATCGGCTCGATGCATGATGCATACCGCGCGGCGGACCGCCGTCATGGTATTAACGATGATCTGGTACATATCTGCCGTGCGACGGCGATGGTGGTGCTGTCCATCATCAGCATCGTATACGAGCAGGTGGAAGTACCGGCAAGCGTGATTGCATAAAAGACACAAAAAGCCACGGTATCTCGTGGCTTTTGTTATTTTCTGGACAGAAAAACAGGAGGAAGCATGAAAAACGTAACGATCTATACTGACGGCGCCTGCTCGGGCAATCCGGGGCCGGGCGGCTGGGGGGCGATTCTCAAATATGGGGAAAAGGAAAAGGAGCTGTCCGGCTCCGAGCCTTCCACGACCAACAACCGCATGGAGCTGCTGGGCGTGATTACTGCGCTGGAAGCGCTCAAAGAGCCGTGCGCGGTCGATCTGTATTCGGATAGCAAGTATGTGGTGGATGGCATCACCAAGGGCTGGGCCAAAAGCTGGCGCGCCAAAGGGTGGGTGAAGAGTGACAAAAAACCTGCCAAAAATCCAGAGTTGTGGGGACGGCTGCTCGATTTACTGGACAAACACGCGGTCCAGTTCCATTGGGTGAAGGGCCACGCGGATAATCCATACAACAACCGCTGCGACGAGCTGGCGGTTGCCGCTTATCAGCAATATAAATGAGGGTGTGAAGGATGGAACGGATGCGCCGCGTGCGGAATGGCACGCTGATCTTCTATTATGTGTTCACGCTTTGCGCCGCCGTGCTGTGCTTACTGCGTGAGGCAACGGTGTACAATGGTCTGCTGGTGCTGGCGGCTTTTTTGCTGCCGGTCGTGCCGCATATGCTGTACCGCCTGTGCCGCCTGCGGCCGGTTTATCTGCTCGAGGTCGTATTCGACGGGTTCGTGCTGGCGGCGGTGTCGTTTGCCAGTCTGTTCGGCGGCTACGAACTGATTCCGTACTGGGATAAGATTTTGCATTTTCTTTCCGGTTTTCTGTTCGCTGTGCTGGGGACTGCGGTGTATTTTTCTCAAAAGCCCGGACACGCGCTCGACCCTGCGGACGCATTCAACGCTTCGCTGTACACCTGGATGTTTGCGATGATGAGCGCGGTGCTGTGGGAAATCTGGGAATATCTTGTGTCGTTTTCCGGCGCGGACCCGCAGCAGGTGGCCTTGACCGGCGTGGGGGACACGATGGGGGATATCATCGTTTGCACGGTCGGCGGTTTGATCACAGCGATTTCCTGCTGGAAATACCTGCGGCACATAGGCGAAAACCGGCGCAAGGGCCTGATGATGCATCTGTTTGAGGCATATTACCGAGAAAATATTCAAAGCCGGCACTGAGGCACAAAAAACCGACCGAAAGCGTCAGCTTCGGTCGGTTTTTGCTTTGCGGTGGTCTGTTATTCGGATGCCTTGGAACGATCAGTCCTTGGGGGCGTTGTCTTTTGAACGCAAAGATTCAAACCTCGCCGCACATGACCGCCGCAAGCGCATCCTCGGTGGTGCGGCTGCCGAGGGAAACCGCGCCCATGGCCTCCGCGCGGCGGCCGACCGCATAGTGGTGCAGATGCACGCCGCCCGCGATGCATTGGCTGGTGATATAGACGCGCGTGCCACTCTCGATTAGCGCGCGGACCGCCTTTTCCAGCCGTGCAGGAACACCGCCCGCGCCGAAGGTTTCGAGAATGACCTTGGGATAACCGTGCAGCGCGGCGAAAAAGGTCGGGTCGAGGTCGGGCGTGAGCTTGACGAGCAGTACATGCGGATCGAGCGCAGAAGGCGCGGTCGGTGCAGGCGGCGCCGCCGGAACATCCCAGCGCACCTTACCATCCGTCCCGACTGCGCCGAGCGGCGGCACACCCGCCGAGACAAACGCATCAATTTCGGTCGAGTGATATTTGACCACCCGGTTGCCTGCGAGGATTTTACCGCACAGCACGGCGACTACGCCTGCGCGTCTGTCTGCCGCGACGCGGCAGGCATCCAGCAGGTTGCGCGGCGCATCCGAATCCGGCGCACCCATGGGCAGCATTGAGCCGGTGAGCACGACCGGCTTTGTCAGGTCGGTCAGTAGATGGCAAAGCAGCGCGGCGGTGTAGGACAGTGTGTCCGTGCCGTGCGCAATGACGAAACCGTCATAGCGGTCGGCGTTCTGCCGCACCGCCTGTGCGATAGCCAGTCTATCGGCAGCGGTGAGATCGGTTGAGTCCAGCTGCATCAGGTCGCGCACATCTACCGTGCAGAAAGTGCGCAGCGCGGGCACAAAGTCCAGCAGCTCCGCGCCGCCCAGCGCAGGCGACAAACCGTTTTCGGTTTCGCGGCAGGCGATCGTCCCGCCGGTAGCAATCAGAAGCAATTTTTTCATTGGAGGATCTCCTTTCGCGCCGTCAGGCGCGCATAGATAGAAAATGGCCGCAAAGCGGCCATTTCGACCGAACGTGTACGGTTCGATTGACGCTTATTGATAGCTTTCCTCCAGAATGCCGATCATATCCTCGCGCGAGAGCGGACGCGGATCGACGCGGAACAGACCACCCATGGTGTCGATGGCGTTGTCTGCGATCTTGCCGAAGTCCTCCGGCCGCACGCCGTAGCCCGACAGGCGCAGCTCGCTGACATTGCAGCGCTTTTGCAGGTCGGTCAGCGCTGCGATGAAGTCCTCCGGCTTTTGCGCATCCTTGTGACCGAGCGCACGGGCGATATTCGCCAGTTTGTCGCCCGAGGACTCGAAAAAGCGGCTCCAATACGCCTTGGAAATCATAATCAGGCCCGCGCCGTGCGGCAGCGCCGGATGGAACGCGCTCAGCGCGTGCTCGATGGCGTGCTCGCCTGTGCAGCTGGACAGCGTTTCGACAAAGCCTGCCAGGGTGTTCGCCAGCGCAACATCGGCGCGCGCGTCCGCGTTGCCGCCCTCGTGTACTGCAGTTGCAAGCGAGCGGCCAATCAGCTCGATGGCTTTAAGCGAGAACATTTCGCTGATGGGCGAGGCGGTGGTGGCGATATAGCCTTCCGCCGCGTGGAAAAATGCATCAAAGCCCTGATAGGCGGTCAGATGCGGCGGGACGGTCATCATAAAGTCGGGATCGACGATCGAAATGGTGGGGAAGCACTTTTCTCCGCCGCCGCCGATCTTCTCTTCGCCGTTGGTGATGACGGTGAACGGGTCGGCTTCCGTGCCGGTGCCCGCCGTGGTCGGGATGGCGACGATCGGCAGACCGGCCTTTGCGATGCGCTTGCCGCCGCCCGTGCCGCCGTGGATGTAGTCCCACCAGTCGCCCTCATTGGTGGCCATGATGGCAACCGCCTTGGCGGTGTCGATCGACGAGCCGCCGCCGAGCCCCACGACAAACGCAATGTTTTCCGCACGGCACAGCGCCGCGCATTCACGCACGCCCTCGATGGTCGGGTTGGGCTGCACTTTATTATAGACTATGGTTTCGTGTCCGGCTTCGGCCAAAGCATCGGCCACCTTGGCAACGTAGCCTAAACGGGTGGTTGAGGTGCCGCCGGTGATAATCAGGCCGCGGCCTTCCGGCAGGCGGGCGCGCGCCAGCTTTTTGACCGAGCCGGGGCCGAAAAACAGGCGGGTCGGCATATAGAAGCTGAAGATATCCATGTTCATGTACCTCCTTTGAAAAAAGGGGGTCGAACCGACCCCCAGAGACAGCGTTTTGTGAACTTTATTTCGCATGGGCGTAAAACACACCCAACAATATCATTATAGCAAATTCGCCATGCCTTGAAAAGAGGGAAAAACGCTGAAAGGGAGTGATTTCTTTCGTGCAATTTCACCATGAAAAAACGTGAGATAACACTTGACGTTGTGCAATGTTGATGATATTATAATGTCACAGAAAAGATAAGGGCAAACACCAGAGGGAAAGTAAAGCAGGGGCTTTACAAAAAGGCGAAACCCATTCTTCTTCTGAAAGGACTGGCGTAAAGCCAAATACGACCGAGAAAGAGGTGAGTCCAATGGTAACAGAAGAGACATCCTATTGGTTCGCGGGACTCGCCGCGACGCTGTAACCGAAACGATCAAGGTGATAGCTATAGAAATGAGCGAGTTCCAGAAAATTAAAACGAACCGCCTGAAAAGCGCGATCGACTTCTGAATGAAGTAAGGAACGGCACCTTTGAGGAAGCTATCCTCGTGATATCCATCCGTGAAACATACTGATTGTGTAAGTGGATCGAGGCAGCAGGAAAGTAAGGTTCGCGCATGAAAGAACCCTGAATTTGATGCGTTGGCGAATGAAAAAGAATCCGTAACGATGCCTGCAAAACCAAAAATAGTGCGCATCCAATGGCCGATGGGCATACTGATGAGTATGATGCCGCAAAAGCGAATCAGAGCACAAGATCGAGATGATATCAAAACTTGCTGAAAGTGATTCGGGTAAGCAGGAACAGAATCGAACGATGACCCGCCGAGTAAGAGACGCATCGACAAATTGATATAGAGTTCCCGAATGTAAGAAAGGTAAAACGACTTGAAAATGTTCATTACCAAACGAACCGCAGTCGGGTGACTCCCGTGAACGATAGGATCAAAAATTCCTGTAAAAGGCAGGAGAGAGAAGCAGTCAACCGAAGATATCAAATTTATATCGCGCAAACCGGGCTTTGGGCTTTCGGAATACCGAAGCAAAAAGCATCGCCGGTAAAAATGGATAGCTTCATAAAACTGCAAATAGCGGATCGGAGCAAGGTTTCATTTCGATGCAGATGGCAATCGCTGTGGCAGGGTAACGGAAGGGGAACAAAAATCAAATCCGACCGTGCAGAAAAAATAAATACAGCGGGAAATATTCTGCTGGGAAAAGAGATATTATGGAAATTTGGAAGTAAAAGGCCTCGTCGGGTGACGGGGCCTTTGTTCTTGTGTCAGGCTTCGGGTGTTTTGCCGATCATGTCATACAAGGCGTCGAGTGCCTCGGACAGCGTGCCGACCGCGTCGATCAGGCCGAGTTCCACCGCCTGCTTGCCGGAAATGACCGTTCCGACATCGGCGGTCAGTTGGCCGGTTTCGCGCATAAGCCGTTGCAGGCGCTCTGCGGAAATGCGCGAGTGCCCGGTGATGAAATCCACAATCCGCTCCTGAATTTTGGAAAGGTATTCGAACGCCTGCGGCACGGCGATGATCGTGCCGTTCATGCGCACCGGATGGATGGTCATGGCGGCCGAGGTGGCGATAAAGCTCTTTTTCGCGGCAACCGCCAGCGGTACGCCGATTGAGTGTCCGCCGCCCAGCACAAGAGAGACGGTCGGCTTGGTCATGCCTGCGATCAGCTCAGCAATGGCAAGTCCGGCTTCTACGTCGCCGCCGACCGTATTGAGCAGGATCAACATGCCGTCGATCTCTTCTGCTTGCTCGACGGCGGTGATTTGTGGAATGAGATGCTCGTATTTGGTCGTTTTGTTCTGTGCGGGCAGCTCCATGTGCCCTTCGATCTGGCCGACGATCGTAATGCAGTGTACCGTGCCGCGCGCGGTCTTGGCTGTAATGGAACCGGTTTCGGCAATATTGTTTTCCTCCGGTGCCTGAATGGTTGGATTTTCCTCTGCCATATGGGTCCTCCTTTTATGCACAAGTGTTCACACAATCAGTCTGCCGCAAGGCGCGCCGGATTATCCCCCAATGCGTCTTTCCACAGGCAATATTACAATGTGTAAACAGAGAACCCGCAGGATTAGGATGCTTGTGGGGTCAATTACTGAAAGTTATCCACTTTGTACACAGGGTTATCCCCAGAGGGGCTGTGGAAAGTCCTGTGTATAAAGTGGATTATTTGACCCCATGCTGTGAATGCTGGCAGAGAGTTTCATTATGGAAACATTGCTTGCTGTTTGACAGGAAATTTGCTACAATACATATATATGTTTAAAATCGCAATAATGGAGTGATATATCATGAGCAATCCGATTGTTACGATCGAAATGGAACAGGGCGGTACCATCCGCGCAGAGCTGTATCCTGAGGTCGCCCCCAATACGGTGCGCAATTTCATTTCCCTGATTCAAAAGGGATTTTATAACGGCACAATTTTCCACCGCGTCATTCCGGGCTTTATGATTCAGGGCGGCGACCCGGAGGGCACCGGCATGGGTGGTCCGGGTTATGAGATCCGCGGCGAGTTCACCGCAAACGGCTTCCAGAACGACCTGAACCACACCCGCGGCGTGCTTTCCATGGCGCGTACGATGGCGCCGGACTCTGCTGGCAGCCAGTTCTTCATCATGACGGAGGATTCGCCCCACCTCGATGGACAGTATGCGTCCTTCGGCATGGTCATTGAGGGCATGGATGTGGTGGACGGCATCGTCAACACCCCGCGCGACTGGCATGACCGCCCCCGTCAGGAGCAGAAAATGAAAACCGTCACCGTCGATACGATGGGCGTGGAGTACGAGCAGCCAGAAACCCTGTAAGCAGAAAGAAGGGGAACGGTATTGTATTATACCAATAAGGAGATTTTTGTCCTGTCCTCGGTCGGCTGCATGGACACCGAACCGGACGGGCTGGAATCCATCCTCGCCGGAAATGAAGAGGGGGCGAAGGGCTGCTGCCTGTCGGTCGATATGACCGCGGACGGTATTGCAGTGCTTTCGTCAGATGGCTATTGCGTGGCGGCGGACGGCACGCAGATGAGCATTGCCGATTACAGCTACGCGGAACTGCATCAGGCGGCGCCGCAGCTTATTCCGGCCGGACAGGCCATTGAGCTGGCGCGCACTTGTCAGGCAAAGATTGCGATTACGGTACATAATCAGACGCTGCTGCCGCAGCTGCGCATGACACTGCGGCATGTAAACTATCTGGATGATACGATTTTCGTCGGTCTGGGATTGGTGGAAGCGGCGCGCATCGCGGTTGCCAATCCGGACCTGCACATCAT
Organism: Candidatus Agathobaculum merdipullorum; assembly: GCA_019115185.1. Classification (GTDB taxonomy): domain Bacteria; phylum Bacillota; class Clostridia; order Oscillospirales; family Butyricicoccaceae; genus Agathobaculum; species Agathobaculum merdipullorum. Next base: position 12,376 of record DXDZ01000037.1, read on the forward strand.
GGGCGAGCTGCCCGCGCTGCCGGACAATATCGACGCGCTGGTGCAGGCGGCGCAGACGACCGGCCTGTTCGGCATCCGTGCCGCAGCCGGGGATTTGACGCCCCGATTGATCGGCGCCTGCAAGCAGGCGGGCCTGTTTACCATGAGCCTGCCGACCAATAACGAGCGCACGCTGGCCGGGCTGATCCACAGTGGGGTCAACTTCATCGAAACCGGACGGCCGGATATCACTGCCATGCTGCTGCCGGCGGGCGAGTCCGAACCGCACCAAATCCCGATGATGCGCTTCTGAACGCACAAATTCCAGTTCTGTGTGGTGCTCCATATCGAATCAAAGCCGAGGTGTTTGTCCTCGGCTTTTGTGTATTCGGTATAAGAAATGATGGAAGGGGGAATGGGAAATGAGATATATCGCGCGGCTGCTGCGTGTGCTGGTGGTGTCCTGTCTGGCCAATTATTTGCTGGTTTTCACTCAGATGGTGCCGCTGTCCGGCCTGTCGGCTGGCATTGTGTTGCTCGCGCTGCTGGTGGGTTATCTGACCATCCATATTCGTCCATGCCGCGCACCTGGCGCGACGTGGCGCTTGCGCACGCTGCTGGGCGGCTATGAGCTGCTGATGGTGGCGGTTTGGTCCATCGTTGCGACCGGCATACTGTGGTTGGTGCTTTACCGCACTGGACGACTGGATGGTCGCATGCAGGGATTGCCCGCATGGGTGCCAGTCGTCATTGATCTGCTGATCTGGCTGCTTGTGATGGGGCTGCTGGTGTTCAACGGTTTTGTTCGTGTGCTGATTACCTGTAATCGGCTGCGGATTGTCTGGCGTGTGCTACTGCTGCTCTGTTGGTGGGTTCCGGTGTTCAACCTGTACCTGTTCTATCGTGTGCTGCGCGCCGCGCGCAGTGAGTACTATTTCGATCTGGGGCGGCTCGAGCGCGAAGCTGTTCACGCCGAAAACGAGGATTGCCGCACGAAGTACCCGATCCTGCTGGTGCACGGCATCTTTTTCCGCGACTGGCAGCTGGTCAACTACTGGGGACGTATCCCGCAGGCACTGCAAAAGTGCGGGGCTGTGCTCTACTACGGCGGGCAGCAGTCCGCCGCGCCTGTGGCTGTGTCAGCGGCGGAGCTGAAGGCGCGCGTCGAAGCTGTGCTGGCCGAGACCGGCGCGGAAAAGATTAACCTGATCGCACATTCTAAGGGCGGGCTGGATAGTCGCTATGCGATCTCGCGGCTTGGCCTCGCGCCTTATATCGCTTCACTGACTACGATCAACACCCCGCATCGGGGGTGCGTGTTCGCTCAGCAGTTGCTGGCGACGTTGCCAAAGGGTGTGCTTGGCTGGATGGAGCGCCGCTATAACACGGTTTTCCATGTGCTTGGCGACGAAAAGCCGGACTTTCTCGGCGGTGTGCGCGACCTCGCGGCTGACGCCTGCGCCGCGTTCAACGAGCAAACGCCCGATGCGGACGGCGTCTATTACCAGAGTGTGATGAGCACGATGCGCAGCCCGAAAAGCGCGGGTTTCCCGCTTAATTTAACATGGCGGCTGGTCAACCGTTATGACAGGCAGGAAAACGACGGTCTGGTTACGCGCAGCTCGGCCGAATGGGGGAATTTTCTGGGCAACCTGACCGTGCCGGGGCGCCGCGGCATCTCGCATGGCGATGTAATCGACCTAATGCGCGAGGATATCGCGGGCTTTGACGTGCGCGAGTTCTACATCGAGCTGGTGCGTGGACTGAAAGAGCGCGGGTTTTGACGCTGCTTTCCGGCGGTGCAGATAAAACCGGACAAACTTGGAAAAAGAGCTGCTTGGATGCGGCTCTTTTCCGTTTTGCACGCGCTGCGGCGTGAAAAGGGTATACTATGGCGTTTTTGGGGTTTTCTGCAATGCAAAAAAGTGTTATAATATTTCTGATTACCAACAACCGAAAGGAGCCGCCTGACGTGGCTGATATTTCCGTACAAAATCTGACCAAATACTACGGCGACAAGCTGATTTTACAGGATATTTCCTTTGACATCCAGCCCGGGGAAAAGGTGGCCATCCTCGGCGCGAACGGCGCGGGCAAAACGACGCTGCTCAACGTCCTGACCGGCCGCCTGCCCTATGACGGCGGGCATGTGTCCTTCGGACAGGGCAAAACCGCGGGCGTGATCGACCAGATGCCGGATTTCCCGCCGGAATCCACGGTCGAGGACGTGCTGCGTCTGGCCTTCAAGGAGTCGGACGAAGTCGCCGCCGCGATGGACGAGCTGACCGACGAGATGACCCGTCGCCCGGACGACGCCTCGCTGCTCAAGCGGTATGCGCAGCTGGAAACCCGGCTGGAAATTCTCGGCGGTTATAACCGCGATTACGAGATCGACCGCGTGTGCAACGGTCTGGACATTCCCCCGGCAATGCGCGCACAGCAGTTTGCGCTGCTGTCCGGCGGCGAAAAGACGCGCATCAATCTGGCCCGCATCATTCTCGAGCAGACCGACATCCTGCTGCTCGACGAGCCGACCAACCATCTGGATATGCAGGCGGTGGACTGGCTGGGTGAATATTTGGAGGGCTACCGCGGCACCGTGATGATCATTTCCCATGACCGCTGGTTCATCGACCAGTGCTGCGACCGTGTGATCGAAATTCACGACGGCACCTGTGATTTCTATAACGGCAATTACTCGTATTATGCGGTCGAGCGCGAGCGCCGCCGCGAGGAGCAACTCAAGCACCACGAGCACGAGCTGGCCGAGAAAAAGCGCCTCGAAGCGACCGCCCGCGCAATGCACGAGCACGGCACCGAGCATCTGGCAAAGCGTGCGGCATCCATCGAGAAGCGCATCGCGCGCATGAAGGTCACCGACCGCCCCAAGACCGAAAAGAAAATGACCGTCACCTTTGGCGATCCGAACTATGAGACCGAAGAGGTCCTCAAGGTAAAGGACATGACAAAGAGTTATGACGGGCGAGAAATATTACACGATGTTAGCTTCAACATCCGCAACCGCGAGAAGGTCGCGCTGCTCGGCGCAAACGGCGCAGGCAAAACTACGCTGCTGAAAATCCTGCTGGGCGAGGAAACCCCGGATAACGGCGTGATTCGCAAGGGTGTGGGACTGCGCCCGGCCTATCTGCCGCAGCAGGTGCACTTCGCCAACCCGCACCGCAACCTGATCGACACGCTGATTTACGATAAGAATGTGTCCATGCAGGTCGCGCGCAACCGACTGGGCTCGTTCCAGTTTACGGGCGAGCAGCAGATGAAAACCGTGGAAATGCTGTCCGGCGGCGAAAAAAGCCGCTTGCGGCTGTGCGAGTTGATGTATGATCCACTGAATTTCCTCATTCTCGACGAGCCGACCAACCATCTTGACCTTGCCAGCCGCGAGTGGATCGAGGAGGCGGTCGAGGCGTTTGACGGTACACTGCTGTTCGTCTCGCACGACCGCTACTTCGTCGAGCGGTTCGCCACGCGCGTGCTGTATCTGGAAAACGGACAGCTCATCGACTTTATCGGCTCTTATTCGGATTTCCTGAAATACCGCGAAAAGGGCGAAAAACCGGAAAATCCGACACCGGCTCCGGCGCCAAAGCGTAAGAAACCCGATGTCCCGACGCTCGACGACGTTCCCCGCCCGCCGGAAAAGCCCAAGCGCACCGGCGGCACGAAGAATTTGCAGAAGCAGCTCAACACCATCGAGCGGGAGATTTCCCAGCTCGAGCAGCAGTCGGCTGACCTCGAACAGCAGATGATCGAGGCTTCGTCTGATTCGGCGCGGCTTTTGGAACTCATGACCGAAAAAGAAACTTGTGACGAGTCGCTTGCTGCCAAGATGGACGAATGGGAGGCTGTCGCGGCCGAATTGGAGGAAATGCAGCAATGATCGAACGCAGATTCTGGCTGGCGCTTGCAGCGCTGTTCGCTGTGGGCGGCGTAGTGCAGCTGCCATGGGCGCCGTCGCGCTTCGGCGCAGTGTTCTTCCTTGCGCTTGCTGTCGGCTGTGCAGGGATGTGGCTGGTGCTGCACGGACAGGAGAAATACGGTGTCTGTCGCGTGTTGGCGGTGCTGGGACGCGTGCTGTTTGCGCTGTTTGTGGTGTCGTTTGCTGCAATTCAGCTGTTTGTGATCCAAGCGGGCATGCGGACGCAAGCGACCGATACGCAGGCGGAATATTATATCGTGCTGGGCGCCTTGGTGAACCCCGACGGGCAGCCGTCCGCAGCGCTTGCCGCGCGGTGCGACACGGCGGCGGAGCTGCTGGCCGAAAACCCGGACAGCAAAGCCGTGTTGTGCGGCGGGCAGGGCGGCAATGAGCCGTGCACCGAGGCGGATTCCATGTTTGCCTATCTGACCGAGCAAAAAGGGGTGGACCCTGCGCGCCTGCTGCGCGAGGACGTGTCCACCAACACGATCGAAAATTTAGAAAACGCGCGCACGCTGATCGAAACCGCCGAGGCGCGCGACCACGAGAGCTACACCGCCGCGGTGGTGACCAGCGACTATCATTTGGCACGCGCCAAGGTGCTCATGCGCCGCGCGGGCTATGAAGAGGGGCTGGGCGTGCCCGCGCCTACGCCCTATCCCGGACAATGGGTGGCGGTGCGCTGCCGGGAATACTGCTCAATCCTCGGGCTGATGCTGACCGGCCGTTGGACGGTCTGAGGGGAAGGAGAAACGCATGTTTGAAAAAGTAAAGGGGCTGTGCCAGCGCATGGACGAGCTGGAGGCCCGTCTGTCCGAGCCGGGGCTGTATGACGACCCCGACCGCGCGGCAAAGCTGCTCAAAGAGCGCAACGAACTGGAGCCGATCGTCGTGGCTTATCGCGCCTATGAGCAGGCGCAGCAGACGATCGCGGACGCGACCGAAATGCTGTCCGACCCGGATATGAAGGAACTGGCGCAGGAGGAGCTGCACGCAGCCAAGGCTGATGTGGCACGACTCGAGGACGAACTCAAGATCCTGCTGCTGCCCAAAGACCCGAACGATGATAAAAATATTTTCGTGGAAATTCGTGGCGGCGCGGGCGGCGAGGAAAGCGCGCTGTTTGCGGCCGATTTATACCGCATGTACACAATGTATGCGGATAAGCGCGGTTGGCAGACCGAGGTGATGAGCGCGTCCGAGACCGAGCTGGGCGGCTACAAGGAAATTGTGTTCCGCGTGGCGGGGGATAAGGTGTATTCGCGCCTGAAGTTTGAGTCCGGTGTTCACCGCGTGCAGCGTGTGCCGGAAACCGAGAGTCAGGGGCGTGTGCACACCTCGACCACAACGGTCGCGGTGCTGCCGGAAGCGGAAGAAGTGGACTTCTACCTCGACCCGAATGATCTGCGCATTGACACATTCCGTTCATCGGGCGCGGGCGGCCAGCATATCAATAAAACATCCTCGGCGATTCGCGTCACGCACATCCCGACCGGTACGGTCGTGGAATGTCAGGACGAGCGCAGCCAGCACAAGAACAAGGATAAAGCGCTGCGCGTGCTGCGCAGCCGTCTGTACGAGGCCGAGGTCGAAAAGCAGCAGGCCGCCATTGCAGCCGACCGCAAAAGTCAGGTCGGCACGGGCGACCGCTCGGAACGCATCCGCACCTACAACTTTCCGGAAAACCGTGTGTCCGACCACCGCATCAAGCTGACGCTCTACAAGCTCGACCAGTTCTTAAACGGTGACATGGATGAGATTCTGGATGCGCTGATCGCGGCGGACACCGCCGAAAAGCTCAAGGCGCAAAGCGAAGCGTAACCCCTCGAAAGGAGAAATTTCCGCATGAATGAACTTACTGCCTTGTTGCAGTCCGCGCCGTGGCTTGTAATCGGTATTGCGCTGGTTGCGATCAATCTGATTCTGTTCGCGCTCAAGATTACCAAGCGGCTGATCGCGCTGGCAATCGGCGCGGCGCTGGTCGCGGTCGGCATCTATACGGGTGTGATCGACGCGCCGAGTGCACTGCTTGCGCTGCCAATGCTGTATTTAGGATAATAAAACCCACATGGAAGTGAAAAGAACATGAAAACAATCATGCTTTCCCCACAAACGGATGAAAATGCGATAAAGATCGCTGCGGACCTGATTTTACAAGGCGAAGTGGTGGGCATGCCTACAGAAACCGTCTATGGACTGGCTGCTAATGCCTTAAATGGGGATGCAGTGGCGAAAATATTCCGCGCGAAGGGTCGCCCGCAGGACAATCCGCTGATCGTGCACATCGCGGACTTCGAGCAGATCTATGACCTGTGTCCGGCGGTGCCGCCGCAGGCAAAGCTGCTGGCCGAAGCGTTCTGGCCCGGACCGCTGACCATGATCGTTCCCAAGGGCGACTGCATCCCGGACGAGGTTTCGTGCGGGCTGGAAACGGTCGGCATCCGTCTGCCGTCGCATCCACTGGCGCGCGCGCTCATTCGCGCGGCGGGCGTGCCGCTCGCTGCGCCCTCCGCGAATACATCCGGACGTCCGTCCACCACGACGGCCGAGCATGTTCTGCGCGATATGGACGGCCGTATCGCAGCTATTTTGGACGGCGGGCCGTGCGGTGTGGGTGTGGAGTCCACGGTTGTGACGCTCGCGCTCGATAAGCCGCGTCTGTTGCGGCCGGGCGGCATTACGCTTGAGCAGCTCGAAACCGTGCTGGGCGGGGTTGAGGTCGATCGCGCGCTGTACGAAAAGATTGGGGACGATGTGCGCGTGTCCGCGCCCGGCATGAAGTATCGCCACTATGCGCCGAAAGCACCGGTGACGGTAGTGCGCGGCGACCCACAAAAGACGGCGAAATACATTGCAGAGCACCTATCCGGCCCCACAGGCGTACTGTGTTTTGATGAATATGGAGAGGATTTCCCCACCTGCGTGGTGGAGCGCTTCGGTTCGCAGAACGACCTTGCCGCGCAGGCGCGCGAGGTGTTCGACCGGCTGCGCGCGTTTGACGACACCGATGTGCAGCAGATCTGGGCGCAGTGCCCGTCCGACGAGGGATTGGGGCTTGCGGTCGCCAACCGCATCAAAAAAGCCGCGGGTTTTCATGTGATCGAGGTAGAATGACCGCATAACCCGCAGGAGAAGGTGGAAAAATGAGAATCATCGGTCTGACCGGCGGCAGCGGCACGGGCAAAGGAACCTTTGCCGCCCTGCTGCGCGACAAGGGTGCGGGCTGGGTGGATGCGGACGCGGTTTATCGTACGCTGTGTGCGGAGAACCGTGAGATGCTGGCCGCGCTGGATGCGGCGTTTGGCGGCGTGCTGGACGAAAACGGCGCGCTCGACCGCCCGAAGCTCGCGCGCATCGTGTTTGCCGATCCGGCAAAACTGCGACAACTGAACGAAATCACCCTGCCTTACATCCGCGCGGCATCCATGGATGAAATGCGCGCACAGGGGGATTGCCCGTTTGTATTGTATGACGCGCCGACGCTGTTTGAGGCAGGAGCGGATAATCTGTGCGAGCGGATCATCGGCGTGCTGGCGGATACCGAGGTGCGCGTGCAGCGCATTATGGCGCGCGACGGTTTGGATGAAGCCGCGGCGCGTGCCCGTATCGGCGCGCAGCCGGACGCGGACTTTTACCGCGCGCGGTGCGATTACATTGTGGAAAACAACGGCGACCTTGCCGACTTACAGCGACAGGCCGACGCGATTTTGAAAGATTTACGCAAAGGAGACTGAGTTATGACTTCCGAACAGCTGTTTTATGACAAGAAACCCGGTTTTGACCGTCTGACCGGCAGTGACAAACGCGGGATGCAGACCTATGCCGAGGAGTACAAGGCGTTTCTGGACGAGGCCAAGACCGAGCGCGATGCCGTGAAGGAAATGGCGCGTCTGGCGGAGGCCAAGGGCTTCCGCGCGTGGACGCGCGACGACACGGTAAAGCCCGGCGACAAGATTTATCAGATCAACCGCGACAAGGGCATTATGCTCGCCGTCATCGGCAAAAAGGGCATGGCGGAGGGCGTGCGCCTGACCGCCGCGCACCTTGACGCGCCGCGCGTGGACATCCGCACCATTCCGTTGTATGAGGAGGGCGGTATGGCGTTTTTCAAGACGCATTACTATGGCGGCATCAAGAAATATCAGTGGACGGCGATTCCGCTCGAGCTGCGCGGCGTGGTTTGCGTGTGCCACAACGGGCAGATGAAAAAGGTCGAAGTGCGTGTGGGCGATAAGCCGGAGGACCCGAAATTCGTCATCACCGACCTGCTGCCGCACCTTGCCTCCGAGCAGATGACCAAAAAGGCGACCGAGATCATCAAGGGCGAGGGTATGAACGTGCTGATCGGTTCGGTGCCGAGCGAAACCGTGGACGAAAAGTGCAGCGAAAAGATCAAGCTGGCGATCATGGAATACCTCAACCGTCAGTATGGCATGGTCGAAGCGGATTTCCTGTCCGCGGAGCTGTGCTGCGTGCCCGCGTTCAAGGCGTGCGACATCGGTTTTGACCGCTCGTTCGTCGGTTCGTATGGCCACGACGACCGTGTTTGCTCGTATACCGCGGCGACCGCGCTGCTCGACCTCAAGGCGACGCCCACCCACACCTGCGTGTGCCTGCTGGTGGACAAGGAGGAGACCGGTTCGGACGGCGTGACTGGTATGCAGTCGCGCGCGTTCGACACCTTTATGGCCGATCTGTGCCGCGCGCAGGACGCGCTGGTGGAGGAGTGCTATGAGAACTCGGTCTGCCTGTCGGCTGATGTGTGCAACGCCTTCGACCCCAACTATCCTGATGTTTCCGAGAAGCGCAACGATGCCAAGGCCAATTGCGGCTTTGCGCTGGTCAAGTACACGGGCGCGCGCGGCAAGTCGGGCACGTCGGACGCGACCGCGGAGCTGATGGCGCGCATCCGCTGCATTTTCGACAAGGCAGACGTGATCTGGCAGACCGGTCAGCTTGGCAAGGTCGATCAGGGAGGCGGCGGCACGGTTGCCATGTATCTGGCAAACCGCAACATCGACACGGTGGACGCGGGCGTACCCGTGCTTTCCATGCACGCGCCGTTTGAGGTCATCGCAAAGCTCGACCTCTATATGGCCTATAAGGGCTTTGGCGCTTTCTACAAAGACTGACACTTCGAAAAGTAACAATTTGATGACAAAAAGGGCGGCTTTTGCCGCCCTTCATTACGTCTTTGTTACATTTTGCAGCCAAAGAACCCAAGCTATGGTATCATAAGCTGAACCCTGAAGGATCATCTGACAGGAGGTTCTGAAGATGACATTCAAACAGGTGCTTTCGTACTTTCTGACCGGTGCGGCCGTGCTGTCTGTAACGACCACGACGCTGGCCGCGGAGGACCTGCTGCACGACAATGCGGACGGCGCCGCTGATGCGCAGGCGCAGGTGTCCCACGCGGAGCGGGTGCAGACTTCGTACGATGTGTCCGAAGAGGACTGACAAAAAACAGCCGCTGTGCTTTCGCACAGCGGCTGTTTTTTGCTCTTTCATCCCAAAACCGAAAATTCGACTTCTTCCAGCGGGTATCCGTCCTCCAAGATCATGGGCGCATGCAGATTGTGGTCGGCAAGCGACTCGGGCAGATGCGCAATCGTGAAGTGCAGCTGACTACCGCCGCCCACACGCGGGGACAGAAGCAAGCTGCCGCCGTGCAGCTGCGCGATGCGCTGAATGAGCGGCAGGCCCAGTCCGGGCGGCGTGCCCTGTCGCGCGAGCGCAAGATAATCCTCGAGCGGGACAGGCATCTGCCAGCCGGAAAGCAGGGCTTCAAAGCGCGCGGCATCCAGACCCGGCCCGCGGTCGGCCACCGTGATGGTATAAAACACGCCGTCGTCATACAGACTGACCGTGATATCGCCGTCCGGCGGCGTGACATGCAAGGCGTTTGCCAGCAGGTTATACAGCGCGGTACGGATAAGCTGCGGCTCGATCAGCGCAATGCAGCTTTCGTCCGCGTGCACGGTGATCGGGGCGATGCTCCGGGTGGGCGAATGGGCGGCGGCCTGTTCGGCTGCGTCGCGGCACAGCTCGGCCAGATCGTCATGGTACAGCCGCAGCTGTTCGGTCAGCGGCGGGTCGTGCAGAAAGTCCGAGTGCATGAGCAAGCGGTGCAGCCGCAGACATTGGCGGCGCAGGTGCGCGGCCAGCACAGGATCGTCCACTTGTGCGGCGTCCGCCAGCAGAGAACCCAGATATTGTGTGCCCTTGGCATGGAGCACGCGCAGCGTGCCGTCGTAAGAAGCACGGTCGTCGCGCACAAAGGCCAACAGTGCGCCATCGCGGTGGGGCAGGATTTCCAGACGATATTCCAAGCCGTCCAGCTCCTCGTAAACCGCGTGGGACGTGTGTCCTGCGATACAGTCCCGCAGGGCAGCGACCGCCTGCTCGCTGAGCAGCTGGTCAATGCGTTCAAGCGGGTGCAGCCCGGTCAGGCGGGAAGCGGCGTCGCTACTGTTTTCAATATGAAGTGTGGAAGAAACGATGACAACCGCTGCGTCACGCAGGCCGGTGCGGGCCAGCAGTTCACGCAGGGTGTTCTCATCGATTTGAGAAAAGAAAGTATCCGCCATCTTTATCCTCCAAAATATTTTTGTTTTTCTTTCCGTGAGTATAAGGTCATGCGGTGACTGAAATACTATATTTTGTGGGATGTGCTTATTATACCACCAGACGGGAAGGCATTGCAAAGAAAAATGTACAAAAAGCCCAGTCGTAGTGACAAAAATTTCACAAATATTACACCTTGCGGCAGACGACCCGTTTAGTGTATAATAAAACCATCGACAGAGACTCATTAAAAACATTTTAGGAGGATACTGTAAATGGCTATCAAAGTTGGTATCAATGGCTTTGGCCGTATCGGCCGCATGGTTTTCCGCGCTGGTCTGAAGAACCCGAACATTGAGTTCGTAGCGGTAAACGATCCGTTCATGACTCCGGACTACATGGCATACATGCTCAAGTATGACACCATGCACGGTCGTTACGACGGCACCATCGAGTATGACGACAACTCCATCACTGTGGACGGCAAGAAGGTTCTGTTCCACGCTGAGATGGATCCGAAGAACATCCCGTGGGGCGCGGACGGCGTTGATTACGTTGTCGAGTCCACCGGCGTGTTCCTGACCAAGGAGAAGGCTCAGGCTCACATCGACGGCGGCGCTAAGAAGGTTATCATGTCCGCTCCGTCCAAGGACGACACCCCGATGTTCGTTATGGGCGTTAACCAGGACACCTACACCAAGGACATGACCTTCGTTTCCAACGCTTCCTGCACCACCAACTGCCTGGCTCCGATCGCTAAGGTTCTGGACGAGGCATTTGGCATCACCGAAGGCCTGATGACCACCGTTCACTCCACCACCGGTACCCAGAAGACCGTTGACGGTCCGTCCAAGAAGGACTGGCGCGGCGGCCGTGCGGCTTCCGGCAACATCATCCCGTCTTCCACTGGTGCTGCTAAGGCAGTAGGCAAGGTTTACCCGAAGCTGAACGGCAAGCTGACCGGTATGTCCATGCG
>DXDZ01000038.1 GCA_019115185.1 Candidatus Agathobaculum merdipullorum
AGGGCCGCCCCAGAGGGGCGGCCCTTTCGCGTTCACATCGCAGGATATTGGAAAAAGGGATTATTGCAGCAGCGCGCGGTAGGTTTCCTCGCGGTCGGGCTGACCGACAACGGCGAGCGACACCTGCTCGAAATCGAACACGCGGCGTGCCAGTTGAAGCAGATCTTCTGCGGTGACCTTGTCATAGGAGGCAAGCACCTGTTCGACCGCCGCCACCTGTCCGCGCAGCAGTTCGCTGCGCCCAATGGTCATCATACGGGTGCCGGTGCTTTCCAGCCCCATGAGCAGCGTGGTTTTGACCTGTTCGCGGCAGCGCGAAAGCTCGTCAGGGGTGGGTCCGTCCTCGCAGAAGCGGTGCAGCTCTCGTACAATCAAATCAAGCGCTTTTTGCTCGGTTTCCGCACCAAGGCCGGTGTAAATCGAAAGCAGGCCGGTATCCAGATGCGGCGTGGTGAAGGTATAGATCGAATAGCACAGGCCGTTTTGCTCGCGCACGCCCTGAAACAGGCGGGAGGACATACCGCCGCCAAGAATGGAGCTGAGCAGATTCATGGCGAACCGCTCCTCGGACAAAAGCGACACGCCCGGGAAGGACAGACAAAGGTGGTTTTGCTCAATGTCCTTTTCACGCAGCAGCAGGCTGGGCTGATAAACGGCGGGCGTGATCTGGTTGCGGCCCTCGCCCTCCATGTGGGAGAACAGCTCGGCGATATAGTCCAGATCGTCCTCGGTGAAATGCCCGGAAACCGCAACGACCGTATCGGACGGGCGGTAATAGTGGTTCATATAGTCGTGCATCGCCTCGGAGTTGATCGTTTGCAGGGTCTCCGCTGTGCCGAGGATCGGACGGCCCAGCGCCGAGCTGGCATAGCATTTCTCAAACAGCTTATCAATGGCGACGTCTTCCGGGGAGTCCTCGTACATGTCGATCTCCTCCAGCACAACGCCACGCTCCAGCTCGATATCCTCCTGCGCAAAGCGGGAATGCATAAACATATCCGCCAGAATGGAGACGCCGGTTTTGAGACGCTTGTCCAGCACCTTCATATAATAGCAGGTGCATTCCTTATCGGTAAAGGCGTTGGCCTGTCCGCCCAGTGCGTCGATAGCGATAGCGATGTGCTGGGCCGAGCGCTTTTCCGTGCCTTTGAAGATCATGTGCTCGATGAAATGTGAAATACCGTTCAGCGCGGCCGGTTCGTACCGGCTGCCGTTGCCGACCCAGATGCCGACGGATGCCGTCCGCACGGTATCCAGCTTTTCCGAGATCAGGCGTACCCCGTTGGGAAGAACACGTTTAACATACATACTGGTTGCTTTCCTCTTTCTTTCGTCATTAAAGAAGGGGGTATGATCGTGGTATCATACCCCCTGTACGGATCATATTGATTTAATAATACACCCGATTGCCGGAGTCGTCCAGATAATACCGATCTCCATCGGAATCGTAGTAATCTCCGGTTGCCGGATCGTACCGTCCGCCCTCTTCCGCAAGGGAAGCGGGATCGACATTGCTGTCGGAAGAGGAGGTATCGTCTGTGGTGGCCGGTGCGGTCGGCGGTTCGTCATAATCGACGCCGCCCAGCGGCTCATTGGACGTATCCGTGCTGCCGGAATCCGAGGAATCGGTGGAGGATGTGGAAGCGGTATCGCCGGGGAATACATCGTTATAGATGTATTCATGGATATGGTCGGCAGCCACATCCAGATCATATAGGATGTATTCGCTGGAAGCGCCGTAATAATCCCACTCTCCGTCCAGCGGAACGCGGGTGTGCTCCAGCGTGGGAACGCCGTCCTTGACTGCGCCGACGATCAGCGGAGCGATCTCGGTCGGAGAGAGCGAAGTCGTCACATAAGGGACGAGCTTCTGCATCAGTCCGATCAGTTCGCTGGCGCTCATTTCCTGCACTTTGGTGAACATGGCTTCCAGAACGATGCTCTGACGCTCGACACGCCCCCAGTCGTCGCCGGTGCCGCCCTTGCGGATACGGCCGTAGCACAGTGCCTGCACGCCGTCCAGCGTTTGCAGGCCGGTCTGTTCTATACCGGAAAATTCCTTGCCCTGTTCGATGCCGTAATCCCGGATGACGCGGTTCAGCTCAAGCAGTTCCGCGGTGGTTTCCACATTGATCTCTACGCCGCCCAGCGCGTCGATGATTTCGACCAGCTGCTCAAAATTCACTGCAATGTATTCAGTGATGTCTGTGCCGAAATTCTCGTTGATGGTGCGGATAGCAAGGCTCGGTCCGCCGAGGAAATAGGCGGCGTTGAGCTTGTCCTCACCATGACCGTCAATATTGACGAGAGAATCGCGCATCAGGCTGATGAGCTTGATCTTGCCGCGCGTATTGTCCACGGAGACAATCATCATGCAGTCCGAATGGCTTTGGGTATCGCCCTCGCGGGTATCCAGACCAAACAGTGCAATATTGGTGATGTTTTCATCCGCTTTGACGCCGGCCGCCAGATCTTGCCCGAACAAGGAGCCGTCATAGGTGAAGCCGAAAAACGACCGGTAGGCGTACAAGCCGAGACAGAACAGAATGGACAAAACAACCAGAACGGTCAGCACGCGGACAAGTCGGCGCTGGAAGCGTTTGAGAGACATAAGATTAATCCTGTACGAACTGCGCGAACGACCGCTCGGTCAGCTGATGCACGCGCAGCGTGTTGGTGTAGTTGACATGGCCGACCGGCATACCGGCGGTGATGGTGATGATATCGCCCACGCGCAGGTCTACTGCGGAGACAGCTGCCTGCTCAGACAGGTCATACAGCTCGGTGCCCGAGGTGGGACGCTTGGGAACCATCACGGGCTTGACGCCCCAGGACATGCTCAGACGATGGAAGGTCTTTTCGTTCGGCGTCGCCGCGATGATCGGTGCGCCGGGGCGGTAGGTCGATACCGCACGTGCGGTCGAACCGGATTCGGTGAACGCAACGATGCACTTTGCGCCCAGATCAGCGGTGGTGGAGCAGGTTGCGTGCGAAATCGCCAGCGTCTTGAGGTCGCCTGCAACATTCATGTTCTGGAACTCCAGACGGGTTGCGCGGCGGCGATCGTAGTGGATGGTCTTTTCCGCGTTCTCGGCGATCATGCTCATGGTCTTGACGGTTTCAACCGGATACTTGCCGACCGAGGTCTCGCCGGACAGCATGATGGCGCTGGTGCCGTCGTAAACCGCGTTGGCAACGTCGGAAACCTCTGCACGGGTCGGGCGCGGGTTCTTGGCCATGCTTTCGAGCATCTGGGTCGCGGTGACAACGCGCTTGCCGCGGGAGATGCAGGTCTTGATGATATTCTTCTGGATTTCCGGCAGCACTTCAAACGGAACCTCAACGCCGAGGTCGCCGCGGGCAACCATAACGCCGTTGGCCTCGTCGAGGATCTCCTGAATGTTGTTGACGCCTTCCATGTTCTCGATCTTGCAGATGATCTCAACGTCTTCCTTGCCGTGCGCCTTCAGGATCGCCTTGATGTCGCGCACGTCCTGTGCGGAGCGGGTGAAGGAAGCGGCGATAAAGTCGATGCCCTGCTCCAGACCGAACTCGATATCCTCGCGGTCCTTATCGGATACAAACTTCATATTCAGCTTGATGCCGGGAACGTTGATGGACTTGCGGTTGGAGAGCGGGCCGCCATTGAGTGCGCGGCAGACAATGTCCGTGCCGTCCTTGACCTCAACAACCTCGAACGCAACCAGACCGTCGTCGATCAGGATGCGCGTGCCGGGCTGTACGTCTGCCGGCAGGCCTTCGTAGGTGATGGAAACGATGGTGTTGTCGCCCTCGATGTCGCGGGTGGTCAGGGTGAATTCCTGGCCCTCAACGATTTCGATCTTGCCATCCTTATACGTTTTGGTACGGATTTCCGGGCCCTTGGTATCCAGCATGATACCGACCGGCATACCCAGTGCTTCGCGCGCAGCCTTGACGGCATCCATGCGGGCCTTGTGCTCTTCGTGAGAGCCGTGGCTGAAATTCATGCGGGCAACGTTCATGCCTGCCTTGATCATTTCCGGAAGAACTGCGTCGGTCGCAGGGCCGAGCGTGCAAATAATTTTGGTTTTACGCATCGAAACATATTCCTCTCTGCATCATCGCGTTTGTTAGTCTGACATATTTTTAACAGCACCATTTTAGCAGTTTCCCAGCCGTTTTGCAATCGTTGGGCGCAAGGCACTCGGATTTTCATGCTTTTCGACAAAAAAGGGCGCGCGCGCCGCAAACATCTTGTGTTTTATGATATGGTCTTGTATAATAATGAAGTATTCCAGATGGGGCGGAACATTAAACATGCAGAAACGTCTGTTTTTCTGGAATAAAGACTGGATAAAAATGTATCCGGCGGCGCTGCCGCCGTGGAGAAGGAGAAGTGAGCAATGGCAAAGCCGGTTTTGGTGATTATGGCTGCGGGCATGGGCTCGCGTTACGGCGGACTCAAGCAGATCGACCCGGTCGGCCCAAACGGGCAGATCATTCTGGATTATTCGATTTATGACGCGCATCGCGCGGGTTTTGAGCGGGTTGTGTTCATCATCCGGCCTGAGCTGCACGAGGCGTTCGAGCAGGCGATCGGCCGCAAGGCGCGCCGCTTTATGCAGGTGGATTATGCGTATCAGACGCTGGACAAGCTGCCCGAAGGTCTGCATGCGCCCGAGGGACGCGAAAAACCGCTCGGTACGGCCCATGCCGTCTGGTGCGCCAGTGAGCTGACCGCGGGCGCGCCGATTGCAGTCATCAATGCGGATGATTTTTACGGCGCGGATGCGTTCCGCAAGATGTATGATTTCCTGTCGGTCGCGCAGGACGATGAAAAATACCGGTACTGCATGGTCGGCTATCAGGTAGAGAATACGCTGACCGAAAACGGTACGGTGTCGCGCGGCGTGTGCACGGAAGATGAAAACGGCCTGCTGACCGGCATTGTCGAGCGCACCGCGATCTCGCGCACGCCGGACGGCCGGATTGTGTATGCGGCGGACGGCGACGCGCCGGCAGGAGAAATCCCGGCAGGCACGCCGGTTTCGCTCAATCTGTGGGGCTTTACGCCGTCTTTCCTGCCCACATTGGAGGAGGGATTGCGCCGCTTTTTTGCGGAAAAGCTGCCGCAGAATCCGATGAAGGGCGAGTATTATCTGCCGTTTGCAGTCGATGAGCTCATTCAGGCGGGACGCGCGACCGCGCAAGTGCTGACCACCACGGCGCGCTGGTTCGGCGTGACCTATCGGGAGGATAAGCCGACCGTGTGCGCCGCCATTGCGGAGATGACCCGGCAGGGCGAGTATCCGGCCGATCTGTAAAGCGGGAGGAATACCATGGACTTTTCGGCTGAATTCATCGGTTTGCGCAACCGATTGGTGCAGAAATTGGACCCGGCGTTTGTATCCGCACAGAATACCGAGGTTGCCGGGCGTACAGCGGCGCTGTTCAGCCGGTTTGACGTCACCAGCGAGAAAAAACTGCTGGGGATGATGTCGATGGGCACATCCAGCCACGCGCACGAGTATCGCCTGCTGTTTGCCGAGCCGGAGCTGAATACAGCGGCGCTGGCGGATTGGTGGGAGTATGCCAAACGGGCGGAGCAGGCGCTGGTGCAGCCCGATGCCGCACACGATTTTTCCATCCTGTCCTTTATTCTGGCAACGCGGCAGGTCGAGCGAGATATACAGAAAAAAGTGCGCCGACTGGCTGCCGAGCGGCAGTTTGAAAACGGCAAATACGGCTGGTCATCCATACACTTTGCGGTGGTCGATCTGGAGGCACGCAAGATATATACCAATCGCATGGGGGCGTCGCTGAAGAATATTTTGTTGCCGATTGTGTGAAAAATACTTGAAATTTTGCATTTATCGTGCTATACTATCGTGTATGCAAATATGGCGCGCCATTGTTTGGCGCGATAACGGAATGAAAAAAACAGTGGAGGAATCGTAATTATGACTACCGCACAAATTGCACTTTCGATCGTCATGATCGTTGCCAGCCTGTTCCTGATCGTTGTGGTTCTGCTGCAGAGCGGCGCACAGCAGGGTCTGGGCGCGATTTCCGGCGGCGCGGAAACCTTCTTCGGCGCAGGCAAGGCCACGGCAGCGGATAAGGTGTTTGCCCGCCTGACTTCGGTTGTGGGCGTGGTGTTTGTCATTGCTGCGCTCGTACTCAACCTGATCCATTGATATGCAGACGGTACAGCGCGTTCTGCTGCTCGCGTTTGCGGTGCTCGCAGCGCTGACGGTTTTCCAGCAGATGCGGTATGGCATGATCTGCGGCCGTGCCGAGGGCGAGGACAAGCAGGACGATCCCAAGGCGAGAGCATGTCGCCAGCGTGCAGTGTTGTGCGCAGTTGGGGCGGCGATTTGTCTGGGCGTCAATATTGCGCTCGGCGCTTTGAACCGGTAAATGCGTTCCGGATGCAATGATGCAAAGAATGGATAAAAGGGCCTGTTGCAAAATAGGCCAAAGAAAAAAAGACAGGCAGG
>DXDZ01000039.1 GCA_019115185.1 Candidatus Agathobaculum merdipullorum
GCAAATTCTGGATGCTTGAAGGTCGTGCCCGCAGCGTACACTTCGGTCACCTCGCCGCCGAGGAACCAACGCATCAGGTCGATATCATGTGAAGCCGCGTCGATAAAAATACCGCCCGAGGTCTTGGAGAATTTGATGCAGCTCTCTACCGCAGCTTCCGGGTCAAGACCGGTCGCCTTGACCAGATACGGCTTGCCAACCTCGCCGGCATCGATTTTCGCCTTGGCATCGGCATAGGACGGATCGTAGCGGCGCATAAAGCCCAGAAAGAATACCTTATCCGGGTGACGCTCCACCGCTGCCTCGGCGCGCTTGCACTCCTCCAGCGAGCAGCCAAGCGGCTTATCCGTAAAGACATGCTTGCCGGCATCCAGCGCATATTCGATCATCCAGCAGTGCTCCGGTGACGAGGAAACAATGACTACGGCTTCAATATCCGCTTCATCCACCATTTTTTTATAATCCGTCGTTACAAAATCGACCTTAAGATACTCCTTTGCCCAATCCAGCTCCTTTTGCTCAAGCGAGCACGCAGCAACCAGACGGCATCCCGGAATTTTAAAGGCCAGATTTTCCGCATGCACAGCGCCAAGACGCCCCAGGCCAACAATACCTGTTTTGACTTCTTTCATGTAATTTGTCTCCTTGTTTTTTGAGAATATATTTCTCTCTCTCACGGCCGACTGCCGTTTTTCTCCACGCATTATCATATCATTTTACCGTCCCAATCACAAGTGGAATACCGCGAATTCTTCTGTCCGCATTGCGACATTGGCACTCTCTCCCGGCGTGTGACAAACTTAGTCATATCATTTAACAAAATATTCATAAACGGCACTTGACTTTGCAGTCATAGGGTGGTAAATTAAGTTTAGCACTCAGGAGGGATGAGTGCTAAACCCTAAAAGAAAGGAGTCAGGTTCGGTGGAATTGTCCGAGCGAAAAAAACAAATCCTAAAAGCAATTATCGGTGATTATATCCGCACTGCCGAGCCGGTTGGCTCCAAGGCACTGACAGAAGGACATTCCCTCCCCTTTTCTTCCGCCACCATCCGCAATGAAATGAGCGAGCTGGAGGAAATGGGCTATCTGGAAAAGCCGCATACCTCTGCGGGGCGTATTCCGTCACCGCAGGGTTATCGTCTGTATGTAGATGAGCTGATGGAGCAGCCGACGGACACTGGTGAGGACGACGCGCCGCTGCAAACCATGATGCAAACCAAGGTGCGGGAGCTTGACCGCCTGATTCAAGAAGCCGGCAAGCTGATCTCCAGCCTGACCAACTATGCATCCGTTGCCATCACCCCCGCGCTGACGCAGATTTCCATTCGGAAGTTTGAGATCATCGCGGTAGACAAAATGAATTTTGTCATCGTGGTGGTGACCGACTCCGGCACGGTCAAAAACAAAATGGTGCGCACGATGGCCGATGTTTCCAAAGAGGAAACCGAGCTGCTCACCTATGTGCTCAACCAGACATTGACCGGCCTGCCGCTCAGCCATATCACAGCAGAGCGATTCGATATTGTGCGCCGCGCCGCAGGGCTTTCCGCGCTGCTTGCGCCGGTTGCCGAATATATCGCGGAGCTCATCGAAGAGCTGAGCGACCAAAAGGTTTTTCTGGAAGGCACTAACAAGCTGCTGCGTTTTCCCGAGTACCGCGACCTGCACAAGGCGCAGGCGCTACTCGATTACATGGAGGACGACCGGAAGCATTTGCTGCCGGCGACCCGCAAGATCGACGGAATCCAGTTCTTTATCGGACCGGAAAACGGAGAAAATCCGTTGTGTGAAACCTCCGCGATCTACGCAAAATATGACATCGGTCACATCGGACAAGGTGCGATCGGCATTGTCGGACCGACCCGCATGGACTACGCTAAGTTGTCCGCGCAGCTCAGCCGCTTTGCCAAAGGCTTGAACAAGCTGATCGCAGAAACCTTTTTGGATGAAAAAGACGGGAATTCCTGATTTCCCTGCAAATGGAGGCATCAAATCAACATGAGCAAAAAGAAACAGCCCGAAGCTGCCAAAGCCGAACAGGCGGCAGCTACGGAACAGGCGGCGGAAGCTGCTGCCGAACAGACCGTAACCGAAGAACCGGCTGCACAGCCTGCCGAGGACTGGAAAGCCAAGTTTGACGATCTCAACGATCGGTTCCTGCGGCTGGCTGCGGAGTATGACAACTTCCGTAAGCGCAGCCAGCGTGAACGCGAACAGTCCTACAACGATGCGGTCAGCCGCGCAGTTACCGCATTGCTGCCGACTTACGACAATCTGGAGCGTGCGCTCAAAGCTGAAACCGCAGACGCAGAATACAAAAAGGGCGTGGAGATGACCATGACCCAGTTGGTCGAGAGCCTCAAGGGCTTGAACGTTACGATCATTGAGGCATCTGCCGGCACGGGCTTTGACCCCAACTTCCACAACGCTGTGATGCATGTGGAGGATGATGCGTTCGGGGAAAACCAGATCGCTGAAGTGTTCCAGCAGGGCTTCCAGATCGGTGATAAGGTTATCCGTCACGCGATGGTGAAGGTCGCCAACTAATCACATTGTAAGACAAACAGTTATCATAAAGGAGTGCTATCAATCATGGGCAAAATTATCGGTATTGACTTAGGTACAACCAATTCCTGCGTATCCGTTATGGAGGGCGGCGAGGCCGTCGTTATCCCTAACGCCGAAGGCGCGCGCACCACACCGTCTGTCGTTGCTTTCTCTAAGGACGGCGAGCGTATGGTCGGTCAGGTAGCAAAGCGTCAGGCTGTTACCAACGCAGACCGCACAATCATTTCCATCAAGCGTCACATGGGCTCGGATTACCGCGTCAACATCGACGGCAAGCCCTATTCCCCGCAGGAGATTTCCGCAATGATCCTGCAAAAGCTGAAGGCGGACGCAGAAGCCTACCTCGGCCAGCCGGTAACGCAGGCGGTCATCACCGTTCCTGCTTACTTCTCCGACTCGCAGCGTCAGGCAACCAAGGATGCTGGTAAGATCGCTGGCCTCGAAGTGCTGCGTATCATCAACGAGCCGACCGCAGCAGCGCTGGCTTACGGCGTCGATAAGGAATCCGAGCAGAAGATTATGGTTTATGACCTCGGCGGCGGCACGTTCGATGTATCTATTCTGGATATCGGTGAAGGCGTTTTGGAAGTGCTGTCCACCGCAGGCGATACGCACCTCGGCGGCGACGACTTTGACCAGCGTATCATTGACTGGATGGTAGCAGAGTTCAAGAAGTCTAACGGTATTGACCTGTCGAATGATAAGATGGCGATGCAGCGCCTGAAGGAAGCGGCTGAAAAGGCTAAGATTGAGCTGTCCGGCATGTCCCAGACCTCGATCAACCAGCCGTATATCACTGCGGATGCCACTGGCCCGAAGCACCTCGAGCTGACGCTAACCCGAGCAAAGTTCAATGAGCTGACCGCAGATCTGGTCGAGCGCACCATGGGCCCGGTTCGTCAGGCAATGAGCGACGCCGGCCTGACCGCTTCCGATCTGTCCAAGGTTCTGCTGGTCGGCGGTTCCACCCGTATCCCGGCCGTGCAGGAAGCCGTAAAGGGCATCACCGGCAAGGAGGGCTTCAAGGGCATCAACCCGGACGAATGTGTTGCAATTGGCGCATCCATTCAGGGCGGCGTACTCGGCGGCGAAGTCAAGGACGTTCTGCTGCTCGACGTTACCCCGCTGTCCCTCGGCATCGAGACGCTCGGCGGCGTATGCACCAAGCTGATCGACCGCAACACCACCATCCCTACCAAGAAGAGCCAGATCTTCTCGACCGCAGCTGACAATCAGCCGTCCGTTGAAATTCACGTGCTGCAGGGCGAGCGTGAAATGGCAGCCGGCAACAAGACGCTGGGCCGCTTTACCCTCGACGGCATCGCTCCGGCGCCGCGCGGTATCCCGCAGATCGAAGTTACCTTCGATATCGACGCGAACGGCATTGTAAACGTATCTGCTAAGGATCTTGGCACCGGCAAGGAGCAGAAGATCACGATCACCGCTTCGACCAACCTCTCGAAGGAAGAGATCGACAAGGCAATGCATGAAGCAGAGCAGTACGCCGAGCAGGATAAGAAGAACAAGGAAGCCGTTGAGATCCGCAACAACGCAGAGCAGCTGGTATTCCAGTCTGAAAAGGCGCTGACCGATCTGGGCGATAAGCTGTCCGCAGACGAAAAGAGCGGCGTACAGGCTGAGATCGATAAGGTCAAGGAAGCGCTCAAGGGCACGGACACCGAAATGATCAAGATGGCCACCGACAGCCTCTCCAAAAAGTTCAGCGATCTGGCCGGCAAGATCTATCAGCAGCAGGCTCCGCAGGGCGGCGCCAACATGGGCGGCCAGCCGGGTGCAGGCGCACAGGGCGGCCCGCAGGGCGATTTCGTTGACGCAGACTTCACCGAAGTCAAGGACGACGATCAGAATAAGTAATTTCCATGCCGCGTGGGGCGGAACGGATTCCGTTCCGCCCTGCGGCATGCTATTTTCCGTTATTTGAGGGATCACAATGGCTGATAAAAGAGACTATTATGAGGTGCTTGGCGTACAAAAAGGTGCAAGCGAGGATGAAATCAAGAAGGCTTATCGTCGCCTTGCCCGCAAGTATCACCCCGACCTGAATAAAGATAACCCGGAGGCTGCCGACAAATTCAAGGAAGTCAACGAAGCATATGAAGTGCTGTCCGATTCCGATAAGCGCGCAAAATATGACCAGTTCGGCTTTGCGGGTGTTGACCCGAGCTATGGCGGCGGTGCGGGCGCCGGTGGCTTTGGCGGGTTCGACATGGGAGATCTTGGCGACCTGTTCGGTTCCTTCTTCGGTGGCGGCTTTGGCGGCGGGCGCGCCCAGCGGCGCAATGCACCGCAGCGCGGCGAATCCATACGGCAGAATGTCA
Source organism: Candidatus Agathobaculum merdipullorum (assembly GCA_019115185.1). Lineage (GTDB taxonomy): Bacteria > Bacillota > Clostridia > Oscillospirales > Butyricicoccaceae > Agathobaculum > Agathobaculum merdipullorum. The sequence goes on from DXDZ01000039.1 coordinate 4,911, forward strand.
TCCTCTCGTTTGAGGAAGCAGCGTTCGGTTGTGAAAAAGAGATTTCTGTCAACCGCATTGAAACCTGTGACGAGTGCGGCGGCACAGGCGCGGCAAAGGGTACCAGCGCAGAAACCTGCCCGAACTGCCGCGGCACCGGTACGGTAACGCAGACCCAGCGCACACCGCTCGGCATGTTCCAGACGCAGGGCGCCTGCCCGAACTGCCGCGGTACCGGTAAGATCATCAAAAAGCCGTGCAGCAAGTGCGGCGGTGCAGGCCGCGTGCGCAAGACGCGCAAATTCAAGGTCAACATTCCGGCCGGTATCGACGAAGGACAATCCATCCAGCAGCGCGGTCAGGGCAACGCCGGTGTCAACGGTGGCCCGGCGGGCGATCTGTTTGTGACCATATCCATCCGTCCGCACCCGATCTTCACGCGCGAAGGGCAGGATGTCTATGTAGATATCCCGATTTCCTTTACGCAGGCGGCGTTGGGCGACACGCTGCAAGTGCCGACCATCGACGGCCGCGTGGAGTATAAGGTGCCGGAAGGCACGCAGACCGGCACGGTGTTCCGCATGAAGGGTAAAGGCATTCAGAATGTCAATGGCCGTGGACGCGGCGACCAGTATGTCCGCGTGAGCATCGAAGTGCCGAAAAACCTGTCCGAAAAGCAGAAACGACTGCTGCGTGAGTTTGAAGAGTCCTCTACCGATGACAACCAGAGCAAGCGCAAAGGCTTTTGGGATAAGGTGAAGGATGCACTGGATATCGACTGAGCATCGCAGGTGAAATAAAGGCTCGGAACCGAATGGTTCCGAGCCTTTGTTCTGTTCATCACTTTTTTTACTCGTTATTTCCCCGATAATAGCGAATGAGCGCCTGCGTGCCCAGATCGCCCATGCCCTCGGCTTCCAGATCGCCATACATCGTGCAGACACGCTCAAGCACCGGCAGCGAGCCAAAGCCCTGCCCCTGCGCAATCTTCATATCCTTGATGAAGTGCTTGAGGAAAAAGCCGGGCGCATAGTCCTCTCGCATCATTTTGGGCATCAGATTTTCCATCTGCCACGAACCGGCTGCACCCTTGGAAATGCTGTCCAGCATCTTCTGCGTGTCCAACCCTGCCCGCTCGGCATAGGTCAGCGCTTCGCTCACGCCTGCAATGGTACCGGCAATGGCAATCTGGTTGGCCATCTTGGTATGCTGGCCTGCACCAGCCGGGCCTTCATAGACGATCTGTTTGCCCATTGCTTCAAACAGCGGCAGGCATGCCTGAAAATCCGCTTCCTCGCCGCCGACCATAATGGACAGTGTGCCGTTCTTCGCGCCCGTATCGCCGCCGGAAACCGGCGCATCGAGCACATGCAGGCCGTTTGCGGTGCCTCCTTCCGCAATCCGAACGGACAGCTTGGGATCGGTCGTCGTCATGTCGATCAAATATGTACCCGGCTGTGCCGCGGCAAGAATGCCCTCCTGCCCAAAGTAAACCTGCTCAACATCCTTCGGATAGCCTACCATGGTGATGACCGCATCCCTGCCGGATGCGCACTCCGCCGCCGAATCACACCATGTTACATTGTTTTCTGCCAGAAAATCCTCGAGCTTGGACTTGGTGCGCGAATAAATCGCCACCTGATAGCCTGCCTTGAGCAGATTTTTCACCATAGAGCGTCCCATTACGCCCACACCAATAAACCCGATTGATTGCATGTTTCTTCCTCCCATCCAAAATGATTGTCAACGATCTTTCAGCGACACATATCCGGTCGCCGGCTGCACACAACGATATGCCGGTCGGATGATCTTATCCGTATTGACCAGCTCCTCCAAACGGTGTGCGCTCCAGCCCACAATGCGCGCAATGGCAAACACCGGCGTGTACAATTCGGGCGGTAATCCCAGCATGGAATACACAAAGCCGGAATAAAAGTCCACGTTTGCCGAAACGCCCTTATAAATATGGCGCTCATGCGCGATAACCTCGGGCGCGAGCCGCGCGACGAGCGAGTAGAGTGCAAAATCTGCATCCCTACCCTTTTCGTGCGCCAACTGTCCAACGAAGGACTTGAACACTTCAGCACGAGGATCGGAAATCGAGTAAACCGCATGGCCCAAGCCGTAGATCAATCCCTTGCGGTCAAACGCTTCGCGGCGCAGCAGGCGGCCCAGATAGTCCGCTACCGCTTCTTCATCCGCCGTATCTGTGACGTTCTTTTTCAGATCCTCAAACATCTGCACGACTTTATAATTCGCGCCGCCGTGTTTGGGACCTTTCAGCGAACCAAGCGCCGCGGAAATAGCAGAATAGGTATCCGTTCCCGAGGAGGTCACCACATGGGTGGTAAACGACGAGTTATTGCCGCCGCCATGCTCCATGTGCAGCACCAGCGCCAGATCGAGCACACTGGCTTCCAGCGGGGTATACTGCATGTCCGGGCGCAGCATGCGCAGGAAATTGGACGCCGTGGATAAGCTGTCCGACGGATAGTGGATATACATGCTTTCGCCGCGCTCATAGTAATTATAGGCATGGTAGGAATAGACCGCGAGCATCGGGAACACCGAAATCAGCATCAGGCACTGACGAAGCACATTTGGCAGCGAAATTTCATCCGCGTTATTGTCATACGATGCCAGCGTCAGCACACTGCGGGAAAGGCTGTTCATCATGTCGCGCGTCGGCGCTTTCATGATGACATCGCGCGTGAAGTTCGTCGGCAAGGTGCGTCCCTGCGCCAGCAGACTTTTGAAGTCGCTCAGCCGCTTGGCATCCGGCAATTCCCCGAACAGCAACAGATAGGCAACCTCCTCGTAGCCCTTGCGTCCATCCCGTATGAAGCCCTGCACCAGATCGTTGATCTTGATGCCGCGATAATACAATTCGCCATCGCAGGGGACCAGCTTTCCGTCCACCTCTTTTTTGGAGATGATGTCCGATATGTTGGTCAGCCCAGCCAAGACGCCTTCGCCGTTCAGGTCACGCAAACCGCGCTTGACATCGTACTCTTTGTACAGTGCAGCATCAATGCGATCATTCCGCGCACAAAGCGACGCTAACGCCTCAACGCGCGGCGTGACCTGCAAAATATCGTGTTCTGCCGTAATATAGTATCCATCCCTTTCCAGTATATACTATCCCATGTATATATTGTATCGGGAAATAAGTAAAGCTTCAACGTCAATTCGGTAACATCATGTTAATAAACTGTGAATTTTGCGTGAGGATTTTCTCAACGAAAAAAAGGAAGGCACCTATATGTGCCTTCCCTCTGCCTTATCGTATGTAATTGAACATCGTGCGGGGATGCGTCTCCGGCGGCGCAATGCCCGCCTTGTCGATCACCTTGAGCATCCACGCAATATTGCGGCCGAGCTTTTCGATCACTTCCACGCCCTCGATATCCTGTTTGCACTCGCCAATTTCCGCACCGTGCACAGCGTTCCAGTAATCCGAAGTGACCAGCACCATTTCCATCGCATCCATCAGGCCAAGCAGCTGCTGATAGGTTTCCATGCCGCCCGAACGGCGCAGGGTGCAGAGTGCCGCGCCCACCTTATGATGAAACTGGTTCTCTCCGCAGCAAGCCGCCAGCATAATGCGGTCCATCACACACTTCATGCTGCCCGCAATGCCGCCGTGATAAACCGGAGAAGCCAGCACGATCGCGTCTGCCGCAATGCATTTCTCGATGATCTCATTGACACCGTCATCCGCCTGCACACAGCGCAGCGTATTGTTGTTCAGGCAGTGATAGCACGCCATGCACGGATGTACCTTTGCCCCCGGCTGGCACACCTCAAACTCGATGCCCTCCTGTGCCAGCACACCGCCGAGCACCTCCAGCATCTGTGCGCAGTTACCGCCCTTACGCGGCGAACCATTGATCGCTACTACTTTCATTTTTTCTTGTCCTCCTTCTGTTTTTATCCGAAAGCCGGATGGGAACTCCTCAATCAATATGCTTCTCGTTTTCCAAACGGTACAGCCGCATGACCACCAGCGTATGGTTAAGCTGTGGCCCCATCAGCAAAATTATGCTGACGATATAAAGCCACAGCATCAGCACGATGATAGCACCCAGCGAGCCATACAACACGGAATAGCTCGCCATATTGTCCACATAAAACGAAAATCCCCACGAAACCAACAGCCATGCCACCAACGAAAACAGCGCCCCCGGCCATACTTCACGGAATTTCAGGTGCAGATTGGGTACAATGCGGTTAAACAGCATCAAAAACACGAAAATGAACGGAATCATCACCCAAAAGCTGGCGTCATGGGTCATATCCAAAACCGGCTGCGGAATTGGCGCCAGGCGCGGCAGCAGATGAATCAGCGCTTTACCTGCAACCACCAGCACAAAACTGCACACAACCGATACCAGAAATCCCGCCGTGATGCCGAACGAAATAAGCACATCCCAAACCATGCCGCGCGCCACCTCTACATGGTAGATATCGTTGACCGTGCGCATCATCGAACGCACTGCGCGCGACAGAAAATACAGCGTCAAGCCAATACCGATCAGCATGGGGCTGACCGGCGGCGTTGCCGCAAGCTGGTC
>DXDZ01000040.1 GCA_019115185.1 Candidatus Agathobaculum merdipullorum
CGCCGAGATCCAATTTGGTGCAGTCCACCTGAAACTGCGTCGCTGAACCGTTCCCGATGAAGGTATTGATGCGCTTGGGGGTCAGAAGGTTGACCGCTTCATAGCTGGTGCCGCCGCCGGTGGGCTGGGCGGAAATGGTTGTGGTCGGCACATAGGCGATGTCCTGCACCCGCACAGCCTCCCAGCCATCTCCGGACGCATTGCGGCGCACGGCGCGGAAGGTCGCGCCGTCGAGCAGATAGAGCACGCCGCCCATGACAAAGGATTGCGAGAAATCCTCCTGCATGTCCGCACACAGCTCGGTTTGCGTGCCGTCCGGCTGGCGGGCGTACAGCTTTTTGCCTGCGTGCACCGCACAGCCCACGTTGTCCGGCAGGGGGAACAGGCCGTAAATCGGTGCGCCGTAGTTGTGTTTGGTCTGCCAGCCCGTGCGCTTGACCAGATAGTCGTTTTGATCGCAGATCAGGTTCTGCATATCGGGGGAGCGTGAGAGCGGCAGCTTGGTCGGATGGGTGCGGAAATCCACGCCGCCGAAGCTGCTGACAACGGTTTCTTGCACGGTTTCGGGCTGCGGAAACTGATAGGCACGCATCAGATCATCTCCTGTACGGCGGTCAGCTGCGCAGGACAGTGACACAGCAGACGCTCGGCATATTCCGAGGCAGCCCAGTTGAATTTTGCCTTGTCGTCATCGGCTACCAGCAGTGCAGCCAGACCATAGGGGAAGCACTCGCTGACAAGCCAGTCGTCTGCGGGGATGTCCTCTTCCAGTGCGTTCAGACGCGGTGGGACGGTCAGCGGGGCCTCCTGCTGTGCTTCGCGCAGCGCGTTGATCTCACGCAGGCTGTTGGTCAACAGCTGATTGAGTGCGCCAAGCGCGAATTGCTCATAATATACACCGGTGTTGGGCGTTTCGCTGAGCAGGTTGAGCGCAGCGTGGTAGCATTCAGTTCCGGTCATAGAGTTCCTCCTTTTTTAAAATGGCTCCCAGCCTGTTCGGCAGGCTGGGAGCCTGCCTATGCCGCCCTATGGGCGGCTTTTTTTATTTGCCCTCGGCCACGGGGGACGGATACTTGCTCTCCTCGGTGGCAAAGGCGCGGATCTGACAGCCTTCCTCCGGAGTCAGCGGGGTATCCGGCACATAATCCTTGGCGGAATCCGAGTAGCGCGGGTCAGAGCCGTCGAGCGTGTAGCGGATGGTGCCATTGCCGGTGATCTTGCCGCCCGAAACGCTCGGCGCGGCGGAAATCGAGCCGGTTGCTACCAGCGCGTACACGCCGCCGCACTTGGCGCCCAGCACATAGGCGTCGTAATAGTGACGGCCTTCGATCAGCGCACCGGACACGCCGACCGGGTCCTCGTGCACCTTGGCGTCCGCGATCTTGTACGGCATGAGCACCGCGTCCTTGTGCGTGACAAGGAAGTAGACGTTATCCGGCAGGTAGCTCTTGGGTACGCGCACAACGTTCATGCCGAACACTTCGCCGCACACGCCCTTGGCGATCGACTGGCGTGCCAGCACATCCACGCCTGCGAACTCGTCCGAGGTGCAGACCAGCTTGTACATCTCACTGGTCAGATACAGATAGCGGTTGTCGTCCGGCACCAGCGCATCGTCGAGCGCCTGCGAAGCGTCCGCAATCTTGGAAATGATATTGCTCTTGGTCGGTTTTTCGCTTTCGGCCAGCGTGCCCGCCATGGTGACAAAGCGCTGGAACGCATATTTGTCGGCTGCCGGCGTGGACTTTTCGTTCAGCTGCAGGCGCAGCATGTCGGCAGCGTTCTTGACCAGGTTCTGGTCGAGGTTGTTGCCCTTGTCGATCGTCAGCGTGAACGCCTTGTCCTGCGTCATGGTCAGTTCCTGCACCACGTCCTGCATTTCGGTCACGTCGCCGTAGCGCTTGAGGCCGCCGTCGCGGTCGTAATCGACCTCCTCCACCGTGATCGGCGTGTATACCTTGAGGGTTTTCACGCCCGTCAGGTCAAAGGTTTCGGCGGTCTTGCCCTTGATGAAGGATGCGCGGGTGAATACTTCTGCAATCTGGTCGGAATATTTGGTTGCAAGATTGATAGCCATAAGTATAATACCTCCTGTTTATACTATTCGTTGAATCATCTGCCCAGCAGTGCCAGCGTCACCGGATCGACGCCCGACGGCTCGCCGTCACTCTGCGCCGGGCCGACGGCGGCGCGGCGGTTTTTCTGGTTCATCTCGAGCGCGGCCAGCTCGTCCTTGAGCTCAAGAATCTCCCACTTGCGGTAGGCCGAGACGAGCGAGCCTTCCTGCTGCGCCCATTCCCATACCTGCGGCGGGATTTCCTCCGGGCGCACATCCGGGTATTCCTCAACGAAGGCCGCATAGATCTGGCCGTTGGGCATGCCGTTTGCCGCGCGGTTGCGGCGAATGTAGGCGTTCTGCTTGGACAGGCCCAGGCTTGCCGCCTGAATCAGCTCGTCCAGCGTCAGCTGGCGCATCTCGCCATCCACCGGCACCGGATAGGTCTGCTGTCCGGCCTGTGCCGCCGGGTCGCCGGGCATCGTCTGTGCGCTCTGCGCCGTATCGGCTGCAAAGGGATCGATAGATGTGGCCGGTGCTGCGGCAGGGGCTGCGCCGGTCTGCTGGTTACTGATCGTTTTCTGTCTGGTTTGCATTTGTATTTGCCTCCTTTTGCTGCTGGCGCTGTACGCGAAGTGCGTGCAGCAGGTCGTTTTTACCGCGCACCTGATAATCGGGCACGTTTTCCAGATATACGAGCGGGTCGGTGATGACGCCGCTTTCGAGCAGGTGGTCGTTAGTCATGGTCTGCATGGTTTCCGACCAGTAGCTGGCCGCACCCACATCCACCTGCAAGCGCAAATCCTGTCCAGCGAGCTGGGAGAAGTCAAAGCTCTGCCGGTAGGGCGTCTCGCCCGGTTCGTCCGCCACTACAAGCGTGCGGATGCCGTAATGTGCGCCCATCAGATCGAGGAAGATGCGCGCCCAGTCCTCGGTGAAGCGGTAAAACTCCATCTTGGTCAGCTCAAGCGGGGCGGCGGTCGCGTTCTGCACGGCAACGATTGCCGAGGTGTTGTCCGGCTTGACCGTGCCGAGCGCGGCTTCGCTCGCGCCCATCAGCTCGGCGGTGTCGTTCATCATCTGCTTGAGCAGCGCGAGCACCTGCGAGGAGATGTCGGGCGCTTTGAACGCGGTGGCAATCGCCTCGTTCGGGTTGCCGCGCATGCCAACCGCCTTGCCCACATCGTTCGACCAGCCGTTCGGGAAGCGGGTCATGTCGTAGATGATCTTGGGGAAGGCCACCTGCTTGATGCACTGCACATACATCGAGTACAGCTTGTTGATGGCGATCTGGTTGGGGATGGCCTCGGTCAGCGGGCTTTCGCCGTGGCACGAGCCGCGCACACGGTTCCAGCACAGGTGCGTGACCGGGTAATAGCGATAGGGCAGCTCCTTTTCGCGCATGACGGTTGCGGTGCGCGTGGTTTTGGTAAACGCAATCCCGTTTTCCGTCCTGCGCATGTGCAGCAGCACGGTCACACGGTCGTTTTCGCCGTTCAAGCGATAGCGCAGATAGTCCTCGGTGTCATCCGGTACGATGGCTTCCGCCTCGGTGGCGGACAGACCGTTTTCGCGTGCCTCCTTGCGCACCTCGTCCACGTCGCGGCGCATCGCAAGAATCAGATACGGCTGGCGCTGCACCTCGTCGGACGCAGGGTTGCCAAAGCAGATGTTCGTCGAGTCGATCAGCTCGGCCACGATATCGCCTTTG
>DXDZ01000041.1 GCA_019115185.1 Candidatus Agathobaculum merdipullorum
TAATCGGAAAATCGGTTGACAACCGGCAAAAAAATGATATTATGAATATGTAAACCGATTTGCTAAAATGATAAGGGGGATTTCGACCATGAGACTGTACACCTATCGCATGCAGCCGGACGGAAGGGACCAGATTGGTATTGGTCTGGAGCCGGGCAGCCTGTATGCATTGGAGGATTTTGGCATACAGTTTGCGGATATGAACGAGTTGATCTGCCGCATCACACCGGAACAGATGGACAAACTGCGCACCATTCCGCATGATGCTGTGTCCATTCCGCTGGATCGTGTCTGCTGCCGCGCTCCGATCCCCCATCCCATGCAGGATGTGGTGTGTCTGGGTATCAATTACGATGCCCACCATAAGGAGGCAGGACGGTTCAACAAAGAGGCGTTTGGTGATCGACCCAAGGCGATTTATTTCTCCAAGCGGGTGAATGAGGCCAACTGGGACGGCGGTGTGATTCCTCTGTATGCAGACTTGGTGGACAGCTTGGATTACGAAGTCGAGTTGGGCGTTATTTTGGGCAAAGATGCTTGGAACGTTCCGGTGGAGCGTGCGCAGGAGTACATCTTTGGTTATACGATCATCAATGATGTGTCCGCGCGCAATTTGCAGACCGGTCATAAGCAGTGGTATTTTGGCAAGTCACTTGACGGGTACACTCCGATGGGACCGTGCATCGTGACCGCCGATGAGATTGCCTATCCTCCTGCGTTGGGCATTCGCTGCTCGGTTAATGGGGAGCTGCGTCAGAACGGCTCGACCGGTGACTTAATCACGACTATATCCGAAATCATCGCGGAATTATCGCGCGGTATGATGCTCAAGGCTGGTACAATCATTGCTACGGGTACGCCTGCGGGCGTGGGGATGGGCATGCAGCCGCCTTGCTTCCTGAAAGCGGGCGATGTAGTCACCTGTGAGATTGATGGGATCGGCACATTGACCAATGTGGTCGGCGATCAGTAACAACGAATATCATAAAAAGCCTATGGATGGTTACGCTGTCCATAGGCTTTTTTGCATGTAGGAGAAATCAGGCTTTGAGAAGGGTCAACTGTTTTTGGCCGTCCTTTTCGTGGATGACCACGTATTTTGCATGATTGGGCATGCCTTTAAGTGAACCGACCCGTCGCAGGTGTCCGCAGTGCAGGTACGAATCAACGAGGACAGAATGTTGGCAGCAGCGTTGCGGTAGATATGCTTATCCGGTGTGCTTGCGGCAGGGGACCAGAGGTTTTTGGTGACTGGCCATGGGAATTTGCCTTGAAAGCATCCTATATTTTTCTCTACGGTAGTCTGGAAAACCTGACAGGAAGTGGAAGCGATCTACTAAATGAGTGAATTATTTGTGTGAGGTGAATTCGATCTCGTCAATTGTCATTATTGCAAAAACATTGTAAAAGTTTTTTGTACATTAAATATAAGAATGGATATGAAATGATATAATAAAAGTTTTTTTCGATAAAATTAAAATATTTTTATTGACAAAACCGGTTTACCTGGATATACTGATGGTGAACCGATTTACTAGCGTAAGAAAAGACGAAAAAATAAGCCATCCCCAAAGAGGGAAGCAAGCCTGTGAAGAGGTGCATTTCAGAAACTTCCGAACATCGGCAGTTATACGCCCTATTCGGAAAAGACTATGCGGTAGCTCGGGAAAAAGTGTATGCTTTGTAGAGAAAAGTATCACTCGCAATAAAAAACCAAAGCAATCAACTTCGTCTATTTAGATTTGGAGATTGCAGGTTTTGGCGTACATTTGATTCACCCGGATGTGAAGATGGAAACGCGACTGCTGCATGGTAAGCAGTCAGAAAAAATTAAAAAAGGAGAGAAAAGTCATGTTTGAAATGTCAAAGTTTTCGCTGGAAGGAAAGGTTGCGCTGATTACCGGCGCTTCTTATGGCATTGGTTTTGCCATTGCAACGGCATATGCCAAGGCCGGTGCGACAATCGTATTCAACGATATCAACGAATCTTTGGTTGAAAAGGGTATGGCGGCTTATGCAGAGCAGGGCATTGAGGCGCACGGCTATGTTTGCGACGTAACCGACGAGCAGGCGGTGCAGGAGCTGGTCGCCCGCATCGAGAAAGAAGTCGGCGTAATCGACATCCTGGTTAATAACGCTGGCATCATTAAGCGCGTGCCCATGCTGGAAATGAGCGCAAAGGATTTTCGTCAGGTGATCGATATCGACCTGAACGGTCCGTTCATCGTATCCAAGGCAGTAATCCCGGGCATGATTGCCAAGGGTCATGGTAAAATCATCAACATCTGCTCTATGATGTCCGAGCTGGGCCGTGAGACCGTCAGCGCATACGCGGCTGCTAAGGGTGGCCTGAAAATGCTGACCCGCAATATCTGCAGCGAGTTCGGCGAGCATAATATTCAGTGCAATGGCATCGGACCGGGCTATATCGCTACGCCGCAGACTGCGCCGCTGCGTGAGATTCAGCCGGATGGTTCGCGTCACCCGTTTGATCAGTTCATCATTGCTAAGACGCCGGCTGCACGTTGGGGTCAGACTGATGACCTGATGGGTCCTGCGGTGTTCTTGGCCAGCGAGGCTAGCGACTTTGTCAACGGTCACATCCTGTATGTGGATGGCGGCATTCTGGCGTATATCGGCAAGCAGCCGTAATTTGCAGATTTGATTGAAAGGAAATACAGTCATGAAGATCGCATTGATCAATGAAAACTCTCAGGCTGCTAAGAATGCACAGATTTACGAAATTCTGAAAGAAGAGGCTGAAAAAGCTGGTCATACTGTAGATAACTATGGTATGTACACTGCGGAAGACGAGACGCAGCTGACCTATGTCAAAAACGGTCTGCTGGCAAGCATATTGCTGTCGAGCGGTGCGGTAGATTTTGTAGTTACTGGCTGCGGCACTGGTCAGGGCGCGATGCTGGCATGCAATGCATTCCCGAATGTATTGTGCGGCCATATCACCAATCCGCTGGATGCGTTTTTGTTCGGCCAGGTCAATGACGGCAATTGTATCGCTATGCCGTTTGCGCAGGGCTTTGGCTGGGGAGCAGAGATCAACTTGCGCGACACTTTTGCAAAGCTGTTCTCTCAACCGTTCGGCGGCGGTTATCCCAAGGAGAGAAGAGAACCTGAGCAGCGCAACAAGAAGATACTGGATCAGGTAAAGAAAGTGACACATAAGCCGATTCTGTCCATTCTTCAAGAAATCGATCAGGATTTCTTGAAGGAAACGATTTCCGGCAAGCATTTTGCAGAATATTTCTATCCCAACTGCAAAGATGAGGAAATTGCCAATTATCTGAAGGCACTTTGAGTGGATGCTGGACAAATGTATGGCAGGTAAAAACCGATAGGAACTATCTGTAGCAGTGCTTTGCAGACATGGTGCAATTGGTTTGGAGCGCCAATCGTACGAATACAGTTCCATATGAACGTAAGAGTTTATGCCATCCCACTTTCGCAAAAAAGTTATGCCCTGTTTTATGCCAACAGCATAAAACAGGGCAGATTTTTTTATTGCAATTGATAAAGTTGGTGCGGTTGATCTGATACGCAGGGGGCAACAAATGCGACCATGCAGAGGGTTAACTCGATCAATGAAGTGGATTTGTCGGCATTATTGCAGCTTGCGTTTTAATGCAAGAATGTTCTCCTCGATTTTGCGGATGGTTTCAGCAAACACTTCATCGCTTTTACCAGACGGATCGTCTAGTCCCCAGTTTTCAGCGTATTGATAGTGCGCATAAGGGCAGCTGACATTGCAGCCCATAAAAATGACGACATCCGGCTGGGGGATATCGGTGAGCAGCTTGCTGTGCTGCGTTTTTTCCATGTCGATGCCGTGCAGTTGCTTCATCATGCGGACCGCATCAGGATTGATGCGGTCTTTTCGTTGTGTACCGGCGGAATAGCTTTCAAACACATCCCCAGCGAGCTTTTTTCCCAGTGCTTCCGCGATTTGACTGCGGCAGGAATTATGCACGCAGAGAAACCAGACTTTGGGTTTTCCAGTGCAGTGCAGAATGGGCTTTTCGTTTTCCGTTCCATTGTTCGAAGTTGAACATGGATTTTGACTCATGGTTTATGCTCCTTTCAAAAGAGGGGGAGTGCGGTCAATTGCATTCCTTTTTCAGAATATCAGTAATTTCTTCCGGCTTGAGGACTTTGCCCACGACCACGGGTTTTTCATTGATTACCAGTGCGGGCATGCGCATCACGCCGTAACCGGCGATCTGGGCCATGTCGGTCACATATTCTACTTTCGCATCCAGTTCCATATCAGCGACCGCTTGTTGTGTGTTTTCCAGCAGCGTATGGCAGGAAACGCAGCCGGTGCCCAGTACCTTAATGGAAAGTGTATCAGATGGGGCTGAGACCGGCGTAGATGCAGTCGCTGCACCTGTGGAGCAGCCGCATTGGCAAGTGCAGGTAGGTGCCGTTTCTTCCGCTTGCTTTTTCTTTCCAAAACCAAATAATCCCATGATAAAAAACCTCCTGAATTAATAGTATATCGTATGGTAAATGACAATCTAACCTTAAATCAGAAAATACTGAAAGAGGTTGAACAAATAACCGACAAGGATGATGCCGACCGTGCAGATTCCGATAAAAACTGCGAGCAGTCGGGGCTTCACTGCTTTTTTGAGCATAATAAGGGAAGGAAGGCTCAATGTGGTGACTGCCATCATAAAGGACAGGATTGTGCCGAGCCCGGCGCCCTTGTATAGCAGGCTTTCCGCGACCGGGATGGTGCCGAAGATATCGGCATACATCGGAATGCCCACCACCGTAGCCAGAATGACCGCAAAAGGATTGTTGCTGCCCAGAATGGTTTCGACCCATGTCTGTGGGATCATATTGTGAATCACGGCACCGATTGCGACGCCGATAAAGATATACGGTGCGACCTTTTTGATGGTGCCAAGCAGTTGTTCTTTGGCAAATTCGACCCGGTCGTGCTGGGTGAGGGTTTCGCTTCCCGTTTGCAAATGCGGAGCGCTTTTGATAAAGTCCTCTACATAGCGATCCATCTTCAGCTTCTCCAGCAGCGTGCCGCCGATAACGGCAATGACCAGACCAAGGATGACGTACACGATAGCCACCCGAGCGCCGAAAATGCTCATCAGCAGTACCAGCGAACCGAGATCTACCATCGGGGAGGAGATCAGAAAGGAGAACGTCACGCCCACCGGCAGACCGGCGCTGGTAAAGCCCATGAAAATAGGAATGGATGAGCAGGAACAAAAGGGTGTTACCGTGCCGAGCAAAGCCGCGACGCAATTTGCGCCAATGCCGTGAAAGCGCCCTAAAATCTGCCGGGTGCGTTCGGGAGGAAAATAGCTTTGGATATAGGAGATGCCGAAAATCAATACGGACAGCAGGATAAAAATTTTGATGGTGTCATACAGGAAAAATTGCAGGCTGCCGCCCAATATACTGCTCGGATTTAACCCGAGGGCAGCCAAGCCCTTGCCAATCCAAGCATTGAGCCATTGCATTCCCAGAATCTGATTCTGAAAGATCAGCCAGATGGCGCGAAGTCCTTCCATAAGTTATACCCCTTTCACCGGACAAACAGTTCTAAAATTTTCGATCTAATAATCAGAAGAAAAGCCATCGGCTGGACGATGGCTTTTTACTTTTGGCATGCGCAGTCTGATGGTGAACAAGCCGTTTTGCACGTCAGTTCCGCAAGTAGTTCCTTTGCTTTTTGACTGCCTTGGTCGCTGATGGAATAATGCGTCCATTTTCCTTCCGTGCGGCCGACTACAATGCCGGAATCGCATAATATTTTTATATGATAGGAAAGCGTGGACTGGCTGATTTGCAAATCCTCCAACAGCACACAGGCACATTTTTCGCCGCTGCGCAGCAGTTCCAGAATTTGCAAGCGGTTTGCATCACAAAATGCCTTGAATACCTTTGCGTCTGCTGCGTGGTCTCGCATGAAACCGCTCCTTTCAAATTCAATATATTCGATTTAACAAGAGGATAGCACTTATATCGAGAAATGTCAATATGTAATGTGGTAATACATGCATAGACGATAATGTCGATATGGTTAATTATTCATATATATGAAAAAATATTCGAGAAATTATGCCGCTAAGATTGAATTCTACAAAGAAAGATGATATAGTAAAAGGCAAGTCTGTAAAAAGACGGTAAATTTGAAAAAGGGATGAAGAAAATGAATCAGAAATGGCATAAGCGGTTTGGTGCTGTTGCGTTGGCTGCAGTGATTGCGGCGAGCAGCAGCGTCAGTGCTGGCGCGTGCTGTGGCCTGTATGTCGGCAGCGAGCAATCGGCAAACGGTTCGACCTATGTTGGTCGCTCAGAGGATATCGGAAAGCTGTACGATAAGGTGTTTGAAGTGCGCCCGGCGGCTGACCATGCATCAGGCGAGATGTATGAGGATACCTACGGATTTTCCATGCCGTATCCGGCGCATACCTACCGGTACACTGTGATGCGTGACTCGGTAGAGATGGGTGAATCCGTTGTGGATGAGAACGGTAATCTTGTACGCGAAGCCTATGGTGAAGTCGGTATGAACGAAAACGGCGTTGCAATGAGCGCAACCGTTTCGACTTCCAACAACGAAAAAGCCGAAGCAGCTGACCCGTTGGTTGACACCGGCATCTGCGAGATTTCGCTCAACTCGGTTGTATTGATGACGGCGGAATCTGCACGGGACGGTGTGGAAAAGCTGGCCAAGATCATCGATACCTATGGCTCCGGTGAGTGTAATTCGTTTACCATCAGCGATGCAAACGAGGTTTGGGATTTTGAAACCCTCTCCGGTCATCAGTATGTTGCGGTCAAGATGCCGGCGGATAAGGTTTCGGTCAATCCGAACATGGTGGTAATGAACGAGATTGATGTAGCCGACACGGAAAATGTCATCGCATCCAAGGGCCTGATCTCAGTGCCGATGGAAAACGGCTTTTTGGTTTCCTCGCAAAAGGGCGAGGTTGACGACGCGCAGATCACCAAAATCGACATCCAGAAAACCTATGGTTCGGAAGATTTCGGCGACGGCCAGTATTTCCGTTACTGGCAGGGTGTCAACTACCTGAATGAGGCGCTGTCCGAGACGGTTTCGGTAGCGCGCGAAGGCGATGCGGCGCCGGAAGGTCCGTTCAATATGCTGTTTGAGGCAGATCATGATTTGACCACATATGAAGTGCTGCGCCTGCTGGCTTACCGCGGTGAAGGCACGGAATATGCAGCGGATAACAATCCGAACAATAACCCGAACGGCACGGCCATCGGCAATGAGCGTCAGGCGGAGTGCCATGTGTTTGAAATCCGCAGCGATATGCCGGAAGCGCTGGCAATCGTGCAGTGGCAGACCATGTCCCGCGCGGAGTTCTCGGTTTATCTACCGTATTACGGCAACCTGCTGACCGATACTTCGGATATTTTCCAGACGGAGTACAGCACGGATGCAGACAATATTGAAGAAGTGCTGGATGATGCAGATTTCCCGGCGGAAACTTCTGCTTATTGGGTGTTTACCGCGCTCAACGATCTGTGCGATAACGACCGCGTGCGGTATGGTACGAATGTCAAGCTGTATTGGGAAAAGTATCAGAAAGCACTGATCGAGCAGCAGGCAGCAGTGGATGAAGCAATGAAGCGTATTTATGCAGAAAGCCCGGAGCAGGCAGAGCAGACGGCGACCGCATTGGGCAAGGCAGTTTCGGAAGAAGCGTTTGAGAACGCCAAGAGCATCCTGACCGAGCTGCGCGCGTTTATCGCCGCAGACAAGGCGGGTGAGCTGACCAAGGACGACGTATTTACTCCCACTGTTCTGACTGAAAACAAGATGCCGACCTACTCCATCGACATGGCCGCCGAAGAAGAGACTGGTTTTACCGACGTTACTTCCTCGGCGTGGTATGCCGACGCGGTGGATTATGTGGTCAGCAACGGCGTGATGAACGGCACCGGCGACGGTATGTTTGCACCGCAAGTCGCACTGTCCCGCGCGATGCTGGTACAGGTACTGTACAATATGGAGAATAAGCCTGCGGCTTCGTCTGCTGCCTTTACCGATGTAGATGAAAACGCATGGTATGCGGATGCAGTTGCTTGGGCGGCAGAGAATGAGATCGTCAACGGTGTCGAGGGAAATGCATTCGCGCCTGAGAACAATATCACCCGTGAGCAGATGGCAGCGATCCTGTATCGTTATGCTGAATATAAGGGCAAGGATGTTTCAGCTCGTGCGGATTTGAGCGCCTATTCGGATTACGCTGCGATTTCCGGCTATGCACAGCCGATGCTCGCCTGGGCGGTATCGGAAGGACTGATGTCCGGCAGCAGCGAAACGACCCTCAGCCCCGCGGGCAATGCAACCCGTGCGGAAGTTGCGGTGGTTCTGATGCGGTATTTGCAGAAGATTTGATCTTGCTTTTTCTGGTAAAATAGAAATAGGCTAAAAGGGCTGGCCGCCTGCAAATTGCAGACGGCCAGCCCTTTTTTGTATTCACAATGCGGTCCAGATCAAAGCTGCGGCATCAGATTGGCAAGCTCAAGTGCGGCAATAGCGGCATCTGCGCCCTTGTTGCCAGCCTTGGTGCCGGCGCGCTCGATCGCCTGTTCGATGTTTTCGGTGGTCAGCACACCGAACGTGGTCGGCACACCGGTTTGCAGGTTAACCTGCGCCACACCCTTGGAAACCTCGTTGCAGACATAGTCGTAGTGCGAGGTCGAGCCACGGATGACCGCGCCGAGGCAGAGAACAGCGCAATATTTTCCTGACTGTGCGAGCTTGAGCGCTGCGAGCGGGATTTCAAACGCGCCGGGAACCCAGACAAGCGTGATGTCGTCCGTGTCTACGCCATGGCGCACGAGTGTGTCCTCTGCGCCGGAGATCAGCTTGGAAACGATGAATTCATTGAAACGCGACGCAACGATGGCGAACTTGCCTTTGCCAGCAACCAGTTTTCCTTCGAGAACTTTCATTGGTAATTCCTCCGTTTATCTTATTAAAATATATGATTTACAGCACATGCTTGAACAGATGGCCCATCTTGATCTGTTTGGTGCGTAGGTAGAATGCGTCGTCCTCTTGCGGCGCAATTTCAATCGGGACACGCTCGACGATTTCCACCCCGAAGCCATCCAGACCATAAATCTTTTCCGGGTTATTGGTCAGCAGACGCAGCTCCTTTGCACCGAGGTCCTGTAAAATCTGCGCGCCGATCCAGTATTCGCGCAGGTCAGGCGCAAAGCCGAGCTTGACATTGGCTTCGACCGTGTCCCAGCCTTGTTCCTGCAATTCGTATGCCTTGAGCTTGTTGATCAGGCCGATGCCGCGGCCTTCTTGACGCATGTAGAGCAGCACGCCGCGGCCTTCGCGCTCGATCTGCTGCATAGCGGCTGCCAGTTGCTGGCCGCAGTCGCAGCGGCGCGAGCCGAATACGTCGCCGGTTAGACATTCCGAGTGCACGCGGCACAGCAGGTTTTTACCGTCTCCGATGTCGCCTTTGACCAGTGCCACATGATGCTCGCCGGTTAGGTCGTTGATGTAGCCGTAAATCTGAAATTCGCCGAAGCGGGTAGGCAGTTTGGCGCAGGCCTCACGCACGACATGTTTGTCATGGCGGCGGCAGTAGTCTTGCAGTTCCTTGATTGTGATGGCCTTGAGCCCCCACTTTTTGGCGTGCTCCAGCAGTTCGGTCGTGCGCATCATCGTGCCGTCGTCGCGCATGATCTCACAGCACAGGCCGCACTCTTCCAGTCCGGCCAGACGGCACAGGTCAACGGTCGCTTCCGTGTGACCGTTGCGGGTGAGCACACCGCCGCGGCGTGCAATCAGCGGGAATACATGGCCGGGGCGGCGCAGATCAGCGGGCTTGGTGCCGGGGTCGGCGCACATGCGGCAGGTGTAGCCGCGCTCCTCGGCGGAAATGCCGGTGGTGGTGTCCACATGATCGACCGAAACGGTAAATGCGGTTTGATGGTTGTCGGTATTGACCTTGACCATCTGTTCGAGGCCCAGACGCTGGGCGACCGTTTCGCTCATCGGCGTGCAGATCAAACCCTTCGCGTGCACTGCCATAAAATTGACGTTCTCAGTGGTGGCAAATTGGGCGGCGCAGATCATGTCGCCTTCGTTTTCACGGTCAGGGTCGTCGATTGTAACGATGATGCGACCGGCGCGCAGTTCGTCCAGCGCTTCCTCGACCGTACAGTATTGCTGTTCCATAGTGGTTTTCCTCCTTGTATTGCTCAAAACCCGTTTTGGGCCAGAAATTCCATGGTGATGCCGCTTCGCGTGGCTTTCTCGTCAGGTGTATACGGTGCAAACAGCTTTTCAACGTATTTGCCAATCACATCGCACTCAAGGTTGACCGTCTCGCCTGGCTTTTTGTCCAGCAAGATGGTCTGCGCGCCTGTGTGCGGGATGATGGACACCGCAAAGCTGCTCTCGTCCACCGCCGCGATCGTCAGGCTGACGCCGTCGATTGCAATGGAGCCTTTCTCCACGATGTAGCGCAGCAGGGAAGCGGCGGTGCGCACCGCCACCCAGACTGCGTTGTCCTCCCGCTTTTGGGATGCGATCGTGCCGGTGCCGTCGATGTGGCCCGAGACGATATGCCCGCCGAAACGCCCGTTGAGGGGCATTGCGCGCTCCAGATTGACCGGCGAGCCGGTTTGCAAAGCGCCGAGACTGGACCGCCGCAGCGACTCGGCCATCACATCGGCGCTGAAGCTGTCCGAGGTCAGGGAAACGACGGTCAAGCACACGCCGTTGGTGGCGATGCTGTCGCCGAGTTTGGTGCCTTCCAGCACGGTTTTCGCCGCGATGGTCAGTCTGGCGCCAGAAGCGCCGCGCTCAATGCGCCGCACCGTGCCGATTTCCTCAATAATGCCGGTGAACATCTCACAGCACCCCCTCGAGCAGAAAGTCTTCGCCCAGCGGCGTAACGGTGATATTTTGAAGCGCCACCGCGTCTGCCATGCAGGCAAAGCCCGCGCCGCCCAGCGGTGTCTTGGCGGCTGCGCCGCCGATCAGCTTGGGCGCGATGTACGCCTGCACCTTGTGGACAATACCTGCTTCGAGCGCCGCAAATGCGAGTTCCGCGCCACCTTCAAGCAGAATACTGTCCAGCCCGTGCGCACCAAGCTGGTGCATCAGATCGTTTAGATCGACCTTACCGTTTTTGTCCTTGCACAGAACCAGATGCGCTCCCGCTTTTTTGAGCGCTGTGGCGCGCTCGTTCCACTCGGTCACGGCAATGATGGTGTCGATCTCGTGTGCGGTGCGGATAAGCTGGCAGTCTAGCGGGGTACGCGCGTGACTGTCGCAAATGATGCGGTAGGGGTTGCGTCCGCCCTCGATGCGGCAGGTGAGCAGCGGGTCATCCGCCAGCACCGTGCCGACGCCGACCATGATGCCGGACAGGCGCGCGCGTGTCTCGTGGACATGCTGACGGGCGGTTTCACCCGTCACCCAGCGGCTGTCGCCGGACGCGGCGGCAATCTTGCCGTCCAGCGTCATCGCGTACTTGAGCACGACGAACGGGGTCTTATTTGTGATGTAATGAAAGAATACCTCATTTAAACGGCGGCACTCGTCCTCGCAGATACCGGTTTCGACCGGGATGCCTGCATTGCGCAGAATTTCCGCGCCCTTGCCCGCGACGAGCGGGTTTGCGTCCAGACAGCCGACAAATACGCGACCGATGCGTTTTTCCAGAATCGCATCCGTGCAGGGTGGAGTGCGTCCCCAGTGGCAGCACGGCTCAAGCGTAACGTACAGATCCGCGCCTGCCGGGTCCTCTGTGCAGTTTTTCAGCGCGTTGCGCTCAGCGTGCAGACCGCCGCAGTATTCGTGCCAGCCCTCGCCAATGATGCGTCCGTCCTTGACGATGACGCAGCCGACCATGGGGTTAGGGCTGA
This sequence comes from Candidatus Agathobaculum merdipullorum, assembly GCA_019115185.1. Classification (GTDB taxonomy): domain Bacteria; phylum Bacillota; class Clostridia; order Oscillospirales; family Butyricicoccaceae; genus Agathobaculum; species Agathobaculum merdipullorum. The sequence continues at coordinate 11,920 of DXDZ01000041.1, forward strand.
CATGTCCTGCACCGCGCTTTGCCAGCTCGAGTGCGCGGCGCATATAAGTTTCCGTTTGGTTTTGCAACCGGATCACCTCGCCAAAACAGCCTGTTTGAGGCCATGGAATGAAAAAATCGCCCCGAAAGCGGATGTTTCGGGGCGAAACGTCATAAAAATAAAAAATCTGAAACACAAAATGCGTTTCAGAACAGCAAATAAGCGGCAACGGAACAACGTCCGCATTTTCCGCACATTCTTCTTTCATCCAGACTATACTGTCGGCTTCGGAGTTTCACCGAATCATGCATTCGCTTTAAAAAAGCGTCCGCTCGCGGGCTGTACCGCCGGTAGGGAATTGCACCCTGCCCTGAAGAATCCTGATATTCGGTTTTTAGCACAGCAGTCAAATGCTTTACTGAACACAGTATATACCTGCCCAAAAGAGAATGCAAGACTTTTGTGAAAAAATATGCGGAGGCGGCCATGGCCGCCCCCGCAATTGGGAAGAGTATAAGAAAAGAGAAAAGAAGATGGCTTATCTTCGGTTTCTATCATAGCGCAGTCGCATCAAATCCGAAGCAAAACAAAATCAAATTTGTGCAAAAAACAGAACAAGAGCCGGGCGGGCGGCAAAGAGGAAAAGAACGCTTGTGAGACCGGCGGGAACGTGTTATAATATTTCCATATTGCTATTAAGGAACAGATAAGGAGCTTTCGGGGTGAAAAATCGCGAGCAAATTCGTAATTTCTCCATTATTGCGCACATCGACCACGGTAAATCCACCTTGGCCGACCGCCTGCTTGAGCAGTGCAAGGCGGTATCCCAGCGCGAGATGGAGGAGCAGTTACTCGACAATATGGATCTGGAGCGCGAACGCGGCATCACGATCAAGGCGCGCGCCGTGCGCATGGAGTACGAAGCGGACGACGGCAAAACCTATGAGATGAACCTGATCGACACACCCGGCCACGTGGACTTCAACTACGAGGTGTCCCGTTCGCTGGCTGCGTGCGAGGGCGCGCTGCTGGTTGTGGACGCGGCGCAGGGCATCGAGGCGCAGACGCTGGGCAACACCTATCTTGCAATCGACGCTGGACTTGAGGTGGTGCCGGTCATCAACAAGATTGATCTGCCCGCAGCTGATGCACCGCGCGTCAAGCAGGAGATCGAGGATATTATCGGCATCCCTGCCGAGGACAGCCCGGAGATCTCCGCGAAAATGAATGTCAACATTCATGCGGTGCTGGAGCGGATTGTGTCCGACATTCCCGCGCCGCAAGGCGATCCGGACGCGCCGCTGCGCGCGCTGATCTTTGACAGCCAGTATGACCCATACAAGGGCGTTATCGTTTATATGCGCCTGATGGAAGGCTGCATCCACCCAGGGATGAAGGTCAAAATGATGGCGACCGGCGCGACGTTTCAGGTGCTTGAGTGTGGCTATATGCTGCCGCTCGGCCTGTCCCCGCAGCAGGAGCTGTGCGCAGGCGAGGTCGGTTATTTTACCGCGTCAATCAAAACCGTATCCGATACCCGCGTAGGCGACACGGTCACAGAGGCGGACCGTCCGACAGCGGAGGCGCTGCCGGGTTACCGTCCCGCGCGGCCGATGGTGTTCTGCGGTATTTACACCGAGGACGGTTCCAAATACCCCGATCTGCGCGATGCGCTGGAGAAATTGCAGCTCAACGATGCCGCGCTGTCCTTTGAGCCGGAAAGCTCGGTGGCGCTGGGCTTCGGCTTCCGCTGCGGTTTCCTCGGCATGCTGCACATGGAGGTCATTCAGGAACGCCTTGAGCGTGAGTTTGACCTTGATCTGGTCACGACGCTGCCGAGCGTGGTTTATGAGATCGTCAAGACCGACGGCACGGTTGTTCAGTGCGACAATCCGCACGATTATCCCGATCCGGGCCTGATTGAAGAGGCGCGCGAGCCGTTTGTCAAGGCGACTATCATGACTCCGCAGGAGTATGTTGGCAATATTATGCCGATGTGTCAGGAGCGGCGCGGCGTGTTCAAGGATATGCAGTATCTGGACGCAAACCTGGTTGAGCTGCATTATGAAATGCCCATCAACGAGATCATTTATGACTTTTTCGACGCTTTGAAGGCGCGCACCCGCGGCTATGCTTCGCTCGACTATGAGTTCCTTGACTATCGTCCGAGCGATCTGGTCAAGGTCGATATGCTGCTCAACGGCGATCAGGTGGACGCACTCTCGTTCATTGTGCACCGTGAAAAGGCTTACGGTCGTGCCCGCCGCATCTGCGAAAAGCTCAAGGAGAACATCCCGCGCCAGCTGTTTGAGGTGCCGATTCAGGCGGCAATCGGCGGCAAGGTCATCGCGCGCGAGACGGTTAAGGCCATGCGCAAGGACGTACTGGCCAAGTGCTATGGCGGCGATATCACGCGCAAAAAGAAGCTGCTGGAAAAGCAAAAGGAAGGCAAGAAGAAGATGCGTTCGCTCGGCACGGTGCAGATCCCGACCGAAGCGTTCATGGCGGTTTTGAAGCTGGATGAGGAATCATGAGCAAATTCAGTTATAACAATCGGCCGTTGGGGCTGTACCTGCACATTCCGTTCTGCGTGAAAAAGTGCGCCTATTGCGACTTTTATTCGGTCACTGACGCGGATTTGATGAAAAGCTATGTTTCAGCGCTGCTGACGCATATCCGTGAATATGGGAGAACGTGCAGCGGTTACACGGTGGATACCGTGTATATTGGCGGTGGCACGCCGACTTGTCTGGGGCCGAAATACCTCGGCCGCATCTTGCAGGAGGTGCGCAATAAATTCCCACTTGCGGATGACGCAGAGATCACGGTGGAGTGCAACCCGGAAAGCACGGATAAAAAGGTGCTTGACGCGATGAAGAAGCACGGTGTCAATCGTCTGTCCTTCGGTGTGCAGTCCGCACAGGAGGACGAGCTCAAACGCATCGGGCGCATCCATACGTTCGCGCAGGCCAAAGCGGCGGTCGATCTGGCACGGGAAAAGGGCTTTGATAATATCAGTCTGGATTTGATGTATGGTCTGCCGGGTCAGACGCAGGAAAAATTCCTCGACTCGGTCGAGCAGTGCCTTGCGCTCGGGCCGAAGCACCTGTCGTGCTATGGCCTCAAACTCGAGCCCGCCACCCCGATGGGACGCGAAAATCCCGTTTTGCCGGACGACGATGCACAGGCGGATACCTATCTTGCCATGTGCGAGTTGCTGCGCAAGAACGGGTTTGAGCATTACGAAATCTCGAACTTTGCAAAACCTGGCTATCGTTCGCGGCACAACTATAAATATTGGGATTTATCTGAGTATCTGGGTCTCGGGCCGGGAGCACATTCGTTTATGAATGGCCGTCGGTTTGAGTTTGCAAGGGATATCAAGGCATACATAAACGGCGAGGACATCCTGCGGGATGAGGATGAAGTGCCGACCTTCCAGCGGCATGGCGAATACCTGATGGTGCGCCTGCGCACGGCGGAGGGCGTGGACTTCATTGATCTGGAAAAACGCTATAATATCGACTCAACGCCCTATGAGGAGGCGTTCCGCAGTCTGATGGGGCAGGAATTGGTCGCCCATCAGGGGACCCGCTGGTATTTGACCGAAAAGGGCTTTTTGGTGTCCAACAGTATCATCAATACCATTGTCGAGGCAGGGCAGGAGCAGGCAGAGCAGTCTGCACCGCCGATATTCCGGTAAAAATACCGGCTGACAGTTTGTTATTCCAAAAATAAATATAAATCGGAGGAAAAAGTATGCGCGCAGTCATTACGGTGGTCGGCAAGGACCGCACCGGCATCATCGCCAAGATCTCGGAGACGCTTTATCAGCACGGGGTCAACATCGTTGACATTTCGCAGAACGTCATGGACGATATGTTCGCCATGGTTATGCTGGTGAATATTGACAAGTGTACGGTGGACTTCACCCAGCTTGCCGATGTTCTCGATCAGGACGGCGAAGCGCTCGGCATGAAGATTCACACCATGCACGAGGACATCTTCGACGCGATGCACAAGATTTGAGGTGCCGTCCATGTCAATGATCAATACCAAGGACATTCTGGAAACCATCAAGATGATCGAGGAGGAGCACCTTGATATCCGCACAATCACGATGGGTATTTCGCTGCGTGATCTGGCCAGCGATGATATCAATGTGCTGGCGGATAAGGTGTATGATAAAATCACCCGCCGTGCGGAAAAGCTGGTTTCGACCGGTGAACAGATCGAGCGCGAGCTCGGCATTCCGATCATCAACAAGCGTATTTCTGTTACGCCTATCGCCATGATTGGCGCGGTGACGAACGCAAACAGCTATGTGCCGCTTGCCAAGGCGCTTGACCGCGCGGCGACTGCAACTGGCGTCAACTTTGTCGGCGGCTTTTCCGCGCTGGTGCAGAAGGGCTTTGCCAAGGGCGACGAAATCCTGATTAACTCCATCCCCGAAGCGCTGGCTGAGACCAATCTGGTTTGCTCTTCGGTCAATGTCGCGTCTACCAAGGCGGGCGTGAACCTGGATGCTATCGGTCTGATGGGCCGCATCATCAAGCAGACCGCAGAGCTGACGAAAGATAATGACTCGATGGGCTGCTCCAAGCTGGTTGTGTTCGCCAACGCGGTGGACGATAACCCGTTCATGGCAGGTGCGTTCCACGGCATCGGTGAGCCGGAGACGGTCATCAACGTCGGCGTTTCCGGCCCGGGCGTAGTGCAGTCGGCCATCCGTCGCGCGGGCGACTGCTCGATCAACGAAGTGGCCGAGGTCATCAAAAAGACCGCGTTTAAGATTACGCGCATGGGCCAGCTCGTCGGTGCAATTGCCAGCGAGCGTCTGGGCGTGCCGTTCGGCATCGTGGACCTGTCGCTTGCACCGACTCCGGCGATCGGTGATTCGGTCGCGCGTATTCTGGAGGAAGTCGGCTTGGAGGTCTGCGGCGGCTGTGGCACGACTGCGATCCTCGCAATGCTCAACGATGCAGTCAAGAAGGGCGGCGTCATGGCGTCCTCGTCGGTCGGCGGCCTGTCGGGCGCGTTCATCCCGGTGTCCGAGGACGAGGGCATGATCGCGGCGGCGGCATCCGGTGCACTGACGCTCGAAAAGCTCGAAGCGATGACCGCGGTCTGCTCGGTCGGCATCGACATGGTTGCGGTGCCGGGCGATACCACTGCCGAGGTCATTTCCGGCCTGATTGCGGACGAAATTGCCATCGGCGTGGTCAACTCTAAGACAACGGCGGTGCGCGTGATCCCCGCCATCGGCAAGAAGGTCGGCGATATGGTCGAATTCGGCGGTCTGCTGGGCTCCGCGCCCATTATGCCGATCGCAACCGGCTCGCCTGCGAAGTTTATCCATCGCGGCGGCCGCATCCCGGCCCCCATCCAGAGCCTCAAGAACTAAATATGGCTGTCAAAGGCCGCACATCGGACAAAACCGGTGTGCGGCCTTTTTGTGTGTCCGACATGGTGCGCATTCGGCAAATATTGTGCACGAGCTGTGATAAGATGAAGGTCGGTGGAGGTGGTCTATGGTTGTATATCTGGATGTGCTGTTTGCGGTCAATGCATTGATGGACGGCGCGACGCTGCTCGCGGCTGCAGCGCTTGGCGGGGTGCGCGCCGGACGCATCTGGCTGCTGCTGGCGGCAGCGCTGGGCGGCGGATATGCGGTTCTGGCGGCGGTTGTGCCGATCTTTGCAGTGCTGCCGCTGCGTGTGCTCACAGGTATCGGCCTGTGTGGCGTGGCTTTCAGTGGAAAGCCCGCCTTCGGACGGGTGTGCGCGCTGTATTTTGTGGTGGCGGCATCTTTCGCAGGGCTGGCGGCGGCGCTGGGCGCAGCAACCGGGCGGCGGCTGCTGTTTGGTGCGGGATATTATTTTTCCATACCGTTTCGCGTGTTGCTGCTTGCTGCCGCCGCCGGATATGCGCTCAGCGGGGTTTTGCTGCGCGGAGATGCACTGCACGGACCGCTGCGTCGTGAGGTCGAGCGGCTGACTATCCGCTTTGACGGACGCGAGCGCGAGGTGCGTCTGCTGCACGATACAGGCAACAGTCTGGTTGAACCGGTATCCGGCCGCCCAGCGCTGGTGCTCGGGCGGGAGGCGGCAAATTGTCTGCTGGGTGCAGAAATCCGGCAGGCGTGGGCAGGGGCAACGGATGCTGCTGCCTGCCTTGCGGCCCTGCCGCCGGAAACGGCAAGCCGGTTTGGTTTGCTGCCGTACCGGGCGGTCGGTACAGAGAACGGGCTGCTGCTGTATTTCCGACCGGACAGCGTACAGCGTGCGGACGGAACGGCGCTGGACTGTGTGTGTGCCATTGGGCCGGACGGCATTGGTCAGGGAGCGTATGATGGGCTGATTGGGGTTTGAAAGGAAGAAAACATATGGTACTGAAATGGATCATGCAGGTATTGGCGCGCTGGTGGAACCGGCGTTCGGTTTACTACATCGGCGGCAGCGAGGTGCTGCCGCCGCCGTTGTCCCCTGAGGAAGAACAGGCAGCGGTCGAGGCGTGCCAAGCAGGGGATGAACAGGCGCGCAACAAGCTGATTGAGCACAATCTGCGGCTGGTGGTGTTTCTCGCGCGTAAGTTTGAATCGGCAGCGGTGAGTACGGAGGATTTGATCTCGATTGGTACGATCGGACTAATCAAAGCGGTTGGCACGTATCGCAGCGATAAGAATGTCAAGCTCGCCACTTATGCGTCGCGCTGCATTGAAAACGAGATTTTGATGCACCTGCGTAAGCTGGCCGGGCGGCGCACCGAGGTTTCTTTTGACGAGCCGCTTTCTTCCGACTGGGATGGGAACGAGCTGCTGCTCAGCGACATTCTCGGCACAGAGCCGGACAGCGTCATGCGTCCGATTGAGGACGATGTGGACCGTATGCTGGTGCACCATGCGCTCGAGCGTCTGCCACCGCGCGAGCGGCAGATCATTTCACTGCGCTTTGGGTTGGGACTCCCCGAATGCATGACGCAAAAAGAGGTCGCGGAGCTGCTGGGCATTTCGCAGAGCTACATATCCCGGCTGGAGAAGCGAATCATTGCGCGGATGCGTAAGGACATCTTGAAAAACTTTGCATAGACGGCGGCGCTTGCATGCGCGGATAAAATGCAGTACAATAGAAGCGCAAAAATAAGTGGGAGCGTGTGTGTCATGCAGGTGGAAATCAGACAGTATGGACAGCAGGATGTGCAGGAAGCGGCAGCGATTTGGAATGAGGTCGTGGAGGACGGCGTGGCCTTTCCACAGACCGAATTGCTGGATGCGCAAAGCGGTCATGCATTCTTCAGTTCGCAGTCCTTTACGGGTGTTGCGTTGGATGCGGATAGCGGCGCGATCGTCGGACTGTACATTTTGCACCCAAACAACGTTGGTCGCTGCGGACATATCTGCAACGCAAGCTATGCGGTCAAGGGCAGCGCGCGGGCAACACATCGGGGAAAAACTGGTTCTGCACTGCATGAGTAAGGCGAAAGAGCTGGGGTTCGGCATTTTGCAGTTCAATGCGGTGGTGAAAAGCAATACCGCAGCGCTGCATCTGTATCAAAAGCTGGGCTTTCAGCAGTTGGGTGTTATCCCGGGCGGTTTCCGCTTGAAGGATGGCACGTTCGAGGATATCATCCCGCATTATCATTTGCTGTAAGGCACACCATAAAGCACATAGACGGGAAAAAGTGTGTCGAAACATGGCGTTCGGCAAAATATTTCGTCGGTATATTCAGCCCGTTCGCAGGGGAAAATCCTGATAGACGCACATCGGTGCGCAGGACGGGAGGGACTTTTCCATGCAAACCAAAGTAGAGATTTGCGGGGTGAATACATCGGGGCTGCCGACCTTGTCGGCGGCAAAGACGGATGAATTGCTGGTGCGTGCCGGCAAAGGCGACAAGCAGGCGCGGGATGAACTGATCCGCGGCAATCTGCGGCTGGTGCTGTCGGTGATCCAGCGGTTTCAGGGACGCGGCGAATCGCCGGACGATTTGTTTCAGGTGGGCTGTATCGGTTTGATGAAATCCATCGACCACTTTAACACCGAGCTTGGCGTGCGTTTTTCCACCTATGCCGTGCCGATGAACGGAATTTGGGGAAATCTCTCCGCAAAAGAAAAAGAGACTGCATCATATCCCAAGAAAGACAAAGGAGAAACAAATGTTATTCTGTAATATCGATCTTTTAGATGAGAATTTTGCGCTTCAGCGCGGACAATATGTTGGCGTGAAGGATGGCCGCATTGCGTACATAGGAGACACGGAGCCACAGGAGGATTATGGCGAGCGTTATGACGGCCGCCATCGTCTGTTGCTGCCGGGCTTTTATAATGTGCACAGCCATGCACCGATGACGCTGCTGCGCGGCTACGCGGAAAATCTCCCGCTCCAGCGCTGGCTGAATGAGCGTGTGTTTCCGTTTGAGGACCAGCTGAGTGATGAAGCGGTTTATTACGCGACGCAGCTCGCAATTGCAGAAATGCTGGCAAGCGGTACGGTGTCGTTTTCCGATATGTACTTTTTCATGGACGGCATGACAAAGGCCATTCTGGAAAGCAAGATCAAGTGCAACCTCAGCCGCGGACTGACGGTGTTTGACGATAGTGCTTATGAGCAGACAGCGGCTTATCAGGATAACCTGCGTCTGCTGGGCGAATGGAATGGAGCAGGCGACGGCCGTCTGATCGGCGATCTGTGTATTCACGGCGAATATACCTCGACGCCCAAGGTGGTCGAGGCGGTCGCGGCACAGGCCAAGGAACGCGGTGCGCGCATGCATATCCATTTGTCCGAAACACAGGCCGAACACGAAGAGTGCAAGCAGCGCCACGGCATGACGCCTGCGGCGTACATGCAGGCACGCGGCGTGTTTGATGTGCCGACAACAGCGGCGCACTGCGTCTGGCTGGAAGGGGAGGATTTCGATATTCTCCGTTCGCATGGCGTGACCGTGGCTTGCTGCCCGGCGAGCAACCTGAAATTGGCATCGGGCTATGCGAATATCCCGAAGCTGCTCGATATGGGTATCAATGTTGCGCTGGGCACGGATGGCGCGGCTTCTAACAACAACCTGAACATTTTGCAGGACTTGTATTTGTTCGGCGTGGTCTATAAAGGATATTACCGTGACTCGACGCTCATTACACCGGCGCAGGCGCTGTATGCGGCAACGCGCGCGGGCGCATTGTCGCAGGGCAGAGAGGACAGCGGCCTGCTGCGCGTCGGCTGCCGTGCTGATCTGTGCGTGATCAACACGGACACCCCGCAGTTCACGCCCATGACCGATGCGGCGTGTAATGTGGTTTACGCGGCGCAAGGCGCGGATGTGCGTTTGACCATGGTGGATGGCGAAGTGCTGTACCGTGACGGTGTGTATACCACGATTGACATCGAGCGGGTGAAGGCGGAAACGCAGCGCCACACGGACGAGATCATCCATCGTTTATAAGAGGGGAGAGTTCACATGATTACCAAGAAGCAAGTGAAGGAATCCGCGGCTTATCTGCGCTCGCGGCTTCCTTTTCTGCCGGAGGTTGGCTTGGTGCTGGGTTCCGGGCTGGGCCCGCTGGCGGAGCAACTGCAAGACACGGTCACCATTGCCTATGCGGAAATTCCACACTTTCGGATTTCGACAGCGCCCGACCATGCAGGGCGATTGGTCTGCGGCATGCTCGCAGGCCGGCGTGTCATTTGCATGCAGGGACGACTGCACGGCTATGAAGGCTATGCGCCGGATGAGATTGCGTATCCGGTGTATGTCATGCGCGCGCTGGGCGTGCGGGCGCTCGTTCTGACTAACGCTTCCGGCGGCATCAATACCGGCTTTGAGGTCGGGGATTTTATGCTGATCGAGGATCATATCAATATGATGGGCAAAAGCCCACTGACCGGGGCGAATGACGATCAGCTTGGCACACGTTTTCCGGATATGACCTTTGCATATGCGCCTGTCTTGCGGGAAAAGGCGCAGGTGGCAGCTGATGCGTGTGGTCTGACATTGCGTCGTGGCATTTACTGCGGCGTTAACGGGCCGCAATTTGAGACGCCGGCAGAGATCCGCGCGTTCCGCACACTGGGGGCGGATGCGGTCGGTATGTCTACGGTGTTTGAAGTGATTGCGGCGGCACACTGTGGTTTGCCGGTGGTTGCAGTTTCGATGATTACCAATATGGCGGCTGGAGTGTTGATGCAGCCGCTCTCCGGGGCAGAGGTCAATGAGATCGCCGCACGGCGGGGAACGGACTTCCAACGGCTGATTACGGCGCTCGTGGAAAAAATCTGAAAAAAATCGAAAAAGGTGTTGACAGAAAGAGAATACCGCGATATAATATAAAAGCTGTCACGGTTGAACAAACAATGACAGCGAATCCGAGGTGTGGCTCAGCTTGGTAGAGCGCTTCGTTCGGGACGAAGAGGCCGCAGGTTCAAATCCTGTCACCTCGACCATCAGAAAAAGGCCGTCGGCAATTGCCGACGGCCTTTTTGCACTTTTTAATCAAAAGTGACGAGTGATATACTTGTTTAAACAGAATTAGTCGGGAAGATTGTTAACATTTTAACTGCTTTTGTGCATTTATCCTGCACAGGAGGACGAAAATGTACAGCGTCCTTGCTGCAAGGACAGGTGTCCTGTGCATTTTGGCTAAAATGACCAAATCAAAAATGCAAAAAAACGGATAAAAAGTGCAAATTCATTAAAACACTTTTCTGGTAGAATAAAAAAGTAGTTTAGAGGATGCATTTTATCATTCCCAGATAAAATGTTTCCGCTTTGTGAAAGAGAGGGGAATTAGTCAACACGGCCAATGCAAATACTGGAGAAAGGGGAAAGGTTATGCCAGATATTGTATTAACGAGAATCGACAACCGTCTGATCCATGGACAGGTCGCAACCCAGTGGTGCGGCGTTGTCGGGGCCAATCTGCTGCTTGTTGCAAACGATGCTGTATCGACTGATGAGTTCCGTCAGGGCTTGATGAACATGGCTGCGCCGTCTTATGCGCAGACCCGTTTCTTCTCGATTGAGAAGACCATCAACATCATCGGTAAGGCTTCGCCGAACCAGCATATCGCAATCATTTGCGAAACGCCGCAGGATGTCCTGAAACTGGTCGAAGGCGGCGTACCGATTAAAAAGGTGAACATTGGAAACATGCATATGGCGGATGGGAAGCGCCAGGTTGCAACTTCCGTCGCAGTAAACGACGATGATGTAGCATGCTTTAAAAAGCTGCAGGAGCTGGGCGTGGAGCTCGAAATCAAGAGAGTTCCGGATACGCCCGCGGAGAATATCGAAAAATTGTTCAAGTGATATTTACCCGAAAGCACCTGGAAAGGAGTAAGTAATGGAAATTACCATCATCCAGGCGATCTTGGTCTTTGTAGTAGCCTTTATCATGGGTATTGACCAGTTCAGCTTCCTGGAATCTTTGTATCAGCCGATCGTAACCTGCCCGATCATCGGTGCCATCCTTGGCAACTTTGAGCTTGGCGTAGTTGTCGGCGGTTCTTATCAGCTCATCCAGATCGGCTCGATGCCGATCGGCGGCGCTCAGCCCCCCAATGCGATCCTCGGCGGCATCATGGCTACCGTATTCGCAGTTTCGCTCGGCATGGAAGCTACGCCTGAAGGCGTTGGCGCTGCGCTGGGTCTGGCCATTCCGTTTGCGGTATTCGGCCAGTATGCAGTTACCCTGACCTTCACCATCATGTCCGGTATGATGGCCAAGGCTGACAAGTGCGCGGAGAACGCGGACGTCAAGGGTATTCGTAACATCAACTTCATGGAAATGGCGATCCTCGGTGCGCTGTTTGGCCTGCTGGCTGTTGCCGGTCTGTACGGCGGCTCCGCTCTTGGCCAGACGCTGCAGGACCTGTCCTTCCAGTTCTCTTGGGTCATGGCAGGCCTCGACGCTGCTGGCGGCGCGATGAAGTTTGTCGGCTTCGCAATTCTGATGAAGGTTATGATGTCCAACGAGATGTGGGGCTTCCTGCTGGCAGGCTTTGCTATGGCTCTGCTGTGCGCTGCTAACGCCTCCACCTCTGGCGCAACCCTCATTCTGTGCGCATTCGTAGGCGCTGCAATCGCGATCTATGACTTCTCGATCAACACGAAGATCAAGGCGAACGCTGGCGCTGGCAACATGGGAGGTGACTCGGATGGCATATAATATTCCCGAGAAATATCAGGATCTGACGCCGGCCCCGACGCTGGACAAAAAGACCCTGAATAAGATGGTTTGGCTGTCCTGCTTCCTGCAGGCATCCTTCAACTACGAGAGAATGCAGGCTTGCGGCTGGCTGTGGGGCATGCTCCCCGGCCTTCAGAAGATCCACACCAACAAGGAAGACCTCAAGGCTTCCATGGCACATAACCTGGACTTCCTGAATACCCACCCGTTCCTCGTAACGTTCGTTATGGGCATTGTGCTTTCGCTCGAGCAGAACAAGGCTGATACCCAGACGATCCGCTCTGTACGTATTTCTGCTGCCGGCCCGCTCGGTGGTATCGGTGACGCACTGTTCTGGCTGACGCTGGTTCCGATCACCGCAGGCCTGACCGCGAATATCGCCCTGCAGGGCAATATCCTCGGCGCAATCCTGTTCCTGATTATCTTTAATGCAGTGCAGTTTGCCGTTCGTTTTGGCCTGATGTACTGGTCTTACGGCTTGGGCACCAAGGCAGTTACCATGCTGACTTCGAGCGCAAAGGAGTTCACCCGTGCGGCGAGCATCCTCGGCGTATTCGTAGTCGGCGGCCTGATCGCAAACTACGGCGGCACCACCGTTCGTATGATCGTTGGCGATACTCAGATCAACATCCAGTCCCTGCTTGACGGCATTCTGCCCAAGCTGATCCCGCTGCTGATCACCCTCGCTCTGTATGCCCTCATCAAGAAGGGCTGGACGCCGGTTAAGTGCATCCTGCTCATTCTGGTTTGCGGTATCGTGGGCTGTGCGTTCGGCATCTGGACCGGTAACTCGCAGGCAATGGACGCTGACGGCAACACCATCCCCGGCGGCTACAATCCGCTGGTCGAGTGGTATGACTATCCGGAACCCGCTCCGGCTGAAAAGACCGGTCAGCAGGCTTGGGATGCTCTGAACTCGGTTGTTACCGAGCTGCAGCAGTCCGGTGTAACGGTTACTATGCCGGAATAAAATAGAACAGTTTGTCGGAGTACGTGCTCCGGCAAGGTAAAATGATAGGGGGAGATGGCGATTGGGATCATTTCCCCCTATTGATTGAAATGCAAGAAATCAGGTGTTTGTGTGAGTGCAATTACGGCGTCGGTCATATTTCTTCTGTTTGCCTGTTATGTAGGCGTTCAGGTGATGAAAAATTTTCAGCTTCGGCAGCTGAACGGCAGCCTTGGACGCAAGGACTATGAAACAGTGGAGAAATTGGCGGATATGCCGATGTTCCGCAGGCTGCTTGGAGAATATACGTGTGATCTGTATAAGCTGCGCGCTTTATATCTGGCGCAGGATATCGCGCGGTTTGAGGACATGCTGCATCATATGATTGCGGCAACGTATAAGAATCCGGCAGATAAGAAAAGCTTTCTGGAGCAGTATTTCCACACGTTTCTGCTGAAAGAAAATAAAAAGTATGTGGATTGGCTTTTGGAGGCAATTCGGCAGACTGGGGACGAGAAGCTCATACGATACACAGAACAGGCGTATGAAGTCGTAATCAATCAGCGCAACGATCTGATCGAAACCATGGATGCACAGATTGATGCAAAACAGTATTATGGTTTTCGTTTGGGCGTGATCCTTGTTATGATCGCCAGACAATATGAACGTCTGGGCGATGAGGAAAACGCAGGAATAAATTATCGAAGTGCCAAGGTCTGTTTCCCGCCGAAGGCCATCTATATCCCGGTGATACGGGAGAGCCTGAAGCGTTTGGGACAGCCGGAGGACATACAGGAAGGGATGCGTGCGCAGGTACGTCGCCGCTGAAATAATGATGGAGATAGGAGAAGAACAATGATCGGATTACTGGTAACTGGACATGCGAATTTCGGTTCCGGACTGACAAGCTCGCTCAATTTGATTGCCGGCGAGCAGGAAAATTATAAGTATGTGGATTTTCTGCCGGAGTATAGCTTGGAGGATCTGTCGCGGGAACTGACCAAGGCGATGGACGAGCTGAAGGAGTGCGAAGGCATTTTGGTATTCTCCGATCTGCCGGGTGGCACTCCGTTCAAGACGGCGGTTGAAGTTGGTTTTCCGCGCGGCAATGTAAATGTTATTGCGGGCACGAATCTGCCGATGATGGTGGAGATTGCGATGTCTCGTAAGTTCATTGATGATCTGGAGACGCTCACGCAGACTGCACTGGAAACCGGCAAAGAGCAGGTTGTTAAATACGAATTTAAGAAGGTTGAGCAGCAGGAGTCGGACGACGGTATCTAATTGGATACGGTTGGTCAAGACGCTTGCTTTCCCCTTGCACACATAAAAAACATTTTTGGGTCATGACCTGCCGTGCGCATAAGGGATACGCAGGGCGGGCCCGAAAGGAGAAAAAAGAAAATGAACAAGATTTTTGATGTCACTGCGGATAAGATGCAGGAGACGATGTCCACTTTTACTCTCAATGAAATTTATCAGCAGCCGGCAACTTGGAAGAAAACCTGTGCGCAGATCAAGGCGCACAAGGATGAACTCAAGTCGTTTATCGATCAGGTCATCACCTGCGAGGATTTTGATGTGATCCTGACCGGTGCCGGCACCAGCGAATTTGTTGGTAATGCACTGTTCCCGGCGCTGACCAGCAAGCTGAACTATAAGGTCAAGTCCTATGGCACGACCGATATCGTTGCTACGCCGGAGGCATATCTGTCCCGCACCAAGCCCACGCTGCTCATCAGCTTCGGCCGTTCCGGTAACTCTCCTGAGTCCGTCGGCGCGATTGATGCTGCCGAGGCAGTTTGTGACAACATCCATCACCTGTTCGTCACCTGCAATAAGGATGGCGCACTGTCCAAGCGTGCGGCTACCACCGATAACTGCTACGCAATCAATCTGACCGAGGAGACCCACGACCAGAGCTTTGCGATGACTTCGAGCTTCTCCAACATGTATCTGGCAACGCTGCTGTGCTTCCACCTGGATGATCTGGATGAGACCATTGCCAAGGTGGAGAAGATCATGGAAGCTGGCCAGAAGTTCCTGGATAGCAAGTACGGTATTGCGCAGAAGATCGTAGACGAGTACGACTTCAACCGCATCGTATATCTTGGCAGCAACTGCCTGAAGGGCTTTGCACAGGAGTCTGCTCTGAAGATGCTGGAGCTGACTGCGGGCCGCGTGGTTACCATGTATGACACGCCCCTCGGCTTCCGTCATGGCCCTAAGTCCATCATTGACGACAACACGATCACGGTGGTTTACCTGAGCGATAACGCTTATACCCGTCAGTACGAGATTGATCTGGTCAAGGAAATGAGCGGCCAGCGCAAGGGCAACAAGATTGTGGCTGTTATGAGCAAGCCGGATGATGCGGTTGCAGCACTGGTGGATTACACTGTGGTTTGTGATCTGGCGGATGCGTATGACAATGCGCTGCTTGGCTTGGATTATATCCTGTTTGCGCAGACACTGGCTGTGCTCAAGTCTCTGTCGATGGGCATTACTCCGGATAACCCGTGCCCGACCGGCGAGGTAAACCGCGTTGTTAAGGGTGTTACGCTGTATCCGTATACCAGAGCGTAAAAGCAGTCTGTAATAATAAAACGTATGGTTACAGCATCTGACAGCACCGAAATCGTGCCGAGATGAGGTATATCATGCTTTCGCCCGTGCGGCAAGGGCAAAGAAAACGGGGCGGCCGCAGCCGCCCCGTTTGCATTTGTCCGCCGTGTGATACGGGGATGATACCAAATGCGAGGAGTTTAAAGACAATATGAATTGGGAAGTAATCCTGTGGACCTGTGTAACCATTGCCGTGCTGCTGATTGTAGTGGCGCTGGTCGTTTCCGTTATGTCGGCGCGCAACATGCGCAAAAGCCGGGAGCGGATGGCACAACTGCAAGCGGATATCAAGGTTGGCGCGTCCATCATGTTTGCGGGCGGCATTTACGGCAAGATTGTAAAGATCAAGGATGACCTGATTGATGTGGAAGTCAGCAAGGGCGTCGTCATCCAGATTTCCCGTTACAGCATTCAGACAGCGGAGTAAAGCAAGGTGTGACGAGGCGGTCAGTTGTTTTCGCTGGCCGCAACTTCCTTTGCGTATTCACTGGGAGAAAGATCAAAGTATTTTTTGAACAGCCGTGAAAAATAATGTATCGAGCTGAAACCAAGCATGTCCGCAATTTCGCTGATGGTATGCTGGTTTTCTCGGATCAGTTCCTTGCTTTTTTGTAACTTGATGTTGAGCAAGTAGCTTTTCGGGGAGTTGTGCAGATACATTTTGAACAGGGCCTGTAAAGAGGTGCGGGACATAAAGAATTTGTGACAAATCTGTTCAATGGTGATCGGTTCCGTCACCTTTTCTTCCATGTATGCCAGAATTTGCTGCAGCAGGTCACTCTGGGAGTTCTGATTGAGACTGAGAAAAGTGTGTTCTTCTTCAAGTTCGTTGCAGAGCAGGCACAGACGGGTAATGATTTCCTGCAAATGACAAAGCATCAGCGTTTGCGCCTGTGGCGAGTGCATGGTGCACTCTTCGATGATTTTGTAGAGTGCATCGCGTACACCATTGGTGCAATGAAATACATGTCCAAGCAGAAGCTGCGGCTCGGAAAGCTCCATATCAAAGGATATGGATAAGTAGTTGCAGGCGCTGTCTTTGGTCAGCCGCTTGGCGTGCTCGCTGTCTGGTGCGCATAGGATGAGGTCACCCGCAGACAGTGTACAGACCGAATCAGCAAAGGCAATAGTCAGCGTGCCGTTATGTACGTAAAGCAGCTCGAAATACTCGTGTCCCGCACGGTTGAAACAATAGGCGAGTTCTTCGGTGAAGTAATAGTAGTCTAGAATTTCCAGAACATTGAAATGGACCGGCTTGAGCTGGAAGGTATACGGCTCTGATAAGGTGAGCTTGGTATACCGGTTTTCCGGTGCGAGAAGATAATAGGTCGCTTCATCGGAAACCGGTAAAATATTAAAGCAAACGCCGGGATGAATTTTCAGATAATGGTGAATGGGAAAGGTTTTCAGATCAACAGGATCGGGCTGGGAGGTGACCACAATGGATGCTAGCCCGCTGATCAATTCGATATATACTTCGCAAGGAAAGCAGAAAAGCTGTTCCATTGTTTTGGTATGCGTTAAAAACTGCATACAGGCAAGATGGTGTTCCTCCAAGTCGATCGGTTCATAATAGACCGATCCGAATTCGAGAAAACTGTCATAAAAGGTTTGATTATTCATGGCGAATCCCCTATTGTCTGTTGCTTTGCATATCTTTCAGTAAATACAAATCTAACTTCTATTTTATTATATTTTAAGGGTAATTGCAAGCACACCTGTATAGTAACAATAGAAAACGTCCCTGAAAGATATAGCGGCGTGCGAAAAACACAGGGGTATGATGGGATAGCAGGAGGAGAAAAAATGATTATTCAAAGTAAAAAGGTTTGGTTTGCCGATCAGTTTGTCGCGGCGCAGGTTGAAATGGAAGATGGCAAGATCGTCGGCGTTTACCCATACGGAACCAAATCGGTCGATAAGGATTACGACAGCGAGCGTATCCTGCCGGGCTTTATCGATGTGCATTGCCATGGCGCATATGGTTTTGATACCAATGATGCGGAAGAGGAAGGCCTGCGCTATTGGACGCGCAACATCGTGCAGGAAGGCGTGACCGCATTCTTACCGACCACGATCACCCAGAGCGAGCAGGTGCTGACCGCAGCGCTGAAGAATGTTGCCAAGGTGGTTGCTGACGGCTATGAGGGCGCAGAGATTTTAGGCGCACATTTTGAAGGTCCGTATCTGGATATGGTTTACAAGGGTGCGCAGCCGGAGCAGTATATCGTCAAGCCCACGGTGGAGCAATTCAAGAAGTATCAGGAAGCGGCAAACGGTCTGATTAAGTATATCACCATGGCGACAGAGACTGATGAGGATTTTGCGCTGACCCGTTATTGCAGCGAACATGGTGTGGTCGTCAGCATTGGACATTCTGCTGCAACTTATGAGCAGGCAGTCATGGCGGTTGCCAACGGCGCCCGCACGATGACCCATGTTTACAACGGCATGACGCCGTTTAACCACCGTGCCAACGGTCTGGTCGGCGCGGCTTACCGTATTCGCAGCATGTATGGCGAGGTCATCTGCGACGGCAACCATTCGACGCTGGCTGCCCTCAATCAGTTCTTCCATGAGAAGGGTGCGGACCATGCGGTGTTGGTCACCGATGCGCTGATGGCAAAGGGCAAGCCGATCGGCTCGAAGTTCCTGTTTGGTGGCAATGAGATCGAGATTTATCCGGACGGCAGCGCACATCTGACTTCGACCGGCGGTTTGGCAGGCTCGACGCTGTGCGTCAACAAGGGCCTGCGCATCCTGATCGAAGAGGCACAGGTGCCGGTCAGCGCGGCAATCAATGCTTGCACCAAGAATCCGGCAGCTTGCCTTGGCATCGAGGATCGCAAGGGCGCAATCAAGGTCGGCTTGGATGCAGATCTGGTTGTGCTTGACCGCGACTACAACGTGCTCCAGACTTATTGCAAGGGAAAAGGAATGTTAGATGAGTAAGAAACAGCAAATCCCCAATACCCAGCTTTCCGGCCGAAATATATATTCGGATAAGAAAAAACGTGTCATTTATTATGATAGTCTGACCAAGCAGGGCTATCTGATCGAGAAGAAGAACGAGGGAAGAATCCTGTTCTTCCAAAATCGTTTGGTTATTATCTTGTTCATAGCGATTTTGTGTGCGGGCACTTTCCTCAACTGGATGCAGGCGACGCTCGCCGGTGTAGCACTGTTTGCAGTGGTGGAAATCTATTACCGCGCGGTGTTCTTCAAAAAGCTGGAAGTTGTCACAGATGTGGACTTCGGGCGCAGGCTGACATCGCTCCAGTCTATCATTGCCAGAAAAAGTCGTGAAAAAGTGCTGGCGCTGATCGTGCTGTGGGCTGTTTTCGCGGTGCTTGTGCTGGTCAACGCCTATATGGAGCAGTATTCTATCGGTCTGATGGTCTTTAGTGTGGGTTTGGCCATCGTGGGTGCGTATTTCTGTGTGCTGCATATCATTGCGCTCACCCGGATGAAGGGATAAAGAAAAAACCCATCGCGTATGCGATGGGTTTTTATCCGAAAATCTGAGATCAGGCCTTGCCGGCGGAACCGCAGATTGCGATTTTGCCCTTGACCGTCTCAACAACGTTTGCAATGCCGACCTTGCAGTATTTCTTCGGATCGAACACATTTGGGTCCTTCTGGAGATACTCTTTCACGCCGTCGCTGAACGCGATACGCAGTTCGGTGGCAAAATTGACCTTGCAGATGCCGCGGGTGATGGACTCGCGCACTGCGTCATCCGGCACGCCGGAAGCGCCGTGCAGTACCAGCGGGATGGAAACTACCTCGCGGATTGCGCTCAGGCGCTCAAAATCCAGCTTGGGTGTGCCCTTGTAAAGGCCGTGCGCCGTGCCGATTGCAACGGCAAGCGAATTGACGCCCGTGCGCTCGACAAATTCTTTGGCTTCCTGCGGGTCGGTGAACGGATTGCCGTCGCCGCCCTCGAGGTCGTCTTCCTTACCGCCGACCTTGCCCAGTTCCGCTTCCACGCTGATGCGGGACGGGGCGCAAGCCTCAACCACGCGGTGGGTCAGTGCAATGTTGTCCTCAAAGGCATCGTGCGAGCCGTCGATCATGATGGATGTGTAGCCCGTGCGCAGCGCCTGCATGGCGAGATCAAAGCTGTCGCCGTGGTCGAGGTGCATCGCAACCGGCACATCGGTGCGGGCAGCCGCCGTTTTGACCATCGCCAGATAGTAGTCCAGACCGGCATACTTGACGGTGGACGGCGTGGTCTGCATGATGACGGGGGAGCGCATCTCTTCCGCTGCACGGATAACGGCCATGACCATTTCCATGTTTTCCACATTGAACGCGCCGACGGCGTAATGGCCCGCCTGTGCGTCCAGCAGCATTTTTTCTGTTGTTACCAAAGGCATAGGAATACCCCTCTTTCTCCTGTTTGCACAGGATGTTTTGATGCCTTTATTGTAACACAGGGGGGCGTGGATGAAAAGCCTTGCAGCACATAAATACGCAGTGCAGGGTCAATCGTATTCCGAAAATAATTTTTTTACAAGTCCGAAACAGCGATGCGGAGGTTTGCGCCGCCGTATTGCGTCCCAAATAAAGAGGAGGAATTATCATGAATTATAATCCGCTGAAAAAGTTGGTAGAACTCCAGAAGCAGGGCAAAAGCGTAGGCATTTATTCGGTATGCAGCGCGAATGGCTATGTTATCGAAGCGGCGCTCAAGCGCGGCCTGTCGGATGGTTCCTGCGTGCTGATCGAGTCCACTGCCAACCAGTGTGATCAGAATGGCGGCTATACCGGCATGAAGCCGATGGATTTTAAGCAGTTTGTGCTGGGCCTTGCGGACAAGGTCGGTTTTGATAAGTCCAAGCTGTTCCTTGGCGGCGACCATCTTGGTCCGCTGACCTTTGCGGGCAAGCCGGAAGCGGAAGCAATGGCGGATGCAGAGGAGCTTATTCGTCACTATGTTGGCGCGGGCTTTACCAAAATCCACATCGACACCAGCATGAAGGTGGCAGACGACGACCCGAACACCCGCCTGAGCGATGAAACGATCGCCCGTCGCGGTGCGCGTCTGGCGCGCGTGGCAGAGGACACTTACCACAAGCTGCTCGAGAGCGATCCGAACGCTATCGCGCCGGTTTACATTGTCGGCAGCGAGGTGCCGATTCCGGGCGGTCAGGTCGGCGCGGATCAGGGCGTGCAGGTCACCCGCGTAGAGGATTTCAAGAATACGGTTGCGACCTTTGAGAACGCATTTCGCAAGGAAGGTCTGGATGAAGCGTGGAATAATGTTATCGCAGTTGTGGTACAGCCGGGCGTGGAAGAAAAGGACAGCGGCTGCACCGAATATGATCGCGCTAAGGCGGCTGAGCTGATGGCATCGATCAAGGATTTCCCGAACCTCGTGTTCGAGGGCCACTCGACCGACTATCAGACCAAGATCAAGCTACGCGAGCTGGTCGAGGACGGCGTTGGTATTCTGAAGGTCGGCCCGGCGCTGACGTTTGCAATGCGTGAAGGCATGTTTGCGCTGGCATACATCGAGCAGGAGCTGCTTTATGGCACGGATATTGAGCCGAGCCACTTCATCGAAGCGCTGGATGAGGCAATGCTCGCGGATGACAAGCACTGGAAGAAGCACTATCAGGGCACTGAGCTGGAGATCCGCATGAAGCGCAAGTTCTCCTTCTCCGACCGCTGCCGTTACTACATGCCGACACCGGGGGTCGAAGCAGCCAAGGAGCGCCTGATCGGCAACCTGCGCAAGCTGGGCATCCCGCTCAACCTGCTCAGCCAGTTCATGCCCATCCAGTACACCAAGGTGCGCGAGGGCCTGCTGGAGAATGATCCGGTTGCGTTGGTCGAAGATCGCATCATCAACACCATGGACGAATACCTGTATGCAACGCATCAGAAGGAACTGATGTAAGACATTAGGGATAACAAAAAGGACGGCGAAAGCCGTCCTTTTTGTTTTATTCCGCATTTATTCCCAGTTTGCCCATACATCGGGTTGATAGCCGACGGTCGCCTGTTTACCGTTGCGCACGATGGGCGTTTTGAGCAGCGTGCCGTCTTCGAGCAGTTTTTCTTTCTTGTCTTCGTCGTAGGCAAGATAAGCGAGCGAAGCGTAGCCCTTGCTCTTTTCGTCGAGCACTGCGTCCAGTCCGCCAACGGCTTTGAGGACGCTGTCCAACTCGCCGCGTGACATGCCCTTTTGGGCCAGATCGATCATCTGAAATTTGATGCCGCGCTCTTTGAACCAGCGCTGCGCCTTTTTGGTGTCAAAGCATTTGTTTTTGCCGAAAATCTGAATGTTCATTGCATCCTTCTCCTTTGCCAACAGTATAGCAAAGCGGGCAGCGGGACGCAAGAGCAATCCGCTATTGATTGGCGCGGCGTGACAGGCGCAGTACGCCGTAGGAGTGAGAGAAGGGTAGCAGCAGAACACAGGCGAGTGCGGCGCAGCGCCCGAGTTCGCATAGCAGCAGCGGCACAGCGAAAAACACTTCGCCGTGGCGCGCAAAGTCTCCGATGGCGGCAAGTCCGGCTGCGGAGAAATTCGGATAGGGCAGCAGGGCGGCGGTGTGCACGCCCAGCAACAGCACGGTACGCAGCGACATCAGCGCAAACAGGGCTCCACCGGCGGACAGGCCGCGTGCGGCTGCACCGGACAGCGACTCCGGCAGGGAGAGTGAGAGCACAAGCGAAGCGGGCAGCAGGCGCAGCAGAATGCGGCCAGTCTCACGCGGCAGGGAAGCGTCGGGCATAGCCCAATGCACAGGCTGAAGCTGTGAGACGGTCAGCACACCGCTCAATACTATCACCGTCCCGGCGAGCCATGCGACCGGCAGCGCCCACATCGCGCAGCGGTTGAGTCCTGCCGTCGCGGCAAGCAGTGAGCAGATTGTCAGAATCAAGATCAAGCTCCAAAGCGGACGGGAGGCAAATACGGTGCTGCGAAGAAAAATACCCATGCGGGAAAGCGAAGATGCAATCGGCCAGAGGGCAAGCAGCGCAAGCAGCCATTGCAGCACGCGGGAGCGCTGCCAGACCGGCGCGAGGCGTGCGCCGCCTGCGCAGACCAGTGCACAGATCAGGCTTGCCAGCGCGGCTGCATAGACGGTTTGCCCGGTGGCAGGCGTGTACAATATCTCGCTCAGGGGCAGCAGGGCAAACAGTGCCGCACCCCAGCGCGGAAACAGACGTTCACGCATGACTGCTGCCTCCAATCTCGTCACCGTCGAGGAAGCAGGACAGGCGCTCGTTGGCAAAGACCGCCGTGCCTGCGGGCGCGGTCTGGCCGAATTCATCCAGATACAGCGCAGGCAGGATAGCAGTACCATCTGCATGCAGCACTTCGGAAACGCGATAGAGCGGCATATCGGGCAGCGTGCCCTCCTGTGCGGCGCGGTCAAGCAGTTCGCTGAGTGCATAAACCTCATCGTCGTTTTGCAGCAGGTCGGTCGCTGTTCCATCACGTACGACCGCGACGCGCAGGCTGAGCCGCACGTCGTTTTCCGTGCAAAGATAATCGGCCAGCGGCAGAATACTTTCCTCTGCGACGTTTTCGCTGATGAGCAGCACCTGCGCATGACTTAGATATAGTTCGCCGGGGAGGATGTTGCTCAGATTGGTCAAAAGCTCAGGCAGGTCACGTCCGGTAGCGGAAAGATAGGCGGGCAAGGCCGCGTCATCCAGACTGTCCTGCCGCACGACCTCAGCGGTCAGACGGTAAACGTCGTCCTCCCGGTCGAGCGCAAGCGCGGAGACAGGAGAGACTTCGCGCGCACAGCCGCACAGCAGCAGTGAGAGAAGCAGTACGATTCCAGGCAGTTTCAAGGTTTGTCCCCCTTTGATGGATTCCGTTTGACCGCAAAACGGTCATGCCGCATGAAAAACCATGGTGCACGCAGCCATGCGTCCTCTTGCTCGGCCTGTACGCGCGGAATGAGGTTGAGCAGATAGGGCACCGAGCAGGAGTGCATCCGGCAAAGCCATGTCAGCGTGAGCGCAAGCGCAAAGCCGACGCCATACAACCCGTAGGCGGCAGCGCCAGCCAGCAGCGCAAAACGCAGCCACAGGGTTGCGGTTTGCAGCTTGGGTACCATCAGGCCGGTCACGCCTGCAATGGCGACCACAATAACGGTCGGTGCGGCGGCAAAGCGCGCCGAGACCGCAGCCTGTCCGAGCACGAGACCGCCGACAATGCTCATCGTCTGTCCCATCGCACCCGGTGTGCGCGCACCGGCTTCTTTGAGTGCTTCGAGTACGAGCAGCATGAGGAAAGTCTCCCATCCGATAGGCAGCGGCACGCCGCGCTGCGCCGCTGAAACAGCAAATAGCAGCCGGGCGGGTACCAGTTCGCGGTGGTACAGCATCAGCGCGACATAGACGGCGGGAAAGGTGATCGTGAACAGAAAGCCCGCCACGCGCAGCAGGCGAGACAGATTGGCCTGCAGAAAGTTAATATAGTAATCGTCGTTGGACTGGAAGCACTCTTGAAACAAAAACGGCGCTGTCAGCACGACCGGGCTACCATCCACGACGATCGCGCAGCGTCCTTCCACAAGCCGCGCCGCGACCACATCCGGGCGCTCGGTCGTGCCGAGAGTGGGGAAGGGAGCAAAGCGGTGGTCGCGGATGCGCTCGGCCAGATAGTTGGCGTCCAGCACACTGTCGATGTCGAGCGATTCCAGCTTGCGCCGCAGATGGGTAATCAGCTTTTGCTCGCACACGCCCGCCAGATAGCACAAACAGACCACCGTGTTGGTGCGGCTGCCGATGCGCAGAAAGGTGAATTTGAGCCGTCTGTCATTCAGCCGCCGGCGAATGAGAGCGAGATTGGGCATAAAGCATTCGGTGAAGCCCTCGCGCGGGCCGGAGAGCACACGCTCGTTTTCTGGTTCGGACGCGCTGCGCACGGAAAAGCCCTTGGTGTTGACCACCACCGGCCGCGCATCGCCTTCGGTGAATACCACCGTGTCGCCATATAGAAAGGAGGCGAACAGCTTGGAAGCGTCGGTTTCTACGCGGCTGTCGTTGATTTGCAGCACGGTTTGGCAGAGCGTTTCCGCCGAGGCGCGGGACAGATCGGAACAGACGATCGGCCGGATGACGCTTTGGTTGATGGCGATGTTGTTGACCATGCCGTCAAAGAAGAATACGGCGCAGGAAAGACCCGCATGACCGATCGCGCGGCGCGTGACAAAGGTGTTATCGCCTTGAAAGATCGCCTGCATCAGACGGATATTGCTCTCCAGATCGGTGGAAAATGTGATGGAATCCATGGTTTCACCCCTTATCAGGGGTATTTTGCGCCAAATAGGGCAGGGTTATACGTCGTTTAAGTCGTCTGCCAGCGTTTGCCCGAATAAACGGATCGCGGCGAGCGCTTCCGGCATGGTGTTACCCGAGGAGCCGACTTCGATCAGCATCGACCCGGCGCGAACATGCTGGTTAAAGCGCTGGGTACGCAGGTTGACCGGACGCATCAAGCCGGGGTAGGCGCGGTTGAGTTTATATTGCAGACCGGTGACATAATTTAGATTGTCCTGCCAGTTCGGATGGGTCAGTCCACCGTCATCCGTGCCGACCACGAACATCAACTGCGCCATTTCCTCGCCGTTAATTGTGCAGGAGGTCTTGTAGGCCTGCCCGTCGTCGGTCAGAATGGAGTCGCGGTGCAGGTCGATGACGATTTGAATGGAAGGGTATTGGTCGATCGCCTGTTCGATCGCGGCGAGCGAACGGTCATACGACCCGGAATAGGCAGGGGAGTCGAAAATATCACGGATATGAACGGTTTCGATTCCATTATCCTGCAAGATGCTTTGCAGTTCGTCACCGACACGCACGACATTGTATCGGGTGTCGGTCGTGCGTTCGTTTTCGGTCGGTGTATAGGGGAAAGCGGCGTCTGGCGTATAGCTTTCACTGCCATGCGTATGTACGATGAGCACCTGCGGGCCGTCGCCGCTGACGTGGATAGCGGCATTCGACGCCAGACAGGCCGCCACATCGACTGCATAGGAGGTTTCATTGTTGATGGTGATGGTGGCGGCCTTATCTGCGGCATCCAGCACCGGATTGTCGTTATCTTCCGTCTGGGGAATATAGGTGCTTTCGGCAAGCGGGCTGTCGGCGTCCTCGCTGAGGGCGGATGCTGCGGTACGCGGGACGAATACCGCAGCCTGATCAGGTGACAGGCCAAGCTCGAGCGAAACTGCGCGCAGAATGAAGTCGCCGTTGCCGGCCAGGCGTGTCAGTGCCTGCTGCGCAGTGGATTCGCCGCCCATGCGCGAAAACAATAGCAGCGAGGCAGCAATGCACAGCGTAACGGCGGCAGGCAGACCGATGCCGCGCCGCCGCCGAATGGGTTTCCTGTGTCTTCTCATCGTTGCCACCTCCCTGCGTTTTGTTCTATCATACGCCCGTCCGTGCGCGAGTATGACCGAAAGATGGCGGGAAGTTCAAGACAAATACAGGTCGATATCGCTGACGGTCAGATGCGGGTGCAGCGCCATGTTGACGGCATAGCCGATCACACGGGCAATATCGGCAACCTCGCGGTCGATGTCGCGCGTGGTGACCATAACCGGCAGGGAAAGATCGTCGAGAGCCTCGCAGGAGGGGCTGCCCAGCTGCGCGGCGATTTCGTGTGCAAGTGTCGCGCCGTCAACCACGGTCGGTACGCCAATAGCGATAACCGGCACGCCAAGCGTGTCGCTGTTGAGCGCGGCGCGCGCATTGCCTACACCTGCGCCGGGTGTGATGCCGGTATCGGCCAACTGGATGGTGCGCAGCAAGCGGGACAGGCGACCAGCTGCCAGCGCGTCTACTGCCAGCACCGCGGCGGGCTTGATGCGGTCCAGCACACCGCAGATGACTTCGCCAGTCTCTACACCGGTCTGGCCCAGCACACCGGGGGCGAGCGCGGACACCGGCCGCCAAGAGGCGAATACGTCCGGTACCTGTTCGACCAGATGCCGTGTGGCAATCACATGGTCGATTGCTTGCGGGCCAATGGCGTCCGGGGTAATCATGCGGTTGCCCAGACCGGTCACTAACACCGGACCGGAGGCCGCGCTGTCCGGCAGCAGTTCGCCCAGAAGGGTGCTCAGTGCGCGGCAGGCGCGTGGGAAGGCATCCTCCTCCCGTCGAACGAGCGCGTCCAGTTCCAACGTCACATACCGCCCGCAGGGCTTGCCGATCTCCTGCGCTGCCTGCTCGGTTAAGATTTCGACTTCGCTGACCGAAAAACCTTCAATGGTGCGTTCGTCTTGCCGAACCTGCCGCAGATCGGCTGCATGGGACAGATTTTGTACCGCTTCGACTGCCAGATCTGTGCGAAAAGCCATGTGCATTCACTCCTTTTTGGAGTATTTTACGGCGCTGCGGATTTTTTATACAGAAACATGGAAAAAAGACTTGCATTTTGGAAAAAGTGATGGTAGAATAGAAACACTGACGAATAGAAAACGAAGGAGGTGTTTTCGGAATGCCCAACATCAAGTCTGCAAAGAAGCGTGTTAAGGTTAACGCTATCAAGGCGATGAACAACCAGATGGCTAAGAGCGCGCTCAAGACCACGCTGAAGAAGTTCGATACGGCTGTTGCTGCCGGCGATAAGGCGGAAGCGACTGTTGCTTATACGACCGCTGTCAAGGCGGTTGATCAGGCGGCTGCCAAGCACCTCCTGCATAAGAACAACGCGGCCAACAAGAAGAGCAAGATGACTACCAAGCTCAACGGCATGGCGTAAGAGTTCGTAATAGAACAATGAAAAATCCCGAGACGAGAGTCTCGGGATTTTTTCGTTCAGTGCCGAATATGTCTGTGGTCGATGAAATTCTGGAATGGGGCACAGCATTGAATAGTGGCAACAGAGAGTGTCTGCCGACAGTGAAGTGGCACAGTTTTCCCCCACATGCAGTGATGACTAAAAGTGATAGAAAAATAGGGAAAAACGTGGGAAATCGCGGATAATGAAAACCGAAACAACAATTTTATTCAACTTTTAACTTGCCAAGTGGGGACAGATATGCTATACTTTTGCAGTAAGTTTACATGAGTGGAGCAAATCTCCCCATGTTGTCCACCTTACGGCAAGGAGAAGATTATGACAAGAACGCGTAAGCTGGTGGCAGCAATGCTGCTGGTTGCCGTCGTTACGATAAGCGTACTGACTGCTGCGCTTGCGACGGACAACACGGAAACCTATGCGTATTTGCCCGATCACTCTGTTTATTTCTATGACGTTACAGAGCAGTACGCATGGGCGCACCGCGAAGTTGATACGCTTGCGGTAGCAGGCGTCATCAAGGGCAGCGGTAATCATTTGTTTTACCCTGAAAGGGCCATTACCCGGGCGGATTTTATTGTGATGCTGGATCGTGCATTCGGCATGAGTGAGGCGCTGGACAGCGGCCTGATTGATGCCAGCGGTACATTTGTAGACGTACCGGGCAACACCTATTACAGCAAGTCAGTCACTGCGGCAAAGGCTTTCGGCGTTGCTACGGGGACGGATGATAACCGGTTTCTCCCGTTACAGAACATGACTCGACAAGATGCCATGGTGTTTCTCAAGCGTACACTCGACCGCACACAGCTGATACTGCCGGTAGGAACGTTGTCTGGGTATTCGGATATCAATCAGATTTCCAGTTATGCCCGTGATGCAGTCAGCGCATTGGTCAATGCAAGAGTGATCAGTGGTACAAACGGCAAGCTGAATCCGACAGCAAATGTCACCCGTGCGGAAATGGCGGTCATGCTGTATCGCGCGACTCATCTGCTGGATGCGGGTACAAATGCAGTTTATGAGCAGCGCAGTAATGTGGTCAATGTCTGCATCGGCGCGCAGAGCTATTGTGATGTGGTCATTGAGAGTTATGACCCCAGTGTGCAGTATGAGGGACTCATGCAATATACCAACCTGCGGCAGGAGAATGGCGTAACATATATCACGCTGACCAAGCAGCAGGACATCAACCGCACGGTTTCTTATGCAAACGGGCAGTTTGTGTTCAACGATCCGCAGGGAGACGGCACGATCACTATTCCCGCAGCAGAAAATTGTGTGGCGGTGGATGTAACACAGCCGTATCACCAAATTGATGCGCCGGTTAGCACAGGAAAAGGGTATCGGCACTGTTATCCATCCATTGTTAACGGCCAGGTTTCGGTAATCTATTATACAACTGCATAAATGGAAAAATCCACCGGATTCGTCCGGTGGATTTTTTGCTTGTCAGTCCTTTGCCAAATGCAGGCCATCGTAGCGGGTAACATGGAAGGTATATGGCAATGCGGTGGTTTCAAAGCCGATCTCACGCAGTACGGCACGGACGTTCTCTACCAGATGATAGTTAAAGTCACGCTGGGAGATGGAAACTTTGAGCGTATCCTTATATGAGCTGACCAGAATGCCGAACGGTTGGAAAGCACAAGGTAAAATGGCGGAATAATCGGCCACAAGCGGCTCCATGCTGGGCGGTAACTTGAATTCTCCGATATTGGTCAGAATAAAGCTGTCGCGGCGAATATAATCACGTGCCTGCTGGCGCATCATCTGCTCTTTTTCGTCGATGGGCATGTCCAATTTATGCGACTTGGCAACGCGGTTTGCGTTTTTCAGCGCCCAGAATACTGCGTGCGGCAGGTTCTTCTGCGTGTCAAAGTAGGCTTTGCACGCCTGACAGGCTTCCAAAAACGGCATGCTGAAGTATTCATAGAAGAAGGGGAGATCGAGCAGGGAGACGAAAAAGCGGGTGGTCGTGGTCTTAACGTAGGCGCGCAAGTCCATCGGCACTTCTGCGATGATCGGCTCGGTGCGGTCGGTGCCCTCATAGTAGGTGCGGTACATGCCCATGGAGATCGCCGTCATCAGGAAGGTCATGGGCGTTACGCCGTTGCCTTTGGTATATTCGAGTAGCTGCGGAAGCGACATGGTCAGTTCGGTGGTAAGCTCATTGTCGTCGTTCCGGCTGTCGTATTCCGGCATATGGAAAGAGGGGATATCCGGATGATGGTCGGCGTCCGATTGCGGCATGCCGCGCAGACGCAGATAACCGTCCTCGCAGTCCTGCGGGGTAAACTGCGTTTCATTGGTGCGGATGGAACGCCCGGGGTCTACATCGTGCCCCATCCCTTTGAGGTAATAGTACAAAATCGTGCGGATGAACTGATCAAAGCCGCGGCCGTCCGAAATGCAGTGTTGATATTCCAGATAGATGGTATTGTCCTTATAGCCGCACAGGAACAGATAGCCGTTAGTGTCCTCTGATCCGATATAGTACGGAGAAAGGTCATTCATCGGCAGCACCTTGGGCGGCTGATGTAGGATGCGGTAGCTGTACTGCGTATCGCCGCGGACAAGGCCCAACCCAAACTGGGGATAACGGTCAAGTGTGGTGCGCACAGCCGCCAACAGTACGCGCGGATCGACCGGTTCGGTCATGCGGATGATGTGGCGCGGTGCGGTGGTCAGGTCTTTGTGCGTTGCATACATAAAAATTGCGCCGTAACTGTCTACTTTTAACAGCGCATCTTGATAGGCTTCATTCATAACAGACACCTCCCATTACAATATAATATTATAAATCAAAGTGTGTCAAAAAAACAGAGAATCCACGCAGAATTTGGAAAAACATAACAAAGTTTTTTGCGCGGTCAATGCACTGAAATTTGGTCTGGTCCCATTTGGTGCAAAAAAGCATATGCTGGATGGGAGGGATTTCTGTGGTGACCATCAGTTTATGCATGATTGTAAAGGATGAAGAGGCCGTTTTGGGGCGATGCCTGGACAGCGCGGCAGATATCGTAGATGAGGTTGTGGTTGTAGATACCGGTTCATCCGACCGGACAAAGGAAATTGCCGGACAGTATGGACGGGTTCTGGATTTTACGTGGTGTGAGGATTTTGCCGCTGCGCGGAATGCTTCGTTTGCGCAGGCAACAAAGGATTTTATCCTGTGGTTGGATGCGGATGATGTGATTGAGCCGGAGGCACAATCACGATTTTTACAGCTCAAGCAAGAACTGGACGAGACAACCGACGTGGTTATGCTGCCTTATCATACGGATTTTAACGAGGACGGCCGCCCGACCTACACATATTATCGAGAACGTTTGCTGCGGCGTGCGGCAGGCTTTCGCTGGGTAGGCGCGGTGCATGAGTGTATCGCACCGCGCGGAAACATTCGATATGACGATGCGGCGGTTTCACATCACAAGGAAAAAGCGCCGGACAGTGATCGAAACTTGCGGATTTATGAAAAATTACTGGCGCGTGGTGAGATTCTGGATGCACGCGGACAGTTTTATTATGCGCGCGAGCTGATGATGCATCAGCAGTTTATGCAAGCGGTTTCGGCTTTTGAAAACTTTTTGCAGCGACCGGATGGTTGGGTCGAAAATCGAATTGAAGCGTGCAGGAATCTGGCGGACTGTCTATTGGCACAAGGCGACAGGGAGCGGGCGCGGCAGGCATTGGTGCGTTCGTTTGCGCTGGATAGTCCGCGTGGGGAAAACTGCTGTGCGCTTGCTGCGCTGGAAATGGAGGATGGCAGGCTGGAACAGGCTCGGTTTTGGTACGAAACCGCTTTGCGTGTTCCGTATGCAGAGCAAAACGGTGCTTTTGTCAAACCATTGTGCTATGGATACATTCCGTGCCTAGGGTTATGCGTGTGCTGCGATCGGCTGGGGCGGCATGCAGAAGCGGCGGAATGGAATGAACGGGCGGCGGTCTATTGGCCGGACTCTCCGGCGGTTGCCTATAATCGACGGTATTTTGCAGGAGCGCAGCGGTGAGCAGGTGACAATGAGATCGAAAGAGGCATAGACTGAACTGCCGGATTCTATTTCGGCAAATTTCCAGAAAGGAAGAATGATATGTATCATCGCCCTCAATTTGGCGGATGTGGCGGCAGAGATCGGGCATCTGACGAATGGATTGAATCGTTTTGCGGCGATTGCAATGCAGACGACAGGCGTGGACCGACAGGGCCAACGGGTGCAACCGGACCGGCAGGGCCGCGCGGCTGTCGCGGTGAGCGTGGGCCGATGGGACCTATGGGACCACAGGGCCCAACGGGAGCAACCGGCGCAACAGGAGCAACGGGTGCAACTGGTGAGAATGGCAGCACTGGGTCAACTGGCCCGACCGGCCCAACGGGAGCAACAGGATCCGCAGGTGGTCCGACTGGCCCGACGGGTCCAACAGGAGCGACCGGCGCAACAGGTCCGACCGGCCCGACAGGACCTACAGGTCCGACAGGCGTAACCGGCCCAACCGGCCCGACTGGACTAACCGGTGAAACTGGCGCAACAGGCCCGACTGGTGCAACTGGTCCGACCGGCCCGACCGGTGTAACTGGCCCAACAGGACCTACAGGTCCGACGGGCGTAACGGGCCCAACAGGCCCAACAGGCCAAACTGGTCCGACCGGTGTAACAGGCGCAACAGGTCCTACAGGCCCGACTGGTGTAACAGGCCCCACAGGCCCGACTGGTGCAACGGGTCCTACAGGTCCGGCCGGTAGCGGTACGGATGTGCAGCTGTTGTCTGCATACTCCACACCGCCGCAGCCTGGCACCGGTCAAACGCCGCTGTTGTTTGATCTGAATGCGCTGTCTTATGGCACATCGATTAGCCACACAGCAAACAGCTCGAATTTTACCATCAACCAACCAGGTGTGTATACCCTTGCGTTCAATGGTGGTTTTGCACCTGCAAAAAGTGTCAGCTTCCCGCTTAACCTCAGTACGGTTGCACAACTCAATGGCACGGGACTGCCGGGGGCGGCGGCGCAGCATAATTTCACCAATACAAACGATGTGGTAAATCAATCATTTACTGTGCCGTTTACGGTGTCTTCTGCACCGGCAACGCTGCAAGTAGTGAGCACAGCAAACGGCTTTTTGTACAGCAATATCTCCGCGACCGTAACCCGAAACGGTGATATACCAAGCTGAAAGCATGTCGATGGATGTATGATCTGCCGACGAAACAGGCCCGACCGTTGAAACGGTCGGGCCTTACGCGGTTTAATGGACAAAAATGCAGAAAAAAGACGGATTTATCCGAAAATAGGAATAAATAGGTTCGACTTTGTGTAAGAGGTGTGCTATACTATACCTATTCAATAAGCATCGGCCGGATGAAAATCACGGTATGCAAAAAGAAGGGAAACGGCATGACAATTTTAACCTGTGAATGTGGAAATGAAATTTATATTATGGATGAAACGCAAGCCACGGCATGGCAATGTGATGCATGTGGACAGTGGTATGATTTTTTTGGTGTGAAAGTGGCGCCGCCCGGGCAAAATGAACCCAAGCCCTCGCCGCATTTGATTAACTGGAGTGCGGGGGAAGATCTGTAAAAGGTGAAGAATAATGATCAATCAACAAAAAATTGCGTTGCTGACCGATTCCTGCGCGGA
This sequence comes from Candidatus Agathobaculum merdipullorum, assembly GCA_019115185.1. Taxonomy (GTDB): domain Bacteria; phylum Bacillota; class Clostridia; order Oscillospirales; family Butyricicoccaceae; genus Agathobaculum; species Agathobaculum merdipullorum. Next base: position 45,084 of record DXDZ01000041.1, read on the forward strand.
TATTCCGCAAGCGCTGGTGCGCCGGTATGATATTTACGTTGTCCCGCTCAAGCTGATTTTTTCGGATGGTGAATATGCGGATGGCGTGGATATCACTCCGACTGAGGTCTATCGCAGGCTGCCGCAGGAGATTCCGAAAACGACGCTGCCGGGCGGCGATATGGTGGGGCAGGCGTTTACGCGCATCCAGCAGGCGGGCTACACCAAGGTGCTGGCGATCAATCTGTCCGGTGGTTTGAGCGGTACGGGCAATTTGGTGCGTCTGATGGGGGAGCAGATCGTTGGGCTGGAGGTCGCCGCGTTTGATACGCTGAGCGGTTCACTGGGCATTGGCATGACGGTGATACAGGCGGCACGCTGGATCGAGGAAGGATGGTCGTGGAGCGAGTTGCTGCGTGCCATGCCTATGCTGATTCGGGACACACATGTGTTTTTCTGCGTGGATACATTGGAATATCTGCGAAAGGGAGGACGCATCGGCAAAATTGCAGCTGTGGCCGGAACGCTTTTGCAAATCAAGCCGATTATCTCTTTCGCGCCGGATGGAGAACTAACCAGTGTTGCCAAGATTCGCGGACGCAAGGCCGCGATGCAGAAAATGGTGCAACTGGCGACGGCACTGGTGCCGCGCGGTGTGCCGTTCAATCTGGCAGTGGCGCACGGTGATTCGCCGGCGGAGCTGAAGGAGATACGAGAGATGGCGCAGAAAAGCCTGCCGGATTATCTGCATTTGATGGAGGGGGAAATCGACTGCACACTGGGGGCGTATGTGGGGCCGCATTTGTTGGGCGTTGGCGTGCAGATGCTATCCGAAGCACTTTCTGCCGCAGGGAAAGAAAATTAACGGTACTGTAACTTTTGTATTCTGGTTTTAATGCTATAATAAACCAATAGAGAACATATACAATCAATAACGGGTAGGAAGGAATGAACGGAAAATGACATATCAATCGGCGTATCGGACGACTTACCGACGCCACAGACGCCGTCGCCGTAACAGCCACTATGGCGTGCTGATCGCACTGATTTTGGTGGTGATTGTTGCGGTTCCGGTTGCGTTTCACGTTGTCAAAGGGGTATCCAGTGCGATTTTTGGTGGGGATCGGAATCAGCTGGTATACCAAGTCGATAATGCGCGTGCGTTCGCAGATGGCAAAATCGTCGATCTGAGCGGTGCAGCGCCTTATCGGGACGGCAGCGGAAACGTCTATGTGTCGGCAAAATCGTTGTGCGACAATTTGGGACTGGAACTGTCCTTGGAGGAAAACGGAAAAACTGCCGTCATTACTGATCGAAAGGACACAATGCGTGTACAGGTGGACAGTAAAACCGCGCAGTTTAATGACGAAACCAAAACTCTGTCGGTTGCTCCCGTGCTGAAGGACGAGACGGTTTATGTGCCGGTTCGTGATATCTGCCAGTCGTTCTCCTGGCAGGTAGGCGAGTTGGGCGCAGATATGGGCGATCTGGTTGTGGTTTCACAGTCCAAGAAAGCGTTGGACGATGAAAAGATGGGTAAGATCGCGGACGAAGCACTGTCCGAGCTTGGTCCATCGGAAACACAGCTCGCGTCCGACAGTGTGCTCATGCGCACGGATTCGGATAAGCTGCAATATCAGGGCCAGATCCGGCAGATGAAGCAAGAGGGCGAGCATCGCGGTGCAGCCGTGGTAGAACGGGATGGACTGCAATATGTGCCGCTCAGTGCAGCGATCACGACATTGGGTGGAACGGTTTCTTTTGACGGAGATAAAGAATGGACGGTAGAATTTAACGGCATTCAATCAACCGTACACGAGAACGGTAAAGCCAAGGTGAACGGAGATCGCGTACGCGGCGGTGATATCAGCGCCTTTATAGACGAAGATAGTGGACAGTTTTACGTATCCGCGTCGTTATTTGCCGCTGTGATTGGTAAAACATATACGGCACTGGATGATGGCTCGTTTGCTTTTGCCGTTACTTCGCTCGATGGGTTTGACAGTCAGAAAGCCTATCTGTCTGGTCAGACGAGCGGATTGACACAAGCAGTCAGTGTGAATGTGCCGGATGCAGATGTCTATATTGCGCTGACGTTCGACGATGGACCGACTGGTGCGATCGACGGCTATTCCAATGGACTGACAGCATATTTGCTGGATGGGCTGAAGGAGCGCGGTGCGCATGCGACTTTCTTTATGGTCGGTGACCGTGTCAACATGTTCAGCAGCACGCTGCCGCGGCTGGTGTCCGAGGGACATGAGTTGGGCAACCACACGATGACGCATCCGATGCAGCACCTGACCGGCTTGCAGAAAGATGAGATTAAAAAGGAAATCACATCCGCATCGGATACCATCAAAGAAAAGGCGGGTCAGCCGCCCACGGTGTTGCGTCCGGTTGGCGGCGGCGTGAACAGCGATGTGAAGGCGGTTGCCAAGGAACTGGGCTTGCCGATCATCAACTGGAACGTAGATACGCAGGACTGGAAGAACCGCAACGCGCAGAGCGTACACGATGCGATTGTGAACGCGGCGGATGGCTCAGTGGTTCTCATGCATGACCTGTATCCGACCTCGGTGGAGGGCGTGCTGTCAGCCATTGACGACCTGCAAAGCCGCACGGATAAAACCTATGCGTTTGTTACGGTTTCTGAGCTTGCAGCGGTCAAGGGTATTGCGCTTGAGCCGGGTGTTGTGTATAACGGTTTGACCGATAAGGTCGCGCAGGAGATTGCGGACGGCACCTATTCGCCGACGGAATTTACCTGATTGCAAAGTTTTTAAAAAGCAAAAGTAATTTCAGCCACCAGCACTGTGTCAAACAGCGCTGGTGGCTTTTGTTTATGTTTTGCACAGAGAAAAAAGCAGGCAGACGCGCGTTGCGTCTGCCTGCTTTTCTTGTCATTGTGAATGTGGTTGTTATCTGCGGCGTCTGCGCTGATAATTGGAGTTTTCATACCGCGAACGCAGGTTTTTGCGCTGCTTGCGGCGGCGCATACCGCCAAAGGTCAGATTGAACAGAATGTACAGTACGACAAACACGGCCAGCACAATCAAAATGACCTTGAATACCGTGCTTTGGAAGAAGTTGCTCAGCTTGTCGGCATAATAGAGGACGGGACTTCTTTCCACATCACTTAGCGCTACCAGCTCAACTGTACCGTAGTCCATACCATTGTAGGAATAGGTGACGCTGCCGATTACATCGCCTGCTTTGATCGGTGCGTCTACGCTTTCCGGTGCGGTGATAACAGGGTCTTGGGTAAGTGCTTCGATATCCAAATCCTTGGGCACCAGAGAGACCAAATCGCTTTTGGCCGTTAGTACCAGCTTGTCCGTATCAGTGGATAAATCCACCTTGATTTGTTTGATGGTGTCGCCTTGCTTGACGAGTGTTTTAGAAATGAAATTCTCAAAGCCCCATTTGCATAAGGCAGAGGTATCGGTAAAGCTGGCTGCAATTTCAGGATATTCGGCTGACTGGTCGTCGCAGCCCATAACAACTGAGTACAGCTTGGCATCGCCATATTCCGCATAGCCCACAAAACAGTTGCCCGCCTGCGAGGTGTGGCCGGTTTTGATGCCTTGACAGTAAGGATAAGCGTAGGGAGCGTACGAACTGAAAATCAGCATGTTGGTCGTGTAAATTTTACGCTCCTCATGCATATTGGTCTTTGCCATCTTGTGCTGCACGGTGTTTACAATATTGGCAAAGGTTTCGTCCTTCATGGCTTCATAAGCGATCTTGTACAGGTCGCGTGCCGTCGAGTAGTGGTCATCCTCATGCAGACCGCAGGGGTTAGAAAAGTGGGTGCCCGTACAGCCCAGTTCAGCGGCGCGTTCGTTCATCATGTTGACGAAATTTTCATAAGTGCCGCCGACGTGGCGGGCGAGCATATAGGCCGCCTCGTTGGCCGAAGGCAGCATAAGCGCATACAGAAGATCCTCGACCGTGACTTGTTCGCCTTGTTTAATGCCTGCGTTCGAGCTGTCTGCGGTGACATTTTCAAAGTCGGATGCTTCGGCAGTGACCGTTTCGCTCAGGTCGGTCACATTTTCGAGCGTAAGCAGCGCGGTCATGATTTTTGTGGTCGAAGCCGGATAACGGCGCTCGTCCGCATTTTTTTCGTACAGCACCATACCGGAGTCCGGGCTGATGAGCAGCGCAGCTTCCGCGTTGAGCGTAGGTGCGCCGGATGCGGCGGCAATGACGTTTGCGTTATCCGTTGTACTGGAGGTGTCGCTGCTATCAGAGCCGGTGCTTTCAGTGTCACTGCCGGTATCAGAGGTGTCGGAGACCGTGTCCTCGTCCTCTGGTGCAGCGAAAGCCTGCGGCAGAGGGGCAGCGGCAAACAGCAAAATAAAGCACAGAGCAAGCGCTGTGAAACGATTTCGTAATATATTATTTTTCATTGGTATCCCCCAGAGAGAAGTCAGCGTCGGTAAAATGGCCGCGCAGAGCCGCAGGCTTGGGCGGCACGCGGCGCAGGGGGTCATATCGGAACGAACGGCAATGATCGGTTCCGTCTACCACGCCGCGGCGGCGGCAGGCAATGCGCTGGCCGTCGGCCAGCGGTGTGCCATGTGCACAGTAAGTACAACGTGGTTCGATATTTTTGCGCAACAGCTTTTTCAGCTTCATGCGTCTGGTCACTCCAATCTAATGTTCTGTGACCCATTATATCTTATTTTTCGCTTTTTTTCCAGACCAAATTGTAAACAACATCAAAAGCAATATCAGGAAAGTAAGTGGATAGTGGCGCTGCTGCAAAGCAGTGCCCGTTGGTGCAAAAGCCGGCAGCGTAGTGGGGGAAATGCGGATCAGCAACGCGGTGAGTGCGGCTGCCATTGCGCCGTGCAGCAGCTTACAGGAGGCAAATCCTTGCATGGGAAGACCAGCCGGTTCGGCCAAAGCACGTGCTTGAAATTGCACGGCCAGTCCGCCGAAACCAAGCAAAAACGAGGTGAGCGTCAGCTTCACGCTGTCCGGCAGCGGCAATGCGGAGAGTGCATCCAAACCGGAGGTCAGCTCCAGCATGCCGGAGAGTGCGTTGCCGTAAGGAAGGTGTGACAAAACCGGCTGCACCAGCCGCAGCAGCACGCAAAAGACGGTCAGAAAGGCCGTGACGGTCAGGGCAGTCGCAGCCGCCTGCTGCACCGCAGCGCAAAAAACAGCGGAAAAACTCTCGCGCGGTGTATTGTCCGAGGAAAGGGGTGTCGTATGCTCCGGAGCAGACGGCGCCGAGCGCGCAACCAGCAGGCCGGTCAACAAAGCGGTCAGCACGTGGATGCCGTACAGCATCGCACCTGTTCGTGCGCTGCCGAAAATGCCCAGTCCGGCAAGACCGATGCAAAATCCCGGGCTGGCGCAATTGCAGAAAGTATTGACCCGTGCGGCAGTATCGCGTGAAAGTACCCCTTGCCGCAGCAGATCGACCGTGGTGGCCGTCCCGACCGGATAACCGCCGGTCAGACCGAGAATGACGGCGGGCGCGGCGGCAGGCGGCAGATGGTATAGCCATGCGAGCGGACGCGCGGCGGGACGGGTAAGCACCTGCGCCAGTCCGCTGCGCACCAGCAGGCCGCCTGCCAGAAAAAAGGGGAACAGCGCGGGCAGCGCCTGTCCGGCGGCCAGCGAAAGACCGTCGCGCACGCCGTCCGCGCAGGCGGCGGGAAACAGCAGGAATGCAGCAAATAAGGCGAGAGACAAAAACAACTTCATGCGCGCACCTCCGATGCATCAGGATATGCGGCAGTGTCAAGTTTGATGCGGCTGCCGCATACAATAGCCCGAACAGAGGAGGGACGCACATGGCGCATGACGGGTTGGGCGAGCTGATCGACGATCTGCATGGCTTTCGGCCGCGCGTGGAGATCATCGGCAACAGCCGCGTGGTGGTGGAAAATCATCGCGGCATTCAGGAATATGAGCAAGGGCTGCTGCGCGTCAAATGCAGTGGCTGTGAGGTGCGCATCGTGGGAGCGGGGCTGGAATTGACAGCGCTTTCGCTTGACGAGCTGGCGGTCACCGGGACGATCGTTTCAGTGGAGTATACGACGGCGGGATGACGGAAAGGGGATGGGACGATGCTTGCGCGGCTCTGGCGTCTGGCGCGCGGACAGGTGCGCGTGCGCGTGACGGGTGCAAGCCTGCCGCGCTTTCTCAATTTGTGTGCCGCTGAGGGCTTGACGCTGCGGCGGATGGAGCGCACAGCGTGGAATGAAATGTATGCCACGCTGTCGGTTGCGGAGTTTCGTGCGCTGCGGCGGTACATGGGGCGCACGGGCTGCCGGGTTCATATCGTGGAGCGGCGTGGTATGCCGTTTTTGGCCGTACGCCTGCGGCCGCGTATCGGGCTGTGGGGCGGTCTCGTGCTGCTTGCGCTGCTTTGCTGGGTGCTGTGCGCCCATATCTGGTCGATCGAAGTGCA